>NZ_KB899926.1 GCF_000378465.1 Elioraea tepidiphila DSM 17972
CCTGCCGCCCTACAGCCCGGACCTGAACCCGATCGAGATGATGTTCGCCAAGCTCAAGACCCTGCTGCGAAAGGCCGACGAGCGATCCATCGCCACCGTATGGCACCGCATCGGCGCCCTGCTCGGCGAGTTCTCACCCACCGAATGCGCCAACTACTTCCGGCACGCAGGCTATGCTTCACCGTAAATGGATCAGGCTCTAGACCCCGTGCGCTCGCCCGCGATCGAAGCGTTCTGGCGGGACTTCCGGGCCGCCGGCGGACCCGATCACGACGCCTACGAGGTCGTCTCCTTCGGCGACAGCCCCGCGCTGGCGGACGAACTGGCCGAGCTCGTGCTCGCCGGCCGGAAGCGGGCGACCGCCTTTCTCGCTCGCGATATGGCTGCCGGGGCCGAGACACCCACGCTCGGCGGCCACGTCGTGGTGGTGGATGGCGCGGGGCGGCCGCGCCTGATCTGGCGCACCACGGAGCTCCGCATCGGGCCGCTGATCTCGGTCGATGACGCCTTTGCCTGGGACGAGGGCGAGGGCGACCGCAGCCGGGCCCACTGGCTCGCGGAGCATCGCCGCTACTTTGCCCGCCAGGCGGCGCGCGACGGCTTCGCGATGCATGACGGGATCGAGGTCGTGTTCGAACGCTTCACCGTCGTCTGGCCGCCGGAGGCCGCCGATCGCTGATCGCGTTGCATCGCGAAACGCGAAGTGACCGGATCGTCCTTTGACAGCACCGTCTCGGCTGCGGCACAACCTGCGCCGCCGTGACGCATCCAGATCCCCTCCCTGATGCGCTCGCCGTGATCCTGGCCGCAGGTCTTGGGACACGGATGCGCTCGTCCACGCCCAAGCCCCTGCACCGCCTCGCCGGCCGCCCGATGGTGGCCCACCTGATCGACGCCTGCGCCGAGGCCGGCTTCGGCCGCGCCGTCGTGGTCGCCGGGCCGGAGCCCGCCTTCGCGCCCATGCGCGCCGTCGTCGCCCCGCATCCCTGCGTGGTGCAGCACGACCGGCTCGGCACCGCGCACGCGACGCTCGCCGCCGCCGAGGCGCTCGCGGCCACCCGGGGCGAGGCGATGGTGCTCTACGGCGACGTGCCGCTGGTGCGCCCCGCGACCATGCGGGCGCTCGCCGCCCGGCGGCGCGAGACCGGCGCTGGCCTCGCCCTGCTCGCCTTCCGCCCCGCCGACCCGGCCCAGTACGGCCGGGTGATCCTCGGCGAGGATGGGTTCGTCACCCGCATCGTCGAGTGGCGCGACGCCGATGCGGCCGAGCGCGCGGTCGGGCTCTGCAACGCGGGGTTGTTCTGCGCCCCGGCCGCCGACCTGCTGCGCTGGCTGCGCCAGGTCGGCAACGCCAATGCCAAGGGCGAGTACTACCTCACCGACATCGTCGCCATCGCCCGCGCCGAGGGCGCGCGCGTCACCCCTGCGGAGGCGCCGGCCGAGGAGGTGCTCGGCATCAATTCCCGCGCCGAGCTCGCCGCCGCCGAGGCCGTGGTGCAGCGTCGGCTGCGCGCCGCCGCGATGGACGCCGGCGCCACGCTGGTCGCCCCCGAGACCGTGTTCCTGTCCTGGGACACCCGCCTCGGCGCCGACGTCACGGTGCACCCGAACGTGGTGTTCGGTCCCGGTGTGACGGTGGAGGATGGCGCCGAGATCCGCGCCTTCTCGCATCTGGAAGCGTGCCGGGTCGGCCCGGGCGCGACGATCGGCCCCTTCGCGCGGCTGCGCCCGGGCGCCGAGATCGGCGCGGGTGCCCATGTCGGCAATTTCGTCGAGCTGAAGAACGCCACGCTCGGCGAGGGCGCCAAGGCCAACCACCTCGCCTATCTCGGCGATGCCACGATCGGCGCGGGTGCCAACATCGGCGCGGGCACCATCACCTGCAACTACGATGGCGTCGCCAAGCACCGCACCACCATCGGCGACGGCGTGTTCGTGGGCTCGAACGCGACCCTGGTGGCCCCCGTCCGCCTCGGTGACGGTTCCTTCATCGCTGCCGGCTCTACCATCACCGCGGACGTCGCCCCGGATGCGATGGCGTTCGGGCGCGCCCGCCAGACCGACAAACCCAACCGCGCGTCGGCGTTCCGCGCGCGCTGCAAGGAGAAGGGCTGATGTGCGGCATCGTCGGCGTCGTCGGGCGCAACCCCGCCTCGCCCCTCCTGGTCGAGGCGCTGCGCCGGCTCGAATACCGCGGCTACGACAGCGCCGGCATCGCCACGCTGGTGAACGGCCACATCGAGCGCCGCCGCGCCGAGGGCAAGCTCGCCAACCTCGCCGCGCGGCTGGATCAGTTCCCGCTGCCCGGCACCACCGGCATCGGCCACACCCGCTGGGCGACGCACGGGCGGCCCTCGGAGACCAACGCCCACCCGATCGCCACGGGCCGGGTCGCGGTGGTGCACAACGGCATCATCGAGAACCACAGCGAGCTGAAATCGGCCCTGACCGAGGCGGGCGCCGAGTTCGAGACCGAGACCGACACCGAGACGGTCGCGCGCCTGCTCGACCGCGATCTCGCCGCCGGCGCCACGCCCGAGGAGGCGATGGCGGCGACGCTGAAGCGGATCGAGGGCGCCTTCGCGCTCGCCGTGCTGTTCGCCGGCCGGCACGACATGATCATGGCCGCGCGCCGCGGCTCGCCGCTCGCGATCGGCTACGGCGATGGCGAGATGTATGTCGGCTCCGACGCGCTGGCGCTGGCGCCGCTGACCGAGCGGATCAGCTACCTGGAGGAGGGCGACTGGGCGGTCGTCACCCGCGACCACGCCGAGATCTTCGATCACGCCGACCGTCCGGTGAAGCGGCCGATCAAGCGCACGGCGGTCTCCGGCGCCATGGTCGGGAAGGGCAATTTCCGCCACTTCATGCAGAAGGAGATCCACGAGCAGCCGGCCGTGATCGGCGACACGCTCAAGACGTATCTCGATCCGGCGACGCGCCAGATCACGCTCCCCGACCTGCCGGTCGATCTCGCGCGCATCCCGCGCGTCTCGATCGTCGCGTGCGGCACCTCGCTCTATGCCGGGCAGGTGGCGCGCGACTGGTTCGAGCAGGTCGCGCGCCTGCCGGCCACTGCCGAGATCGCCTCCGAGTTCCGCTACCGCGAGCCGGTGCTCGATCCCGGCGCGCTCGTGCTCTGCGTCAGCCAGTCGGGCGAGACGGTCGACACCCTCGCCGCGCTGCGCTGGGCCAAGGGGCAGGAGCAGCGCGTCATCTCGGTCGTCAACGTGCGCGAGAGCGCGATGGAGCGCGAGAGCGACGCGGCACTGCTGACCCTCGCGGGGCCCGAGATCGGCGTCGCCTCCACGAAGGCGTTCACCACCCAGCTTGCGGCGCTCGCCTGCCTGGTGGTCGCGGCGGGCCGGGCGCGCGGCGCGCTCACCGGCGCGGCCGCCGCCGAGCTTGCCCAGGCGCTGATCGAGACCCCCGGCAAGGCGGCCGAGGCGCTCGAGCTCGACGAACGCATCGCCGCCGTCGCGGCCGAGATCGCCGAGGCGCGCGACGTGCTCTACCTGGGGCGCGGCACGGCCTGGACGGTGGCGATGGAGGGCGCGCTCAAGCTCAAGGAGATCAGCTACATCCACGCCGAGGGCTACCCGGCCGGCGAGATGAAGCATGGGCCGATCGCGCTGATCGACGAGCACGTACCGGTGGTGGTGGTCGCCCCGCCGGGGCGGCTGTTCGAGAAGACCGCCTCGAACGTGCAGGAGGTGCATGCGCGGGGCGGCCGCGTCGTGCTGCTCTCCGATCGCGCCGGCTGCGAGCGGCTCGCGCATCTCTGCGCCCACACGATCCCGCTGCCCGACACGCACCCCTTCGTCGCGCCGATCGTCTACTCGATCCCGGTGCAGCTCCTCGCCTATCATGCCGCCGTGCTGAAGGGGACGGATGTCGATCAGCCGCGCAACCTGGCCAAGAGCGTGACGGTGGAGTGAGTTTGCGGGGGACCGGTCTGTTTCGTCGGCTCGGGGGGGCGCTGGCGGTCCTGCTGGCGCTGGTCGCGTTCGCAGCACCCGCCGCGGCGGAATGGCGCGTGGTGCCCGATCGGGTCGAGACCGAGGCAGGCCCGGCGCTCCGCTACAACGTCTTCCTGCCCGACGGCTACGATCCCGCGCGCGGCCCCTATCCGCTGCTCGTGCTGCTGCATGGCGCCGGCGGCGACGAGCACTCCTGGGCCGGACGCATCCGGCTCTGGCAGGCGATCGAGGACGGCGTGCGCGCGGGACGGCTGCCCAGGCTGATCGCGGTGATGCCGGGTGCCACCAACACCTGGTGGATCGACAGCCCCTTCGCCCGCGCCGAGACGACGGTGGTCTCCGACCTGCTCGCCGATGTCGCGCGCAAATATCCCGTGATGACCACGCGCGAGGGCCGCGCCATCGCCGGGTTCTCGGCCGGTGCCTACGGCGCGCTCCGGATCGTGCTGAAGCACCCTGAGCTGTTCGGTGCCGCGGCCCTGTGGGCGCCGGCGATCTATGCCGAGGAGCCGCCGGAACTCTCCGCCGCCCGCCGCAGCCCGGCCTTCGCCGGGCCCGACGGCAGCTTCGACCTCGCTGCCTGGACCCGCGCGGCGTGGCCCGCGCTGCTGCCCAGCTACCTCGCCCAGCCGCTCCGCGTGCCGCTCTACCTCGCCGCCGGCGACGACGACCGGCTGGAGATCGCCTATGAGGCCGCGCGGCTCGCCAAGGCCCTGTTCCGCCACCAGCCCGACGCGCTGGAGCTGCGCGTGGTGGATGCCGGCCACACCACGCGCGTCTGGGAAGTCACGGCCGACGAGGCGCTGACCTTCCTGTTCGCGCATCTCGCGCGGATCGGGCTCGCCCGGCTCGAGGAGTAGCCGCCCGGTTGGACCCGGGCTCGGCCCGGGTCTATCGTCCGCCCCGAACCTGTGGGGAGGACCATCCCATGCTCAACCAAGCCGCGCCCCTGCCGCTCAAGGACCCGAGCCTGTTCCGCCAAGCCTGCCTGGTGGACGGCAAGTGGATCGAGGCCGACAGCGGCAAGACAATCCCCGTGCCGAACCCCGCCACCGGCGAGATCATCGGCACCGTGCCCGCGCTCGGCGCGGCCGAGACCCGCCGCGCGATCGAGGCCGCCAACCGCGCCTATCCCGCCTGGCGCGCGCTCACCGCCAAGGAGCGCAGCGCCGTGCTGCGCAGGCTGTTCGACCTGATGATCGCGAACGCGGACGATCTCGCCCTGCTGATGACCTCCGAGCAGGGCAAGCCGCTCGCCGAGGCGAAGGGCGAGGTCGTCTATGCCGCCTCCTTCGTCGAGTGGTTCGCCGAGGAGGGCAAGCGCGCCTACGGCGACATGATCCCGACCAACCAGAAGGGCCGGCGCATCCTGGTGATGAAGGAGCCGGTCGGCGTGTTCGCCGCGATCACGCCCTGGAACTTCCCCGCCGCCATGATCACGCGCAAATGCGCGCCCGGCTTCGCGGTCGGCTGCACCGGCGTGGTGCGGCCCGCGAGCCAGACGCCGTTCACGGCGCTCGCGATCGGCGTGCTGGCCGAACGCGCGGGCATGCCGCCGGGCGTGATGAACATCATCACCGGCCCCTCGTCCGAGACCGGCAAGGAACTCACCTCGAACCCGATCGTGCGCAAGCTCTCCTTCACCGGCTCGACCGAGGTCGGCAAGATCCTGATCGCGCAGTGCGCGCAGACGGTGAAGAAGGTGAGCATGGAGCTCGGCGGCAACGCGCCCTTCATCGTCTTCGACGACGCCGATCTCGATGCCGCCGTGCAGGGCGCGCTGGCCTCGAAGTTCCGCAACACCGGCCAGACCTGCGTCTGCGCCAACCGCATCCTGGTGCAGGAGGGCGTGTATGAGGCGTTCGCCGAGAAGCTCGCGGCCGCCGCCAAGGCGATGAAGGTGGGCCCCGGCACCGAGCCCGGCGTGGTCCAGGGGCCGCTGATCAACGCCGCCGCGGTCGCCAAGGTCGAGGAGCACATCGAGGACGCGGTGAGGGGCGGGGCGAAGATCCTGACGGGCGGGCGGCGGCACGCGCTGGGCGGCAATTTCTTCGAGCCGACCGTGCTCGCCGAGGTGCCGGCGGGGGCGAAGATCTTCCACGAGGAGACCTTCGGCCCGGTCGCGCCGCTGTTCCGCTTCAAGACCGAGGAGGAAGCGATCCGGCTCGCCAACGACACCGAGTTCGGGCTGGCGGCGTATTTCTATGCGCGGGACGTGGGACGGATCTTCCGCGTCTCGGAGGCGCTGGAATACGGCATCGTCGGCGTGAACGAGGGCGTGATCTCGACCGAGATCGCCCCCTTCGGCGGCTTCAAGGAGAGCGGGCTTGGCCGCGAGGGATCGAAATACGGGATCGAGGAGTATCTCGAAGTGAAGTACGTCGCCGTCGGGGGGATCGGGACGTAAAGGAAAACAGGCGAGGGGCCGCAAGGCCCCTCGCGCACCCCATCAGGGCGCCGCTCCCGTTGGTCGCGGCGCGCACAAGCCCCCGCGGCAGGGCCTCGATTTCGAGCCACGGACGCCGTGCCGCGAAGAAGCAAGCCGCAACCCTTGCGGTAGGCACTACACGCAATAATGGAGTATTAGGAAGCCGGGCCCATCCTCGCGGGACCTCAGTGGAGCCCACGCAATCCCCATGGCGCCAGGAACGGCCGACCGACCCGAGGAGAACCAAGGCCAGTCGGCCCCCGGTGTCCGGACGGCGATCGTCGTCGACGACCACGTGGACATCTGCACGGTCGTCACGGCGCAGCTCCGCAAGCTCGGCATCGACGCGCAGGGCATGACCTCGAAGGAGGCTCTGCTCCGGGCGCTCGAGGCCCCGCACCCCGACCTGCTGCTGCTCGATCTCTCGCTCGGCGACAGCGACGCCGTCGAGATCTTCAGCCTGCTGCACGACCGTGGCTTTTCCGGCCGGGTGGTGCTGATGAGCGGCCATTCGGGATCGGTGCTCGACCACGCGCGCCGGATCGGCGAGCGCGCCGGGGTGGAGATCGGCGGCACGCTGCGCAAGCCGTTCCGCCGGCGCGAGCTCGAGGCCGTGGTTTCCGCCTTCGGCGGCGCGGTCGAGGTCGCGCCGCCGCACCGGGTCGAGCCGGTCGAGCCCGGACTGCTGCGCGCCGCCCTCGACAACGGCTGGGTCGAGTTCTGGTACCAGCCGAAGATCGATCTCCGCAACGACCTGATCGCGGGCATGGAGGCGCTGGCGCGCATCCGCCACCCCGAGCGCGGCGTGCTCGCGCCCTCGGCGTTCCTGCCCCCGATCGCGGACGCCGACCTGCACGACCTCACCGTCGCCGCGGCGCGCGCGGCGCTCGCGCTCTGCGCGCGCGCCGGCTCGCACCTGCCGGCCGCGATCAACGTCGCCGGCCGCACCATCCTGCGGCCCGGGCTGATCGAGGTGCTGAAGGCGCTCGGCCCCGGGGTGGAGCAGCGGCTCATCCTCGAGATCACCGAGACCGACCTGATCGGCGACCTCGCCGCGGCCGAGGCCTTCGCCACGCGCGCCGTGCTGCACGGCTTCCGGATCTCGATCGACGATTTCGGCACCGGCTACGCCACCTTCGAGCGGCTGCGCCACATCCCCTTCGCGGAACTGAAGATCGAACGGGCGATCGTGCATGGCTGCGCCGAGGACGAGGCGTTGCGCCGGATCTGCCGCGCCGCGGTGGAGCTCGGCCACGGCTTCGAGGCGAAGGTGGTCGCCGAGGGGGTCGAGACCCGCGCCGACCGCGATGCCGTGCGCACGCTCGGCTTCGACCTCGCCCAGGGCTATCTGTTCTCGCCCCCCCTGCCGGCCGACGCGATGCGCGCCCTGCTCGCCGACCGGGCGGGCGTGCTGCCGCGCCGCTGACCGCGCCGGTTCAGCCCAGCGTGATATTGGCCGCGCGCACCACCGCGCCCCAGCGCGCGACCTCCGCCGTCAGGAACGCCGTGTACTCCGCCGGGCTCATCCGCCGCGGCGTCGAGCCGGTCTCGACCAGGCGCGCGGCGATCTCCGGCGTGGCCAGCGCCGCCAGCACCTCGGCATTGAGCCGCTCGACGATCGCGCGTGGCAGCCCGGCGGGACCCGACAGGCCGAACCAGGTCGAGGCGACGAGATCGGGGTAGCCGAGCTCGCGGAAGGTCGGCACCTCGCGCCAGCCCTCGACCCGCTCGGCCGCCGTCACCGCCAGCAGGCGGAAGCGCGGGTTGCGCCCGGCCTCCACCAGCGTGGTGATCATCGCGTCGATCTGCCCGGCGGCGACGTCGTTCATCATCGGCCCGGAGCCGCGATAGGGCACGTGCACGGTCTCGATCCCGGCCGCGCGCTTCAGGATCTCCTGCTTGATGTGGCTCGATGTGCCGTTGCCCGGCGAGCCGACCGTGAGACCGCCGGGCTTCGCCTTGGCCGCGGCGATGAAGCCGGCGAGATCGCGGATCGGGCTGTCCACGTTCACCACCAGCACCGAGGGAATCTCGGCCAGCATGGCGATGTGCGTGAAGTCGCGCACGGCATCGTACGGAATGTTCGGATAGACCGCCGGGCCGACGCCATGGGCGGCGATGTTGGAAACGACGTAGCCGTAGCCGTCGGGAGCGCTCTTGGCGATCAGGTCGGAGCCGACCGTGCCGCCGGCGCCGGCGCGGTTCTCCACCACCACCGGTTGGCCGAGCACGGTCGAGAGCCGCTGCGCCACCAGGCGGGCGATGAAGTCGGTCGTGCCGCCGGGCGGGAACGGCACGATGATCCGCAGCGGCCGCGCGGGCCAGGACTGGGCCCGCACCCCCGCCGCGGCAAGCAGCGCGGGAAGGGCGAGCAGCAGGCGTCGGTGCATCCAAGGTCTCCCTGTCAAGCGATCGTGGCGGCCTCGCGCAGCCCGGCGATCATCGAACTGCGCAGCAGATGGGCGCGCGCTTTCACCGGATCGGCGGCGGTGCGCCGGAGATCCTCGAGCAGCGCGCGCCGTCGCGCGGGGTCGCGCTCGCGCATGCGCGCGCGGTTGCGGTCGGCCTGGGCGATGATCTCGCGTTCGGCCACCGGGCGGCGGCGGCGCGTGTAGCGGTCGAGCAGCGCGGCCTCCGCCTCGCCGCGCCAGACCGCGCCGAGCGTGGCGGCGAGTTCGAAGGCGTCGTGGATGCCGCCGTTCATGCCCATGCCGCCCGAGGGGCTGTTGAGATGCGCCGCGTCGCCGGCGAGCAGCAGCCGGCCGACGCGGTAGGTCGGCACGATGCGCTGGTGGATGCGGTAGGGCCGCAGGTCCTGCACCTCGTAGCGTTCCGCCCGGGGATGGATCGCCTGGAGCTTGCGCTCGATCGCCGCCGGCGCGAGCGCCTGCTCGACCGTCTCGTCCGGGGCCGGGTAGAGGCTCGCGCGCCAGCGTCCGGGCACGCGCAGCAGCGAGAAGGTGCCGGAGAAGGCCGGGCTCTCGGTCCAGACGTAGTTCACGTTCGAGAGCCCGGGCATGACCTCGTGGAACGGGAACGGCGTGGTCGCGAGGATGGTCGTCTCGGGGTAGGTGTCGCCCTCGAAGGCGAGGCCCATGGCGCGGCGCACGACGCTGCGCGCGCCGTCGCAGCCGATCACGTAGCTGGCGTCGAGCGCGAACCCGTCGCCGCCAGCGCGCGCCCGGTCCGCCTCCTGCGCGACCGAGGTCACGGCGTGGCCGAAGCGCAGCTCCACCAGCGGCTCGGCCGCAAGCGCCGCGAGCAGCAGGCGCGAGAGCTTGTGCTGTTCGGCCTGGAGGCGGAACGGATGCGCGGTATCGGCCGCCAGCACGCCGAGATCGAACTCGGCGCGCTCGCCGGTCTCGTGCATCCGCACCTGCCAGGTCGGCGTGACAAGCCCCTGGGCGATCAGCGGCTCAGCCAGCCCGAGCGTGTCCAGCATGTCGAGGGTGGGCGGATGGAAGGTGCTGGCGCGCAGCTCCTCGGCGATGTCGGCCTCGGCCTCCAGCACCACCGCCGGGATGCCGGCGCGGCCGAGCAGCAGCGCGAGCGTCAGCCCGACCGGCCCGGCGCCGACGATCACCACCCGGTCACGTTCAGCCATGCGCAGCGCCGATCCTGCCCAGGGTCCTGCCGGGATCTATGGCCCGGCGCAGCGGAACGATCCGGCCCGCGCGCATCACCGGCGCGACACGGTGCGCGCCACCGCATCCTGCCAGGCCGCGTAGAGCGCGTCGCGACGATCGGCCGCCATCGCCGGCTCGAAGCGCCGCTCCGCCCGCCAGCGCGCGGCCCAGGCATCGGGTTCCGGCGCGAGGCCCGATCGCAGCGCGGCGAGATAGGCCGCGCCGAGCGCGGTCGTCTCGGTCACCACGGGCCGGTCCACCGGCGCGCCGAGGATGTCGGCGAGGAACTGCATGGTCCAGTCGGACGCGGTCATGCCGCCGTCCACGCGCAGCACGGAACCGGCGGCCACGCCCCAGTCGCGCCGCATCGCCTCGATCAGGTCGCGCGTCTGGAACCCGACACTTTCCAGAGCGGCGCGCGCGAGCTCGCGCGGCGATGTCCCGCGCGTGAGCCCATAGAGCGCCCCGCGGGCCTCCGCGTCCCACCACGGCGCGCCGAGCCCTGTGAAGGCCGGCACCAGGATCACGCGCTGCGCGGGATCGGCCGCCTCGGCGAGCGCCTGGGTCTCGGCCGCCGTGCCGATCACGCCGAGCCCGTCGCGCAGCCACTGCACGGCCGCGCCGGCGACGAAGATCGCGCCTTCCAGCGCGTAGGTGCGCTGTCCGCCGAGCTGATAGGCGATCGTCGAGAGCAGCCGCGCACGCGACACGACCGGCGCCGCTCCGGTGTTCAGCAGCGCGAAGCAGCCCGTGCCGTAGGTCGATTTCATCATCCCCGGCGCGACGCAGCCCTGGCCGAGCGTCGCCGCCTGCTGGTCGCCGGCGATGCCGCGGATCGCCACGGCGGCGCCGAGTAGGTCAGGCTCGGTCGTGCCGAACTCCGCGGCGCAGTCGCGGATCTCGGGCAGCAGCGCACGAGGGATGCGGAACAGCGCGAGCATCTCGTCGTCCCACTGCCCGGTGCGGATGTCGCAGAGCAGGGTACGCGCGGCATTGGTCGCATCCGTCGCGTGCACCCTGCCCCCGGTGAGACGCCAGACCAGGAACGAATCCACCGTGCCGAAGGCAAGATCACCCGCCTCGGCCGCCGCGCGCGCGCCGGGCACATGGTCGAGCAGCCAGGCGATCTTGGTCGCGGAGAAGTACGGGTCGGCGAGCAGCCCGGTGCGCGTGGTGATCAGCGCCTCGTGGCCCGCCTCGCGCAGGGCGGCGCAGGCCTCCGCCGTGCGGCGATCCTGCCAGACGATCGCGCGATGGATCGGCGTGCCGGTCGCGCGCTCCCACACCACCACGGTCTCGCGCTGGTTGGTGATGCCGATCGCCGCGACCGCGCGCGCCTCGATGCCGGCCTGGGCGATCGCCGCGCGCATCGTCCCGATCGAGGTCCGCCACAGATCCTCGGCGTCGTGCTCGACCCAGCCGGAGTGCGGGAAGTGCTGCGGGAACTCCTGCTGCGCGGTGGCGACGGGCGTGAGGGCCGCGTCGAACAGGATCGCCCGCGTCGAGGTGGTGCCCTGATCGAGCGCGAGAACGTAGGTCATCGGCACTCCCCTGAAGCGGTCATTCCGCGGCGCGCCGTCCGGGCATGTCGGCGGGCGTGCCCATGAAGCGCGCCAGCGCGGCGATCTCGGCCGTGGACGCGCGCAAGCCGAGCTTGGTGCGGCGCCAGAGGATGTCGTCCGGCGTGCGCGCCCATTCGCGCTCGATCATCCAGCGCGCCTCGCGCGGCGTGAGGTCGGCGACCAGCGGCGGTTCGGGTCCGTCCGCGCCCTCGAGAAGACGGAACGCCTCCGTGCCGAATTGGCGTACCAGCCGCCGCGCGGTCGCGGGTGCGAGCCACGCATGCTGCGCGCTGAGGCGCTCGGCGAGCGCGGGCGCGCCGTCGTGCGGAAAGTCGCCGCCCGGCAGGGGCGCGGTCGCGGTCCAGGCCCCGCGCATCGGCAGATGCGGCGCGAGCCGGGCGAGCGCGGCCTCGGCGAGACGGCGATAGGTCGTGATCTTGCCGCCGAAGACCGAGAGCAGCGGCGGCGCGCCCGTCGGCGCATCGAGGCTCAGCACATAGTCGCGCGTGGCCTCCTGGGCGCGGCTCGCGCCGTCGTCGTAGAGCGGCCGTACCCCGGCATAGCTCCACACCACATCCGCCGGCGTGACCGGTCGCGCGAGATACGTGCTCACGGCGGCGCACAGATAGCGCGTCTCGTCGTCGCTGATCGCAACCGCGCCGGGATCGCCGATGAAGTCTAGGTCGGTGGTGCCGATGAGCGTGAAGTCGCCCTCGTAGGGGATCGCGAAGCAGATCCGCCCGTCCGCGTTCTGGAAGATGTAGGCGTGCGGCCCGTCCCACAGTCGACGCACGACGATGTGGCTGCCCTTCACCAGCCGCACCTTGGCCGGCGCGTTCAGCCGCGCGCCGCGCGTCAGGAACTCCGCGACCCAAGGCCCGGCGGCATTGACCAGCACGCGCGCCCGCGCCTCGCCCGCCCCCTCGCCTGCGAGCGTGAGGCGCCACGCGCCATCCGCGCGCTCGGCAGAGACGCAGCGCGTGCGCACGCGCACCTCCGCGCCGCGATCGGCCGCGTCGCGCGCGTTCAGAACGACGAGCCGCGCATCCTCGACCCAGCAATCCGAGTACGCGAAACCGTGGGTGAACTCCGGGCGCAGCGGCGTTCCTTCCGGCGCGCGCCGCAGGTCGAGGCTGCGCGTGCCCGGCAGCAGCGTCCGCCCGCCGAGATGGTCGTAGAGAAACAGGCCGAGGCGGATCAGCCAGCGCGGCCTGAGCCCCGCATGGTGCGGCAGCACGAAACGCAGCGGCCAGACGATGTGCGGCGCCGCGCGCAGCAGCACCTCGCGCTCGGCCAGCGCCTCGCGCACCAGGCGGAACTCGTAGTGCTCCAGGTAGCGCAGCCCGCCATGGATCAGCTTGGTCGAGGCCGAGGAGGTCGCGCCGGCGAGGTCGCCCTGCTCGACCAGCAGCACCGAGAGACCGCGGCCGGCGGCATCGCGCGCGATGCCCGCGCCGTTCACCCCGCCGCCGACGATCGCGAGGTCGAACGTGTCGCGCGCCGTGGCGGGCGTGGTGGCAGAACTCGAGGACAGGCGTTCGCTCCCGCGTTGTGTCGCGGCACAGCTTGGCGGGAGGCGCGGGACGGCTCAAGGGGACGCGGCGTCGGGCCGCGTCCCCGTCCGCTCAGGCGGCGATGCGGTAGCGCCGGGCCGCGCGCTGCATCTCGCACCAGCCCGCGAAGGCCGCGTGCACCGGGGTCCAGGATGGCAGCGCCTTCATCGCCTCGATCCAGCGCCCGATGCGCGGCCAGGGGGCGAGGTCGAACGCGATCAGCTCGCCGTTCGCGACATGGACCGCGCCCATGTAGTCGGCGAGCGAGGGCGCCGCGCCGCCGAGATAGGTCCCGGCGTCCAGCCAATGCGCGTCCAGCACGTCGAGCCAGCGGCGCGTCTCGGCCTCGGCGCGCGCGAGCGAGGCCGCCTGCATCTCCGCCTTGGGCCAAGCGTAGTCCGGCAGCACCTGTGGATAGATCAGTCCATAGCCGAATGAGCGGTAGAACCCGGTATTGAACCAGTCCATCAGCGCATTGGTGCGCGCGCGCGCCTGCGGCTCCGCCGGATAGGCCGCCGAGCCCGCGCGCTCGGCGAGATACTTCAGGATCGCCGAACTCTCGGTGAGGCGGAACGCGCCGTCCTCCAGCACCGGCACGGCGCGGTTCGGGTTGATCGCGGCGAAGCCGGGCGAGAGGTGATCGCCCGCGAACAGGTCGATCGTGACGAGATCGAGCGGGAGGCGCGCCTCGGCCGCGAACAGCAGGATCGGGCGCGTGGTGGTGGAGATGGGATGGCCGTAGAGCTTCATGGGGCGTGTCCTCGGGGCGGCGGCGGACGATCAGCGCGCGGGCACGACGAGCGTGAAGTAAGGCGCCGGCGGCGTCGCGGACGGCCCAGTGATCGGTGGAGTGGCGTTGCGGACCGGCGGCAGGCTCTTGAGGTAGGCGGCGAGCGCGCCGGCATCCGCATCCGTCAGCGCGGCATAGGCGTGCCAGGGCATGGCGGGGGCGAGGATGCGCCCATCGGGTCGCACGCCGGTCCGCACGGCCGTGACGATCTCCGCCGCGCTCCAGGACCCGAGCCCGGTCTCGCGGTCGGGGGTCAGGTTGGGCGGATAGAACGTGCCGAGCTCGGGGATCTGGAAGCCGACCTCGGAGCCGGCAAGCGCAAGCTTCGGGTCAGGCTTGCCGATCAGCGC
This sequence comes from Elioraea tepidiphila DSM 17972, assembly GCF_000378465.1. Taxonomy (GTDB): domain Bacteria; phylum Pseudomonadota; class Alphaproteobacteria; order Acetobacterales; family Acetobacteraceae; genus Elioraea; species Elioraea tepidiphila. Next base: position 14,290 of record NZ_KB899926.1, read on the forward strand.
GCCGCCGGTGTGGCAGCCGCCGCAGTCCATGATCGCGGCGAGATACGCGCCGCGCGCGAGGGTTCCGCGGTCAGCCGGCTGCGCGGCGGCCGACCAGGCGGCGATCGCCAGCAGGGCCGCGCCCACGGCGCCGGCGATCAGCGGGGCGGCGCGGCGCAGCGCGTCGGTGGTGTCGGTCATGGGTCTCTCCGAAGCGGTCGGGGCGGATCGGTCCGCCCTCACGGCGCGGACCTTGCCGGCCGCCGCTTTCCGGGGCCATCGCCGGATCTTTCCGAAGTTTTCCCGCCCGCGCGGGGCGCGTCACTCCGGCACGCCGGCCTTCACCAGACCCTCGACGAACACCTCGCAATGCGCGAACCCGGCGAGGTTCTGGCGCAGCACGCCCACCCGGATCGGCGGCCCGACCCGGTTGCGCTCGGCGATCAACGCCTTCGCCTCGTCGGTCAGCCCGAGATGGCCGCAGCAGGAGATCAGCGCGTTGTAGTGGCCGGAGTACTCTGCGAAAGTGGCGACAGAGGCGCGCAGGAAGGGCAGAGCCTCGTCGAACCGGTGCGCGGCCAGGAAGGAGAGCCCACGGATCGAGGTGTAAAACCCGGCGAAACTGTCGGTCGGGCTCATGCGCAGCGCCTTCCCGGTCTCCTCGATTGCCTGGTCGTACCGACCGGCCCGCAACAGTGCCCAGCCGTGCAGCGTGCGGCCGAGTGCGAAGTTGGGGTTCAGGTCGAGGGCTGCGCCGAACTCGGCGAGCGCGCTCTCGTGCCGCCGTGCGGTGCTGAGCGTGAGCCCAAGCATCATGCGTGCCCAGGGCTCGGCCGGGTCGAGCGTCACCGCGCGCTCGGCGTGGCGCCCGGCCTCGGCGTAGCCCGCCGCGGTGTCCGGCCACCAGTAGCAGAGTGCTGCCCACCATACCGCCCAGGACAGCACCGCATGCGCACGCGCATAGTTCGGATCGAGCGCGATCGCCTGGGCCAGCAGCGTCCGCGCCTCCTCGTTCTGGCGCTGGCCGACCCGCGTGACGAGCCCGATCGCGCGCACCACGAGGCCCCAGGCGTCGATGCTGCCCGGCGCGCGACGCGCGGCACGGATCGACTCGGCGTCGTAGAGATGCGGCTCGATCGCGGCGACCACGTGGCCGGTGATCTCGTCCTGCACCGCGAACAGGTCGGTCAGGTCGCGGTCGTAGCGTTCGGCCCAGATATGCTTGCCGGTCTCGGCATCGACGAGCTGGCCGGTCACGCGCATGCGCGGCCCCGCCACGCGCACGCTGCCCTCCAGCACATAGCGCACGCCGAGCTCGCGCGCGACCTGACGCACATCGACCGCCCGGCCGCGATAGGTGAAGGTCGAGTTGCGCGCGATCACGAACAGCCAGCGCAGCCGCGAGAGCTCGGTGATGATGTCCTCGCTCAGCCCGTCGGCGATGTGATCATGCGCGGCGTCGCCGCTCATGTTGGCGAAGGGCAGCACGGCGATCGACGGGCCCTCGGGCGGCGCCGGCGGGGGCAGCGGCGGCGCCGCAGTCTCGGCAGCGGCCTGATCCGCGCGGGGCCGGAGCACGAGTCCCGTGTGCGCCTCCACGATCGCGAGCGTGCGGTCCGAGTAGAGCCCGACCAGCAGCTTGTCGACGGTCGACCGGCCGAGCCTGGTCTTGAACGCGAACTGGTCGCGGGAGATGCGTTCACGGGCGAGCCAGTCCCGGATCAGGCCAGCAACCCGCTTGGTGTCGTCCATCGTCGCGCAGTGGTCCCCGTGCCCGCCGGATGCGGAGGGCGTTCCCGAACCGCCCTTGCGCCCGATGAAGTCTAGTCGGAACCACCGGCCAAGGCGAGCCGACGGCGCCGGCCGAAGGGGCCGGCCGCCCAGGCGACCGCCAGCAGCACGCCGGCGACCACGGCGATCATGCCGGCGGCATTGAGCCCGTGGCCAAGACCGAAGGCAGCGGGCGCCAGCGCGGCCACCCAATAGCCGCCCGCGCCCATCGCGACCGCCGCGACCGCGGACAGGCCGAACTGCGTCGCGTAGTCATCGGTCAGCAGGCGCGCGATCGCCGCGGGTGCCACCAGCGCGGCGATCACCAGGATCGAGCCGACCGCCCAGAACGCCGCCACGCACGCCACCGAGACGAGCACCAGCACCAGCAGCGACATCCGCCGCGGTGCGAAGCCGATCGCCTGCGCGAAATCCGGATCGAAGCAGGCGAGCCGCAGCTCCTTCCAGAACGCGGCCAGCAGCGCGAGCGTCAGCAGGAGCACCACGGCGAGCGTGGTCGTCTCGGCGGGGAACTCGGCGAGTGCGGCCGGATCGAGCAGCGAACCGGGCCCCGACGCCGCCGGCCAGATCAGCGCCTCGAGCTGGCCGTAGAGCACGCAGTCGACGTCGAGATCGACCGCGTGCGCGCCGCTCACCTCGATCAGCACGATGCCGAGCGCGAAGAAGCCGGAGAACACCACGCCCATCGCCGCGCCCGCTTCCAGCCGCGTCAGGCGCCGGAGCAGCGCGATCAGCAGCGCGGCCGCCACCGCGGCGAGCATCGCGCCCGCGACCAGCGGCGGGGCCGCCCTGCTGCCCGAGACCCAGAAGCCGAGCACGATGCCGGGCAGCACCGCGTGGCTGATCGCATCCCCGAGCAGGGACTGGCGCGTCAGCAGCAGCAGGTTGCCGATCAGGCCGCAGACCAGGCAGGCGAAGGTCGCCGCCAGCATCGCCGCGAGGTCGAGCTGGAGGAACTGGGTCATCGCGGCGCCGTCGGCGCTTCGCCCGGCGCGGGCAGCGCGCCCTCCGCCGGCAGGCGCGCGGGATCGTTTCGGCGGAGCCACGCCTCGGCCTCGCGCGCGACCTCGGGCGGCAGGGTGTGCTCGACCTCGTCGGCGGCGCGATGCGCGGCCCACGGCCCGAGCCCGCCGGCCGCCTGCATGTAGTGCTCCCACAGTCGATGCCGCCGCGTCAGGTCGCGCGCGAGCGCGAGGCCCGCATCCGTCAGCGCGATCCGCTCGCCCTCGGCGCGCACCCAGCCGGCGGCGGCGAGCCAGCGCGGCAGCACCGCGCGCTGCCAGCGCGACCAGCCCGCGCCGCGGCCGAGCTCCACCCAGCGATGCGTGGCGCCGGGCGCGCGCTCGGCGGCCTCGAAGGCGGCACGCAGCGCATGGTCGCGCGCCACCGTCAGCGACAGCATGGCCTGGCGCGCGGCGAAGGCCAGCGCACCGCGGCGGGGCGCGAACAGCAGCGCGGCGAGGAACAGCGCGCAGGCGACCAGCGTGATCGTGGCCCCGGTCGGCAGGTCGGGCAGGGTCGCCGACAGCGCCGCGCCGACCCACGCCGAGACCGCGCCCACACCGCCAGCGATCGGCACCATCGCCTCCAGCCGCTCGGTCAGCAGTCGCGCCGTCGCGGCCGGGATCACCATCAGCGCGACCACCAGGATCAGCCCGACCGCGCGCAGACCGGCGACCGTGACCGCGAGCATCAGCCCGAGCAGCGCGAGGTCGAGCGCGCGCACCGGCAGGCCCACGGCGGCGGCGAAGCCGCGGTCGAAACAGAGGGCCGCGAGCGGGCGGAACAGCACGCCGACCAGCAGCAGCGCGAGCACGGCCAGCGCACCGACGAGTTGCGCATCCGCCGCGCTCATGCCGGCCGCCTGGCCGAGGATGAAGCCCTTCAGCCCCGCCTGCCCGCCGACGGGCAGCGACTGCACCACCGACATCAGCACCACGCCGATGCCGAAGCCGATCGACAGCACCAGCGCCATCGCCGCGTCGTCGCGGATGCGCCCGCCGCCGGCGAGCGCGTTGACCAGCACCACGCCGAGGGCCGCGGTCGCGCCAGCGCCGGCGAGCAGCAGCGGCAGGGCGCGCACATCCCAGCCGATCAGCGCGGCGAGGATGAAGGCGCCGGCGACACCGGGCAGCGTCGCATGCGCGGCCGCATCCGCGATCAGCGCGCGGCCGCGCAGCAGCACGAAACAGCCGAGCGCGCCGGCCGCCAGCCCGAACGCCGCGCAGCCGAGGGCCACCACCGCGGCGTTGTAGCCGGCCGAGAACAGCAGCGCGTCGGCGACCGTCACGGCGGCGGGGCCGGCCGCGTGCCGGCCTGGGCGGCGGCGACCGCGCGTTCCAGCAGGCTGAGCCGGCCGCCATAGGTGCGCGCGAGGTTCTCGGCGGTGAAGGTGGACGCCATCGGGCCGGCGGCGATCGCGCGCACGTTCAGCAGCAGCACGTGATCGAAATATTGCGGTGCCGTCGCGAGATCGTGATGCACCGCGATCACCGTGCGGCCCTCGGCCGCGAGCCGGCGCAGCACCTCGACGATCGCGCGCTCGGTCGCGGCATCGACGCCGGCGAAGGGCTCGTCCATCAGGTAGAGATCGGCCTCGAGCGCCAGCGCGCGGGCGAGGAACACGCGCTGCTGCTGCCCGCCCGAGAGCTGGCCGATCTGGCGGTCGGCGAACTCGGCCATGCCGACCTCGGCGAGGGCGGCGCGAGCGCGCTCGCGCTCGGCGCGCGGCAGCGGGCGGAGCCAGCCGACGCGCGGATAGCGCCCCTGCGCGACCACCTGCAAGGCGGTCGCCGGGAAGTCCCAGTCCACGGAGGCGCGCTGCGGCAGGTAGCCGATGCGCCGGCGCGCCTGATCGAGCGTGAGGCCGAACAGCCGCACCTCGCGCGAGAGCCGCGGCACCAGGTCGAGCACCGCCTTCAGCAGCGTGGACTTGCCCGCGCCGTTCGGCCCGACGATCGCGACCAGCCCGTTCGGCGGCGCGGTCCAGGAGACGTCCCACAGCACCGGCGCACGGGTATAGGCGACGGTGAGGTGCTGCACGGTGAGCGCCGGCACGGGCAGCGGCGCGATGCTCATGCGTCAGCGCCGCCCCCCGAGGCGGTTCTGGAAGCCACGCTCCGGCGCGCTGCCGCCGAGCGCGCGGGCGATCGTGGTGACGTTGTGGTCGATCATGCCGACATAGGTGCCCTCGTAGCTGCCGGGCTCGCCCATCGCATCGGAGAACAGCGCGCCGCCGATGACGACACGGTGCCCGCGCGCGGCCGCGCCCTCGACCAGCGCGCGCACGTTGCGGTCCGACACCGAGGTCTCGACGAACACGGCCGGGATGCGCCGCTCGACCAGCACGCCGACAAGCTCCTGGATGCGGCGCACGCCGGCCTCGGACTCGGTGGAGAGGCCCTGGATGCCCAGCACCTCGATGCCGTAACGGCGCGCGAAGTAGTTGAACGCGTCATGCGCCGTGACCAGGACGCGCTGGCGTTCGGGTATCGTCGCCAGCGCCTGCTCGGCATAGGCGTCGAGCGCGGCGATGCGCGCGAGCAGCGCGGCGAGATTGGCGCCGAAGGTCGCGGCCCCGGCCGCGTCGTGGCGGGCGAGCATCGCCGCGATCAGCTCCGCCGCGCGCGACCAGGCGCGCGGGTCCATCCAGACATGCGGATCGAAATGCCCGTCCGCCCCCTCGGGCTCGATCAGCATCTCCTCGGGCAGAAGCTCGGTGACGGCATAGACGGGTTTGCCGGCACGCGCGACGCGCACGAAGGCGTCGCTCATTTTCCCTTCCAGCAGCAGGCCGTTGTAGAAGATCACGTCGGCGCGCAGCATCTTCGCCACGTCCTCGCGCGTGGCGCGGTAGAGATGCGGATCCACGCCCGCGCCCATCAGCACCTCGACGCGCACGCGCTCGCCGCCGATCTCACGCACCAGGTCGCCGATCATGCCGGTGGTGGCGAGCACCGAGAGCGGTCCGGCGGCGCGCGGCTGCGCCCCGGCGACGGAGACAGGCAGCGCCAGCGCAGCGGCAAGCACGGCGCGGCGGCGCAGGCGGAGTTCGGCACGGCAGGCGGGTGCGACGTCGGTCACGGCACGGCTTCCGCGGGGATGCGTGGCGGCAACGCGCTGAGGATAACCGGGACGTAGCAGCAGCGTCAAGGTGGGTCTGTGGCTCGAAATTGGTTGCGGACCTATAGAATGTAGCACATTCTACAAATTGTCCGTCACGCTCACGCGTGCTAAGGCGCCGGGCCCGCAACCTGCCGGACCGCACGATGCCCGACCCGGACGACCCGCATCCTGCCGACGCACCGGACGAGGCAGCACGCCATGCCTCGGCCCGCTCGGCACGGGCGAGCGCGCTGACCGAGGACTATGTCGAGATCATCGCCGATCTGCTGGAGCGCGAGGGCGAGGCGCGGCCGACCGACATCGCGCGGCGGCTCGGCGTGGCGCACGCCACGGCGATCAAGACGATCGCGCGGCTTAAGCGCGACGGGCTCGCGCATGCGCGCCCCTATCGCGGCGTGTTCCTCACCGAGGCGGGGCTCGCGATGGCGCGGCGCGTCAAGGCGCGGCATCAGACGGTGGTCGCGTTCCTGGTGGCGATCGGCGTGCCGGAGGCGATCGCGGAAGCCGATGCCGAGGGCATCGAGCATCACGTCAGCGACGAAACCCTCGCCGCGTTCGAACGTTTCCTCGCGGAGACGCCGCGGCGGCGCTGATCACGACTTGTCCTGCGCGGGTTGCGCGCCGCGCGCGCGCTGTCGTAGTGGAACCAGACGAGCCACGTCGCGATCCACGCGTGGCTTTGATGCGTGCGCGTCATCGCGCGGCGCAGGCACGCCCATGCCGTTGCGCATTCCGAACGGCGTCGCCGAAACCCGAGCCTGGACGGGGAGAGCATCGGGAATGACGATACGAAGCCTGGATCGCGAGGGCGGCGCCACGCCATCGCGACGCAGAACAAGGACCGTGGCGCAAGAGCAGGTCGCGGCATCCGCGCCGGCATCGCCGCCGCCGCGCGTGCGCGCGTTGCATCCGCTGCTGATCGGTCCGCTGCCGGCCTGGGATCCTGTCCTCGCCGAGTCGGCCGATCTCGGCTTCGACACCGTGCTGCTGCCGCCCATATTCGCGCCGGACGGCACCGGCGATCTGTTCCGCACGGCCGATCACGACCGGACGCATCCGATCCTCGCCGCGACCGCGGACGCCGATGCGACACTGGCGCGACTCTGCGAGAGCGCGCGCGGGCACGGACTCGCGCTGTGGCTCGACCTCGTCACCGATCGCGCGCCCGAGGCGGGCGTGCTGGTGCGCACGCATCCGGACTGGTTCGAGGCGCCCGGCATGGCCGGCCCGCTCGATCCGCGGCGCGATCTGCCCGGTGCCGGCATGCGCCGCGCCAGGCCCGAGGCCGCGGAACCGCTCGCCGCGTGGTGGGCCGAGCGGCTCGCGCGCTGGCGCGCGGCCGGCGTGGCGGGCCTGCGCTGCCTCGCCCCGCATGCCGTTCCGACCTCGTTCTGGCGTGCGCTGTTCGCCGCCGACATCCCCGCCGCACGGCTTGCCTGGACCCCGGGCGTGCCGGCGCCCGCGATCGCCTCCCTCGCCGGGCTCGGCTTCACGCGCACGGCCGACAGCCTCGCCTGGTGGGACCTGCGCGCCGGCTGGTGGGCCGAGGAGGCGCAGCGCCTCGCCGCGGTCGCGCCGGCGCTCGCCGTCGTCGGCGCGCCCTTCGCGCCGCAGCCGGCGCTGCCGCAGGGCGAACAGGGCGCGATCGCCGCGCGCCGGCGCCTGCGCATCGCCGCCGGTTTCGGCTGCGGACTGATCGTGCCGATGGGGTGGGAGAAGGGCTTCACCCGCCGGTGGGACGCCGTGCGCGACCGGCCCGGCGATCTCGATCCGCACGGCCCCGGCGAGCGCGCGGGCTTCGATGTCTCGGCCGATCTGCGTGCCGCCAACGCCGCCGCCGCCGAGGGCGGGGCCGCACGCAGCCTCGCCGGCCCGGGCGCACAGGTCGTCGCGCTGATGCGCGCGGACGGGCCGGACACGCGCACCGCAGGCGCGCTCCGCCTGACCATCGCCAATGCCTCGGACACGACCGCGACCGGTGTCGATCCGGCGCTGCTGCTGCCCGCACTCGGCGGCCGGTTCACCGCTGCGGTGCCGGTGCTGCCCGCGCACGGCGCGCCGCTGACACCGGGCGTGCCGATCGTGCTCGGTCCCGGCGAGGCGCGCCTCTACCGCGCCGTTCCGACCGAGCCTGTGCGCGCGCCCGGCATCGCCGACGGCCCCGCACCGGACGGCGCCCCCTGGCCCGCGACCTCGGCTGCGCGCCTGCCGCGCATCGGCATCGAGGCGGTCTCGCCCTCGGTCGATGGCGGGCGGTTCGCGGTGAAGCGCCTCGCCGGGGAACTGGTCGAGGTCGAGGCCGACCTGATCTGCGACGGTCACGACACGCTCGCCGCGGTGATCCAGTACCGCGCGGCCGACGAGACCGCGTGGCGCGAAGCCCCGCTCGCGCTGGACGCGAACGATCGCTGGCGCGGCGCCTTTCCGCTCGCGCGTCTCGGCCGCCACGTGTTCCGCATCGTCGCCTGGCGCGACGCCTTCGCCTCGTTCCGTGTGGAGCTCGAGAAGAAGCACGAGGCCGGGCTGAACCTGGCACTCGAGCTCGAGGAGGGCATGCGCCTCGTCGCGGCCGCGGCCAGGCGCGCCGGCGGGCCGCTCGCCGCGCTCGCGGACCGGCTCGCGACCGCCGACGGCGCGCTCCGGCTGTCGCTGCTGCTCGACCCCGGCACCGCGGCGATGATGCGCGCGGCCGACGACCGACCCTTCGCGGCAACGAGTGTCGAGCACCCGGTCGATGCCGAGCGGCGCGAGGCGCGCTTCGCCTCGTGGTACGAGCTGTTTCCGCGCAGCCAGTCGGGCGACCCGACGCGCCACGGCACCTTCGCCGACGTGATCCGCCGCCTGCCGGAGATCCGCGATCTCGGCTTCGACGTGCTCTATTTCACGCCGATCCATCCGATCGGGCGCAGCAACCGCAAGGGCCGCAACAACAGCCTGACCGCGGGGCCGGACGATCCCGGCAGCCCCTATGCGATCGGCGCGGCCGAGGGCGGGCATGACGCGATCCACCCGGAACTCGGCACGCTCGACGACTTCCGCCGTCTGGTCGCGGCCGCGCACGCGCACGGGCTCGAGATCGCGCTCGACTTCGCGATCCAGTGCAGCCCCGATCATCCCTGGCTGAAGGAGCACAAGGACTGGTTCGCCTGGCGGCCGGACGGGTCGCTGCGCTACGCCGAGAACCCGCCGAAGAAGTACGAGGACATCGTCAATGTCGAGTTCTACGCGACGGGCGCCGTGCCGTCGCTCTGGGAGGCGCTGCGCGACGTCGTGCGGTTCTGGGCGCGCGAGGGCGTGCGCAGCTTCCGCGTCGACAACCCGCACACCAAGCCGCTGCCGTTCTGGGAGTGGCTGATCGCCGACATCCGCGCCGAGTTCCCCGACGCGATCTTCCTCTCCGAGGCGTTCACCCGGCCGAAGATGATGTATCGCCTCGCCAAGGTGGGGTTCGGCCAGAGCTACACCTACTTCACCTGGCGCAACGAGAAGCGCGAGATCATGGAGTACCTGACGGAGCTCACCACCACCGCGCCGCGCGACTTCTTCCGGCCGAACTTCTTCGTCAACACGCCCGACATCAATCCGCGCTTCCTGCAGGGCTCGGGCCGGCCGGGCTTCCTGATCCGCGCCGCCCTGGCGACCACGCTCTCGGGGCTCTGGGGCATGTATGAGGGGTTCGAGCTCTGCGAGGCGGCGGCGCTTCCGGGCAAGGAGGAGTATTTCGATTCCGAGAAGTACCAGCTGCGCGCCTGGGACCGCGACCGGCCCGGCAACATCAAAGCCGAGATCGCGCGGCTGAACGCGATCCGCCGCGCCAACCCGGCGTTGCAGTCGCATCTCGGCCTCGCCTTCCACAACGCCTTCGACGACGCCGTGCTCTGGTACCGCAAGGCGACGCCGGACCGTTCGAACGTCGTGCTGGTCGCGGTGAACCTCGATCCTCATCATGTGCGCGAGGCGTCGGTGGAGCTGCCGCTCTGGGAGTGGGGCCTGCCGGATCACGCCTCGCTCGACGCGGAGGATCTCATGACCGGCCACCGTTTCGTCTGGCAGGGCAAGATGCAGCAGATCCGGCTCGATCCCGCCGGGCTGCCGTTCGGCCTCTGGCGCGTCCATCCTGCGGGGCATGCCGCATGAGCGAGCGCGATCCGCACTGGTACCGCGACGCGGTGATCTACCAGCTCCACGTCAAGAGCTTCTTCGACGCGAACGATGACGGCGTGGGCGACTTCGCGGGGCTGCTCAAAAAGCTCGACTACGTCGCCGAGCTCGGCGTCAACACGCTCTGGCTGCTGCCGTTCTACCCGAGCCCGCGCCGCGACGACGGCTACGACATCGCCGACTATCGCGGCGTGCATCCCGACTACGGAACCCTCGCCGATGCCCGCCGCTTCGTGAAGGAAGCGCACAGGCGCGGCCTGAACGTGATCACCGAACTCGTGATCAACCACACCTCGGATCAGCATCCGTGGTTCCAGCGCGCGCGCCGGGCCCCGCGCGGCTCCTGGCAGCGCGACTTCTATGTCTGGTCCGATACCGACGACAAATACCCCGAGACGCGCATCATCTTCCTCGACACCGAGGCGTCGAACTGGGCCTGGGACGACGTGGCGCAGGCCTATTACTGGCACCGCTTCTACAGCCACCAGCCCGATCTGAACTTCGACAATCCGCGCGTGCTGAAGGAAGTGCTCGCAGTGATGCGGTTCTGGCTCGATGCGGGGGTGGACGGGCTGCGCCTGGACGCCGTGCCCTATCTGGTCGAGCGCGAGGGGACCAACAACGAGAACCTGCCCGAGACGCACGCGATCCTGAAGACGATCCGCGCCGAGCTGGATCGGTCCTATCCCGGCCGGATGCTGCTCGCGGAGGCGAACCAGTGGCCCGAGGACACGCAGGTCTATTTCGGCGAGGGCGACGAATGCCACATGGCGTTCCACTTCCCGCTGATGCCCCGCATGTACATGGCGATCGCGCAGGAGGACCGCTTCCCGATCACCGACATCCTGCGCCAGACCCCCGACATTCCGCCGGGCTGCCAATGGGCGATCTTCCTGCGCAACCACGACGAGCTGACGCTCGAAATGGTGACCGATAAGGAGCGCGACTATCTCTGGAACACCTACGCCGCCGACCGGCGCGCGCGGCTGAACCTCGGCATCCGCCGCCGCCTCGCCCCGCTGCTGGAGCATGACCGGCGGCGCATCGAGCTGATGAACGGGCTGCTGCTGTCGATGCCCGGCACGCCGATCATCTACTACGGCGACGAGATCGGCATGGGCGACAACATCTATCTCGGCGACCGCGACGGCGTGCGCACGCCGATGCAGTGGTCGCCCGACCGGAACGGCGGGTTCAGCCGCGCCGATCCGGCGCGCCTCGTGCTGCCGCCGATCCAGGACCCGATCTACGGCTTCCAGGCCGTGAACGTGGAGGCGCAGTCGCGCGACCCGCACAGCCTGCTCAACTGGACGCGGCGGATGCTGGCGGTGCGCGCGCGCTCCAAGGCGTTCGGCCGCGGCACGCTGCGCCTGCTCTACCCCTCGAACCGCAAGGTGCTCGCCTATCTGCGCGAGGAGGGCGAGGACACGATCCTCTGCGTGTTCAACCTCTCGCGCGCGGCGCAGGCGGTGGAGCTCGACCTCTCGGCGCTCGCCGGCCGCGTGCCGGTGGAGATGCTCGGTGGCACGCCGTTCCCGCCGATCGGCCGGCTGACCTATCTGCTGACCCTGCCGCCCTATGCCTTCTACTGGTTCCTGCTCGCCGAGGAGATGGCGATGCCGGGCTGGCACGTGAAGGCGCCGGAGCCGCTGCCGGAACTGCGCACGATCGTGGTGCGCAACGACGCCACGGAGCTGCTGAACCCCGCCGTCCGCCGCGAGCTCGAACGCGAGATCCTGCCCGCCTGGCTGCCGCTGCGCCGCTGGTTCGCCGCCAAGGGCGAGACCCCGCGCGAGGTGCGCATCGCCGCGCACGCGACCCTGCCGCACACCGGCGGCTATGTCGCGCTCGCCGAGGCCGAGGCGACGCTGGACAGTCAGCCGGCGCGGTTCTTCATCCCGCTCGCGGCCGTGGCCGAGGACACGCCGAGCCCGCTGCCCGCGCAACTCGCGCTGTCGCGGCTGCGCCAGGTGCGCCGGGTCGGCTACCTGACGGATGCCTTCGCCTCCGACGCGCTGGTGCCGGCCGTGCTCGCCTGCCTGCGCGAGGGCGCGACACTCGCGACCGAGGAGGGCGAGATCCGCTTCCTCGCCACCGGTCGCCTCGCGGGCCTCGACCTGCCGGCGGAGGCCGAGACGCGCCGGCTCTCGGCCGAGCAGTCGAACTCCACGCTGATCCACGGCGAGGCGGTGGTGCTGAAGCTCCTGCGCCGGCTCGCCCCGGGCATCCATCCCGAGGCCGAGATGACGCGCCATCTCACCGCCGCCGGCTACGAGGGCGCGCCGGCGCTGCTCGGCGAGGTGGTGCGGATCGCGCCCGACGGCACGCCCTGCACGCTGATGCTGCTGCAGTCCTTCGTGCGCAATCAGGGCGACGGCTGGCAGTGGACGCTCGACTGGCTGCACCGCGCCGTGGACGAGGCGGCGCTGAGCGACGCCGTGCCCGCGGATGCCTTCGCGGGCTACCTGCCGACCGCCGAGGCGATCGGGCGACGCCTCGGCGAGCTGCACGCGGTGCTCGCGCGCGCGAGCGACGACCCCGACTTCGCGCCGGAACGCGCGAGCGCCGGCGATGCCGAGAGCTGGTCCGCCGACACGCTCGCGCAGCTCGACGGCGCGCTCGCGGCGCTCGCGGGCGCGGCCGTGCCCGAGGCGGCCCGGCCCTTCGTCGCCGAGCTGCGCGCGGCGGCGAAGCGGCTGCGCCGGGCCGTGCCGCGGCTCGCGAGGAAGGCGGCCGGCGCGCTGAAGACGCGCCATCATGGCGACTTCCATCTCGGCCAGGTGCTGATCGCGCAAGGCGATGCGGTGATCGTCGATTTCGAGGGCGAACCGGCCCGCCCGCTCGCCGAACGGCGCGCCAAGGCGAGCCCGCTGCGCGATGTCGCCGGCCTGCTGCGCAGCTTCGACTACGCCGCGGCGGTCGCGACCACGCCGGAAATGACCGCGGCCGCGCTCGCGGCTCCCGTCGAGCGGCGCGCCGCGCTGATCGCGGCCTGGCGCGAGGCGGCCGCGCGCGCCTTCCTCGATGCCTACCGCGCCGCCGTTGCGGCCGCGCCGCAGCGCATCGTCGCGCCCGCGGCCGAAGCCGCGCTGCTCGATCTCTTCCTGGTGCAGAAGGCCGCCTACGAGGTGCGCTACGAGGCAGCCAACCGCCCCGAATGGCTGCCCGTGCCGCTGCGCGGCCTGCTCGACCTCGCCGCTCGGGTCGCGCCATGACCGATCGCGCGATCCAGGCCCTGGTGACCGGCCAGCACGGCGATCCCTTCGCGCTGCTCGGTCCGCATGGCGGCGAGGTGCGCCATTTCGCGCCGGGCGCGGAACGGGTCGAGATCGTGTCGGACGGCGCGGCGATCGCGATGAGGGTCGTGCATCCGGCGGGGCTGTTCGCCGGTCCCGCGCCGCAGGGTCGCTACGTCCTGCGCATCCACTGGCCGGGCGGCGCGGTGCAGGAGACCGAGGATCCCTACGGTTTCGGCCTGCTGCTCGGCGAGATGGATGTCTATCTGCTCGCCGAGGGCACGCATCGCCGGCTCGCCTCCGCGCTCGGCGCCCAGGCGATGACGATCGACGGCGTCGCCGGCGTGCGCTTTGCGGTGTGGGCGCCGAATGCGCGCCGCGTCTCGGTGGTGGGCGACTTCAACGCCTGGGACGGCCGGCGGCATCCGATGCGGCTCCGGCGCGAGGCCGGCGTGTGGGAGCTGTTCGTGCCGCGGCTCGGTCCGGGCACGCGCTACATGTACGAGATCATCGGCGCCGACGGCACGATGCTGCCGCTCAAGGCCGATCCGGTCGCGCAGGCCGCCGAACGGGCGCCCGCGACCGCGAGCGTCGTCGCCGATCCACGCCCCTTCGCCTGGACCGACGATGTCTGGATGGCGCACCGGGCGCGGCGCCAGGCCGCGGATGCGCCGATCACGATCTACGAGGTGCACGCGGAATCCTGGATGGCCGGCCTCGACGACTGGGACCGGCTGGCCGAGAAGCTGGTGCCCTATGTCGCCGGCATGGGCTTCACCCATCTCGAACTGCTGCCGGTGATGGAGCATCCGTTCCGCGGCTCCTGGGGCTATCAGCCGCTCGGGCTGTTCGCGCCTTGCGCCCGGCTCGGTCCGCCCGAGGGTTTCGCGCGCTTCGTCGATCGCTGTCACGCCGCCGGGATCGGCGTGATCCTCGACTGGGTGCCGGCGCATTTCCCGACCGACGCGCATGGCATGGGACGGTTCGACGGCACCGCGCTCTACGAGCACGCCGACCCGCGCGAGGGCTTCCACCGCGACTGGAACACGCTGATCTACAATTTCGGCCGCCACGAGGTGCGCGCCTTCCTGATCGCCTCGGCGCTGCACTGGCTCGAGCACTACCATGTCGACGGGCTGCGCGTGGATGCCGTCGCCTCGATGCTCTACCGCGACTACTCGCGCGAGGAGGGCGGGTGGATCCCCAATGTGCATGGCGGGCGCGAGAACCTCGAGGCGGTGGCGTTCCTGCGCGAGCTCAACACCACCGTGCATGCGCGCTGCCCGGGCGCGCTGATGATCGCCGAGGAGAGCACCGCCTGGCCGGGCGTGACGCGCGCGGTCGAGCACGGCGGCCTGGGCTTCGACTGGAAATGGAACATGGGCTGGATGCACGACACGCTGCACTACATGTCGCGCGATTCCGCCTATCGGAAATGGCACCACAACGAGATCACCTTCGGCCTCGTCTATGCCTGGAGCGAGCGCTTCATGCTGCCGCTCTCGCATGACGAGGTGGTGCACGGTAAGGGCTCGCTCTACGGCAAGATGCCGGGCGACGACTGGCAGAAGCGGGCGAACCTGCGCGCCCTCCTGAGCCTGCAATGGACGCATCCGGGCAAGACGCTGCTGTTCATGGGCGGCGAGCTCGCCCAGCACACGGAGTGGAACCACGACGCCGGCCTGCCGTGGGAGCTGCTCGACGATCCGCGCCATGCCGGGGTGCAGCGCCTGGTGCGCGATCTCAACCACGCCTGCCGCGCGCTGCCGGCGCTGCACCGCGACGACACCACGCCGGACGGCTTCGCCTGGGTGGTCGGCGACGATGCCGAGCAGAGCGTGTTCGCGTTCCTGCGCCGCGCCGGGGATGAGGTCGCGCTGGTGGTCCTCAACCTCACGCCGGTGCCGCGCTTCGGCTACCGCATTGGTGTGCCGCGCGGCGGCCTCTGGCGCGAGGTGCTGAACAGCGACGCCGGCCTCTACGGCGGCGGCAATCTCGGCAATGGCGGCGCCGTCTGCGCCGAGGACGTGGCGGCGCACGGGCAACCATATGCGCTGTCGCTGACCCTGCCGCCGCTCGCCGCGCTGATCCTCGCGCCGGAGACCTGACCGGGCCACGCGCCCGAGGCCCGTCGTTCCGCGACACCCGATGATCGACGATCTGCGTTTATGGTTTGCATGAGTGGTTGAAATGGATAGGCTTCCGAGATGGGGCCCAGGACACGCTGATCGGCCTCAATGATCGGCGGGCTGAGGTCCGGGCTTCACAACCAGGGAGCGTGGATCGCATGAAGAAAAGTCTGTCGCTGCTCGGAGCAGCAGCCGTCGTCGTCGCGATGTCCGGAACGGAGGTCGTGGCGCAACAGACACTTGCGCAGGTCAAGCAGCGCGGTGCGCTGAACTGCCAGGTGGGACTGCCGACCCCCGGCTTCTATGCCTTGTCCGCCGACGGCAAGTGGTCGGGCCTGGATGTCGACATGTGCCGGGCCGTCGCCGCGGCGATCTTCAACGATCCCGACAAGGTGCGCTACCAGTCGGTGACCTCGGCCGTGCGCTTCACCTCGCTCGCGAACGGCGAATCCGACATGCTGTCGCGCACGACGACCTGGACGGCCGTGCGCGACACCCAGCTCGGCCTCGAGTTCGCGGGCGTCAATTTCTATGACGGCCAGGGCTTCCTCGTGCCGCGGGCCTCGGGAATCACATCGGCGCGGCAGCTCGACGGCGCCACGGTCTGCGTGCTCACCGGCACGACCACCGAGCTCAATCTCGCCGACTATTTCCGCGCCAACAACATGCGGCTCCAGTCGGTGACGAACGAGAACGTCAACGTGCTGGTCGAGACCTATCTCGGCGGCGGCTGCGACGCCTACACGAACGACAAGTCCGGTCTCGCCGCGCGGCGCTCGGCGTTCCCCAACCCGAACGACCACGTGATCCTGCCCGAGACGATCTCGAAGGAGCCGCTCGGCCCGGTCGTGCGGCACGGCGACCAGAACTGGGGCGATATCGTCCGCTGGGTGCTGTACGGGATGATCGAGGCCGAGGAGCTGGGCGTGACCTCGAAGAACGTCGATGAGATGCTGAAGTCGGACAACCCCAACATCAAGCGTCTCCTCGGGGTCGAGGGCAACATCGGCCAGGGCATGGGTCTGACCAACGACTTCATGGTCCGTGTGATCAAGCACATCGGCAACTACGGCGAGGCGTATGAGCGCCATGTCGGCGCCAACACGCCGGTCGGGATTCCCCGCGACGAGTCGCTGAATGCGCTCTGGACCAAGGGCGGCCTGATGTACGCCATGCCGTTCCGGTGATCCGGCAGGCAGGCTGACTGATCGGCGGAGTCTCCTCCGCGGGGATCCCGCCTCGTCCTCCTCCGCGTACCAGACCGGGCAGGGCAGGCCATGGCAAGAGCCGCCGCGACAGCGCAACCGGCCGCGGCGACAGCGAGGCTATCCTCGCTCGTCAACGATTCCTTCGCGCGCGCGATCTTCTACCAACTGCTCACGGCCGCCATCCTGGTCGGCGGGATCTGGTATCTCGTCTCCAACACGATCGCCAATCTGTCGCAGCGCGGCATGGCGGCCGGCTTCGACTTCCTCGACTACACCGCCGGCTTCAACATCGTCTTCACGCTGATCCCCTACCGCGAGGGCGACAGCTACTTCCGGGTGTTCCAGGTCGGCATCGCCAACACGCTGCTGGTCGCGGTGATCGGCATCGTGCTCGCGACCCTGATCGGGCTGGTGATGGGGCTCGCACGGCTTTCGACCAACTGGCTGATCCGCACCATGGCGCGCTGGTATGTCGAGATCCTGCGCAACACGCCGCTGCTGCTGCAGATCATCGCCTGGTATTTCGGCTTCTTCAATCTGCTGCCCGTGCCGCGCCAGAGCTTCGACTGGGGCGGGGCGTTCTTCCTCAACAACCGCGGCTTCTATTTCCCCGCGCCCGTGCCGCAGGACGGGTTCGGCTGGACCGGGGTGGCGCTCGGGCTCGGCATCGTCGCGGCGGTCGCGATCCATCGCTGGGCGCGGCGGCGTCTCGAGGCGACGGGGCAGTCCTTCCCCTCGGTGCTCGCAGGCGTCGGCCTGATCGTGCTGCTGCCGACAGCGACCTTCCTCGCCACCGGCTCGCCGCTCGGGTGGGACATTCCCGCGCTGCGCGGCTTCAACTTCCGCGGCGGGCTCTCGGTGCCGCCGACCTTCTGCGCCCTGATCGTCGCCCTCGCGATCTACACCTCCTGCTTCATCGCCGAGATCGTGCGCGCGGGCATCCAGTCCGTCAGCCACGGCCAGACGGAGGCGGCGCGCGCGCTCGGCGTGAAGCCCTCGCGCATCATGCGCTTCGTGATCCTGCCGCAGGCGCTGCGCGTGATCATCCCGCCGCTGATCAGCCAGTACCTGAACCTGACGAAGAACTCCTCGCTCGCGATCGCGATCGGCTTCCCCGATCTGGTCAGCGTCTGGATGAACACTTCGCTCAACCAGTCCGGCCGCGCGATCCCGATCGTGGCGATGACCATGGCGTTCTACTGCGCGGTCAGCCTCAGCGTCTCGCTGCTGATGAATCTCTACAACCGCCGCGTCCAGATCACGGAGCGCTGAGGCATGCCCGACGAAGCCCGCCTCGCCGCCGCCGACCAGCCGCTGGTGTTCCGCCCGAAGCCGGAACGGCCGCCGCCCACCTCGTCGATCGGCGTGCTGGGCTGGATGCGCGCGAACCTGTTCTCCTCGGTCTCGAATGCGCTGCTGACCTTGCTCGGCGCCTACATCGCGATCGTGTTCTTCACCGCGATCATCAACTGGGCGCTTGTGGACGCCGTATGGGAGGCGTCGAACCGCCGCGAATGCCTCGACCGCGTCGGCCGTGCCGGGGCCTGCTGGCCCGGCGTGATCGCCTGGATTCCGAACCTGCTCTACGGCCTCTACCCGAAGGATCAGGTGTGGCGGATCAACATCGCCTTCCTGATCCTGGTGGCGTGGGCGCTGCCGCTGTGGCTCCCGCGCGTCAGGTCGAAGGTCGGCATCGGCCTCAGCGCCGTTCTGCTCTACCCCTTCCTCGCCTCCTACTTCTTCCATGGCGGCGCCAAGGATCTGCTCTGGACCGCCCTGATCGCGCTCGGCATGGCCGCCTTCGCCTGGGTCTGGCTCACCACGCTGTCGGAGCGCACGACCGGGCTGCCCTTCGGCGCCGTCGTCGCGCGCCTCACCGGCGCGCCGGAAGACGACGAGGCGGCGACGCGCACACGCGCGCGGATCGCCTACGCCGTGCTCTACCTGGTTGCGGTCGGCGTGACGACGCAATGGTCGCTGAGCGAGGTCTCGACGCGCTATTGGGGCGGGCTCTTCCTCACCCTCGTGATCTCCGGGTTCGGCATCACCTTCTCGCTGCCCGCCGGCGTGATGCTCGCCCTCGGTCGGCGCTCGCAGATGCCCTTCATCAGCCTCTGCTCGACCGCCTTCATCGAGCTGTTCCGCTCCGTGCCGCTGATCACCATCCTGTTCATGTTCAACACGATGCTGCCGCTGTTCCTGCCGGTGGGCGTGGAGGTGAACCGGCTGGTGCGCGCGATCGTCGCGGTCTGCCTGTTCGCCGCCGCCTACATGGCCGAGATCGTGCGCGGCGGATTGCAGGCGATCCCGCGCGGCCAGTACGAGGCGGCCTCCGCCGTGGGGCTCGGCTTCTGGCAATCGACCGCGCTGGTCATCATGCCGCAGGCGCTGCGGATCATGATCCCGACCATCGTCGGCAACTTCATCGGCCTGTTCAAGGACACCACGCTCGTCTCGATCATCGGCCTGTTCGACCTGCTCAGCATGGCGCGCGCGGTCGGCGAGGACACCACCTGGCTCGGCCTGTTCCTCGAGCCGTTCTTCTTCATCACCATGATCTACTTCGTGTTCTGCTTCCTGATGTCGCAGTACAGCCTGAACCTCGAGCGCAAGCTCGGTGCGGGGCAGCGGCGATGAGCGGCGCGGCGGCCACGCTCGCGCCCGCCGCGACGCGGACCGGGGTGCCGGCGATCGAGCTCATCGGGCTGAACAAGTGGTTCGGCCACTTCCACGTGCTGAAGGACATCGATCTCCAGGTCGCCGAGGGCGAGAAGGTGGTGGTCTGCGGCCCCTCGGGCTCGGGCAAGTCCACCATGATCCGCTGCGTCAACCAGCTCGAACAGCAGCAGGAGGGCCGGGTCGTCATCCACGGCCGCGCCTTCGGCGAGAGCGCGCAGAAGGACGAGGAGATCCGGCGCGACATCGGCATGGTGTTCCAGCAGTTCAACCTGTTCCCGCACATGACGGTGCTGGAGAACTGCACCTTCGCGCTCACCTGGGTGAAGCACCTGCCGAAGGCCGAGGCCGAGGCGATCGCGATGAGCCTGCTCGAACGCGTGCACATCCCCGAACAGGCGAAGAAGTACCCGCTCCAGCTCTCGGGCGGGCAGCAGCAGCGCGTGGCGATCGCGCGCGCGCTCTGCATGCGCCCGCGCATCATGCTGTTCGACGAGCCGACCTCCGCGCTCGACCCCGAGATGATCAACGAGGTGCTGGAGGTGATGGTCGAGCTCGCCGAGTCCGGCATGACCATGATGGTGGTGACGCACGAGATGGGCTTCGCGCGCAAGGTCGCCGACCGCGTGATCTTCATGGACCAGGGCGAGATCGTCGAGGGCGCGCCGCCCGAGGTGTTCTTCGCCAACCCGCGCTACGACCGCACGCGGCTGTTCCTGAGCCAGATCCTGTAGCCGGTTGCCGGATATCGGCGGCTCGCCCATATCCGACCCATGGTGCCGCTCTCCGTCCTCGACCTCGCCCCGATCGCCGAAGGACAGCGCCCCGGCGACGCGCTGCGCAACGCGCTCGACCTCGCCCGCCATGCCGAGGCGCTCGGCTACCGCCGCTACTGGATGGCCGAGCACCACAACATGCCGGGCATCGCCAGTGCCGCGACCGCGGTCGCGCTCGCCCATGTCGGCGCGGGAACGGCGCGCATCCGCATCGGCGCCGGCGGGGTGATGCTGCCGAACCACGCGCCGCTGGTGATCGCCGAGCAGTTCGGCACGCTCGCGGCCCTGCATCCCGGCCGCGTCGATCTCGGCCTCGGCCGCGCCCCCGGCACCGACCCGCGCACCGCCTGGGCGCTCCGCCGCACCCTCGCCTCGGACGAGGACGCCTTCCCGCAGGATGTCATGGAGCTGATGGACTGGTTCCGCGAGCCCGTGCCCGGCCAGGCGGTGGTGGCAACCCCGGGCGCCGGCGAGCAGGTCGAGGTCTGGATTCTCGGCTCCTCGACCTTCGGTGCCCAGCTCGCGGCCGCGCTGGGCCTGCCCTATGCCTTTGCCTCGCACTTCGCGCCGGCGCAGATGATGCAGGCCCTCGCGCTCTACCGCGAGCGCTTCCGCCCGTCGGAACGCCTGGCGACGCCGCACGCGATGCTCGGGATGCACGTGGTCGCGGCCGAGACGGATGCGGAGGCGCGCTTGCTGTTCTCCTCGCACCAGCAGGCGCTGCTGAACCGGCGCACCGGCCGACCGGGCAAGCTGCCGCCGCCGGTGGAGGGCTTCATGGAGCGGCTCGATCCGCAGGCGCGCGCGGTGATCGAGGCGTCGCTCGGCATCGTCGTGGTGGGCGGGCCCGCTGCGGTGCGCGCGGGGCTCGCCGAGTTCGTCGCGCGCACGGGCGCAGACGAGCTGATCGTCACCGCGCAGATCTTCGATCACGACGCGCGCAAGCGCTCCTACGCGCTGCTCGCCGAGGTGGCCGCCGAGGTCCCGGCCGCCTGACGCTCAGCCCTGGCGCGCATTCGCCGGCGCGTCGAGCGGCCAGAGATGCCGGCGCCAGAACAGCGCGATCGCCGCCGTGCTGGCGAGGCCGAACCCGGCATAGATGGTCGCCGAGCCCGGAAAGCCGATCGCCGCGATCAGCGGCCCCGCCACCAGCAGCCCCACCGGCAGCCCGTACACCGCGAGCATGCGCAGCCCCATCACGCGGCCGCGGAAGAGCGGATTGCCGACGCGCAGCAGCACGGCCGCGAGCGGCACCATGGCGAAGCTCTGCACGAACCCCGCCAGCGCCAGCAGGGCCATGCCCGGCGCCGCGACCTCCACGCGCGCGAACACGAGCAGCAGCGCGAACCACAGCGCGGCGGCCACCAGCATGGTGCGTGCCGGCGGCACCACGCCGCCGCGCGCGCTCAGCAGCACCGAGCCCGCGAGCCCGCCGCCGGCGAAGCTCGCGAGCAGATAGCTGAGGCCGGTGCGGTCCGTGCCGTACACCTCGCGCGCGACATAGGGCATCAATCCCTGCGACATCGGGTAGGCGGCGAAGTTCAGCAGGAACGCGAGCGCAATGGCCGCGAGCAGCGAAGGCGTGGTGCGCACATAGGCCACGCCGTCGGCAAGCTCGCGCCAGGGCGAGGTGACGCTGCCGCCCGCGCGGCGCGTGATCCGCTCCTGGACGCCGAGCGTCAGCGCGAAGGCCAGCAGATAGAGCCCGGTGACGACGAGATAGGCCCGCCCGGTGCCGAGCGCCGCGACCAGCGCGGCCCCGCTCAGCGCGCCGACGATCTTCGCCGAGTCCGCACTCGTGCGCTCGATCGAGAGCGCGCCCATCAGCAACGGCGGCGGCATGGTCGCGCCGATCAGCGCGTTGCGCATGCCCATGTCCGAGGGGCGCACCAGCCCCGCGAGCGCCGTCACCGCGAACACGGCGGCCGGGCTGAGCGTGCCGGTGAGCGCGAGCGTGGTCAGGATCGCCGCAAGCACCGCGTAGACGATGCGCATCGCGCACAGCACCCGGCGATGCCCGACGCGGTCGCCGGCGACGCCGAACAGCGGCGAGATCAGCGTGCCGACCAACTGCAGTGCGCCGAACAGGCTGAGCAGCACGACCGATCCGGTCTCGGTCAGCACATACCAGCCGAGGATCAGCGTCTCCATCTCGAAGGCCCAGGAGGTCGCGAGATCGGAGGGCCACTGGAAGCGGAAACTGCGCTGGCGGAACGGCGCGAGGGTCGAGACGCGCGGAGCCGGGCTCACGGTGCGAGGGAACAGCCGCTCAGATCGGCTTGGGCGAGGCGAGAGTCGTGCTGCCGGCGGAGGTGCCGGCATCGACCGGCAGGGTGATGCCGGTCACCCAGCGCGCGGCCGGCGACACGAGCCACGCGATCGCCTCCGCGACGTCCCACGCCGTGCCCTCGGTCTTGAGCAGCGTGGCCTCGCGCCGTGCCGCGCGGCCCGCCTCGTCGAGCCCGCGCACCGCCACCATCGGCGTATAGACGTATCCCGGCGCGATGCAGTTGACGCGGATCCCCTCCGGCCCGTGATGCGCGGCCATCGCCCGCGTCATCTGCACGATCGCGCCCTTGCTCGTGGCATAGAGCAGGCCCGGATG
This sequence comes from Elioraea tepidiphila DSM 17972, assembly GCF_000378465.1. Classification (GTDB taxonomy): domain Bacteria; phylum Pseudomonadota; class Alphaproteobacteria; order Acetobacterales; family Acetobacteraceae; genus Elioraea; species Elioraea tepidiphila. The sequence continues at coordinate 36,976 of NZ_KB899926.1, forward strand.
CCCGGCGAGCAGCCCGGCGACCGAGGACAGATTGACGATCGCGCCGCCGCCCGCCTTGCGCATCTCGGGGATCGCGTGTTTCGCCATCAGCATGATCGAGCCGACATTGACGCGCATCGCCCGGTCCCACGCCTCGGGATCGACCTCCACCGCGTTGCCGGGCGGGCCGGAGATGCCGACATTGTTCACCAGGATGTCGAGCCGCCCCCAGCGCGCCACCGCGGCGGCGACGATCTCGCGGCACTGCGCCGGCTCCGAAACATCGCCCGTGACCATCGCGTGCTCGCCCCCCTCGGCCGCGATCGTTGCGGCGGTCGCGGCCATCCAGTCGCGCTCGATGTCGGCGAGCAGCACCCGCGCGCCGCGGCGGGCGAGCGTGATCGCGGTGGCGCGACCGTTGCCCACGCCCTCGCCGCGCGAGCCCGCGCCGGTGACGATCGCGACCTTGCCGTCGAGCGCGACGCTGTCCGTCATGCGTTTCCTCCTCCGCGCCTGTCAGCCTGCACCACCGCGCGGCGCGCGGCCAGACGGGGTGGCTGGACGGGGGCTGGCGTCTCGGCCACGATGCGCTGCCGGGCCGAGGTCCGGCTCCCGGGGGAACCGTGATGCCGGACGGCGCGATCGCGACCGACGATCCCGAGCTTGACCCATCGCTCGCCCAGCTGCGCGACACCGTGCGGCGCTTCGCCGACGCGCGCGTGTTCCCGCGCGCGGGCGAGCTCGACGAGTCGGAAACCTGCCCCGAGGAGCTCTACCGCGAGATCGCCTCCCTCGGCCTGTTCGGCATCACCCTGCCCGAGCCGCTCGGCGGCACGGGGGCCGGCGTGCTCGCCTATGCGGTGGTGATGGAGGAGCTCGCGCGCGGCTATGCCTCGGTCGCGGATCAGGTCGGCCTGGTGGAACTGGTCGCGACGCTGCTCGCCGAGCACGGCACGCCCGCGCAGCAGGCGCGCTACCTCCGCCCATTGCTCGCGCGCGAGCGGCGCTGCGCCTATGCGCTGACCGAGGAGGGTGCCGGGTCGGACCTCGCCGCGCTGAAGACCACCGCGCGACGCGACGGCGCGGGCTGGGTGCTGACCGGCGGCAAGCTCTGGATCCACATGGCGCCGCTCGCCGACTTCGCCGTCGTGCTCGCGCGCACCGACCCCGAGGCGGGGCATCGCGGCATGGCCGTGTTCCTGGTCGAGCTCGACGCACCCGGCGTCACCCGGCTGCGCGCCGAGCACAAGATGGGCCAGCGCGCCTCGCCCGTCGGCGGCCTGTCCTTCGCCGAGGTGCGCCTGCCGGCCGACGCCCTGCTGGGCCAGGACGGGCGCGGCTTCCACCTGATGATGAGCGTGCTGGACAAGGGCCGTGTCGGCATCGGCGCGCTCGCGGTCGGGATTCTGCAGCGCGCGCTGGAGGAGAGCATCGCCCATGCGAAGGAGCGGGTGCAGTTCGGCAAGCCGATCGCGGAGTTCCAGGCCGTGCAGTGGATGATCGCCGACATGGCGAAGGACACGCACGCGGCACGGCTGATGGTGCGCCACGCGGCACGGCTGCTCGATGCCGGACGGCGCGCGACGCTGGAGGCGAGTTTCGCCAAGTGCTTCGCGTCCGACGCGGCGGTGGCGCGCACGGCCGATGCCGTGCAGATCCACGGCGGATCGGGCTATATCCGCGGCGTGACGGTGGAGCGGCTCTACCGCGACGCCAAGATCACGCAGATCTACGAGGGCACCAACCAGATCCAGCGCATGATCATGGCGCGTCACCTGCTCGCATGAGACCCGCGGCCCTCGTCACCGGCGCGCGCCGGGGGATCGGCCGCGCCACCTGCGCGGCGCTGGCCGCGCGCGGCTTCGATGTGGTCGGTGCCGATCTGTCGGACGACGATGCGGCCGAGACCGAGGCGGCGGTGATCGCGGCCGGCGGATCGTTCCGCTTCCTGGCGGCCGACGTGGCGGCCACCGCGGCGCACGCCACGCTGGTCGAGGCCGCCTGGGACGCCTTCGGCGGGCTGGAATGCCTGGTCAGCAACGCCGGCGTCGGCGCGATGGCGCGCGGCGATCTGCTCGACGTCAGCGAAGCCTCGTTCGACCGCTGCCTGAACGTGAACACGCGCGGCGCGTTCTTCCTCGCCCAGGCCGCGGCGCGGCGCATGGTCGCACCCGACGCGCCCCGGCGCGGGCCGCGCTCGCTGCTGTTCGTCTCCTCGGCGAACGCCTTCATGCCGGCGGTGGATCGCGGCGAGTACTGCGTCTCCAAGGCGGCCGTCTCGATGGTGACGAAGCTGTTCGCGGTCCGGCTCGCCGAGGCCGGGATCGCCGTGCACGAGATCCGCCCCGGCGTCATCCGCACCGACATGACCGCGCCGGTCGCCGAGCGCTACACCGCGCGCATCGAGGCCGGGCTCTCGCCGATCCGCCGCTGGGGCGAGGCGGAGGATGTCGGCCGCGCGATCGCGGCGCTGGCCGCCGGCGACCTCCCCTTCACCACCGGCGATGCGTTCCACATCGACGGCGGGCTGCATCTGCACCGGCTATGAGCGAGGCCCTCCGCTACGAGGCGATCGAGGTCGGGCTCGCCTACGACACCCCCGGCATCACCGTGTCCGAGCACCACGTGCTCGGCTTCGCCGGACTGACGGGCGATTTCTACGAGCTGCACGTCGATGACGACTATGCGCGCTCGATCGGCTATCCGGGCCGTGTCGCGCACGGGCTGCTCGGCCTCGCCCTCGCGGACGGGCTGAAGAACCGTGCCGCCGTGCGGCTCGCGGCGATCGTCTCGCTCGGCTGGCGCTGGGCATTCACCGGGCCGATCCTGATCGGCGACCGCATCGCCGCGCGCATCCGCGTGGTCGGCAAGCGCGAGACCAGGAAGCCCGATCGCGGCATCGTCACGATCGAGGTCACGCTGACGAACCAGCGCGGCGAGGTGGTGCAGCGGGGCGAGAACGACATGATGGTCTGGCGCACGCAGAGAGCGGTTTCCACATGAGCGGAAACCGCTCTGGTCGTTCCCTGCGAGCAGCTTCACGCATACGGCTGATACCGGGCTGCCAAAGGTTTGACCGTTGGCAGCCCGGTATCGCGCGCAGGGCTGGTGTGGCGGCTGCGCGCCAAAGGAGGCCTCATACCCGGCGCACGAAGGTGAAACCTTCGTGCGCCGGGTATGAGTCCAGCCGTGTGCGATCTGCTCTAGCGCCTGAACGCGGCGTCGCGCCTCTCGGCGAAGGCGCGGATGCCCTCGCGGTGGTCGCCGGCGGCGAAGCACAGCACGTTCATCTCGTTCTCGTAGGCGAGCCCGGCCGAGAGCGACGCCTCCAGCGCCTGGCGCACGGACGCCTTCACCGCCTGCACGGCGATCGGGCTGAACCCCGCCAGCTTGCGGCAGAGCGCCCGCGCGGCCTCCTCCTCCGCGCCATCGTCCACCACCTGCTCGACGAGGCGCAGCCGCAGCGCCTCCTCGGCATCCACCGGCTCGCCGGTGAGCAGCAACCGCATCGCCGCCCCGTAGCCGATCAGTCGCGGCAGCATCTGCGAGGCCCCGCCGCCGCCGACCCAGCCGCGCGTCACCTCCGGGAAGCCGATGCGCGTCGAGCGGGCGGCGATGCGCAGATCCGAGGCGAGCGCCATCTCCGCCCCGCCGCCGAGCGCCCAGCCCTTCAGCGCCGCCACCACCGGCTTGCGGATGCCGCGGATCGCCGCCTCGTACACCACACGGTTGCGGAACGACCATGCATCCGGATAGGCGGCGAGCGCGTTGAGATCGCTGCCGGCGCAGAACGCGCGCGTGCCGGCCCCCCGCAGCAGCACGGCACGGATCGCGTCGTCCGCGTCGATCCGTCGCGCATGCTCCGCGATCGCCGCCGCCATCGCCGGCGTCACCGCGTTGTGCTTCGCCGGCCGGTCGAGCACCAGCTCGGCCACGCCGTCCGTCACCTCGAGCCGCACCTCGCCGTCCATGCATCGTCCTCCGGGCGCCATTCCGTGCTCCCAGATTGACCCCCTCGGCGCGACGTCGCTAGCCTCGCGCGCGAGGAAACGGACAGCGGGCGAGCGATGCGACGGGTGACGGCGGACGAGGCGGTCGAGGTCGTCCGCTCGGGCGACACGCTGCTGATCGGCGGATCGGGCGGCGGGCACGCGGTGCCCGAGGCGCTGATGGCCGCGCTGGAGCGCCGCTTCCTCGCCACCGGCGAGCCGCGCGGCATCACCGCGCTGCATCCCGTCGGCCTGGGCGACGGTGTCTCGCTCGGCGCCAATCACTTCGCGCATCGCGGGCTGCTGAAGCGCGTGGTCTCCGGCACCTATGTGAACTCGCCGAAGATCTCCGACATGGCGCTGCGCGACGAGATCGAGGGCTGGACGCTGCCGCAGGGCGCGCTGTCGCAGCTGATGCGCGAGATGGCGGCCGGCCGGCCGGGGCTGCTGACCAAGACCGGGCTGCACACCTTCGTCGATCCGCGCCATGGCGGCGGCCGGCAGAGCCCGTCGGCGAAGGACGATCTGGTCGAGCTCGTCACGTTCCGCGGCGAGGAGTATCTGTTCTACAAGCCCTACCACGTGGACGTGGCGTTCCTGCGCGGCACCACCGCCGACGAGGCCGGCAATGTCTCGATGGAGCAGGAGGCGGTGACGCTGGAGATGCTGTCGGAAGCGCAGGCGACCAGGCGCTGCGGCGGCGTGGTGATCGTGCAGGTGAAGCGCATGGCGCGCGCCGGCACGCTGCACCCGAAGATGGTGAAGATCCCCGGCATCCTGGTCGATCTGGTCGTGGTCGAGCCGGACCAGCGCCAGACCTACGAGACCGGCTATTCGCCCGCCTACTCGGGCGAGGTGCGCACGCCGCTCGACGACATCCCGGTGCTGCCGCTCGATGCGCGCAAGATCATCGCCCGCCGCGCCGCGCTCGAGCTGTTTCCGGGCGCGATCTGCAACCTCGGCAGCGGCGTGATGACCGGGATCGCCAATGTCGCCGCCGAGGAGGGCGTGCTCGACCGCGTCTGCCTGACCAACGAGCAGGGCCATGTCGGCGGCGCGCCGGCCTCGGGCAACGAGGCGGGTGCGGCGATGAACCCCGATGCGACGCTCGATCAGCCCTACCAGTTCGATTTCTACGATGGCGGCGGGCTCGATCTCGCGTTCCTGTCGTTCGCCGAGTTCGACGAATCGGGAAACGTGAACGTCTCGCGTTTCGGCGGCCGCATCGTCGGGCCCGGTGGCTTCATCAACATCAGCCAGCACGCCAGGCGCGTGATCTTCGGCGGCACGCTCGCGGCGAAGGGCGGGGCGCCCAAGGCCGTGCGCCAGGTGGAGCAGATCACCTTCAGCGGCGCCTATGCGCGCGAACGCGGCCAGACGGTGCTGATCGTCACCGAGCGCGCGGTGTTCCGTCTGATCCCCGAGGGGGTCGAGCTGATCGAGATCGCGCCCGAGGCCGATCTCGAACGCGACGTGGTCGGCGCGATGGCGTTCCGTCCGCTCGTCTCGCCGCAGCTTCGCCGCATGGACCCGCGCCTGTTCGGCGCGGCGCGGATCGGCCTCGCCGCCGACCTCGCGCAGCGCCCGGCGCGACCCCCACCGGCGCGACTCGCCGCCCTCGCCCGCGCGGCGGAGTGAGCGCGGTGCGGCTCGGCGTCGCACCCGGCGACAGCGTGTCGTTCAGCAAGACGCTGACCGAGACCGATCTCGTGCTGTTCGCCGGCGTCACCGGCGATTTCGACCCGATCCACATGGACGAGGCGTATGCGCGCACGACCCCGCTCGGCCGCCGCATCGCGCACGGCGCGCTGGTGCTGGGGCTGTGCAGCACGGTCGCGGCGATGATCGCGAGGCGCGCGCGCGAGGGCGGTGCGGAAGGCGTCGCCCTCTCGCTCGGCTATGACCGCGTGCGCTTCGTGGCGCCGGTGTATCCGGGCGAGACGCTGACCGCGACCTACACCGTCGGCACGGTGGACGAGACGGCCGCGCGCACGGTCAGCCCCGTCGAGGTACGCAAGGAGGACGGCACGCTCGCCCTCGTCGCGACCCATGTCATGACGTGGGTGCCGCGCTAGGCGGCACCGCATCGATCGCCGGCACGCACGACCGCGAAGGACCCGCATGAAGATCACCCGCGCGCAGATCTACCTTGCCGGCATCGACGGGCGACGCCCGCTGATCCTGCGTCTCTGGACCGACGAGGGGATCTCGGGCCTCGGCGAGGCCGCGCTCGCCTACGGCGTCGGCGCCTCGGGCGCGGCCGGCGTGCTGGAGGAGCTGCTCCGCACGATCGTTCTCGGCCGCGATCCGTTCGAGATCGAGCCGATCTGGAGCGACATGTACGACCACACGTTCTGGGCCAAGGGCGGCGGGCCGATCATCTTCGCCGCCATCAGCGCGGTCGAAACAGCCCTCTGGGACATCAAGGGCCGCGCGCTCGGCGTGCCCGTCTATGAGCTGCTGGGCGGGCGCTACCGCAAGGAGGTGCGCTGCTACGCCAATGGCTGGTCGTTCCGCGCGGTCACGCCGGACGAGACCGCGCGCGCGGTCGAACGGCCCCTGAAGGCCGGCTACGACGCGATCAAGTTCTACCCGCTCGCGACCCCGATCCGCGACCATCCGCATGGCGTGTTCGCGCATGTCTCGCGCCGCGAGTTCGACCGCGACTTCGAGGAGCTGGCGGTCGCGCGGGTGCGCGCGGTGCGCGACGCCGTGGGGCCGGACATCGACATCATGGTGGACATGAGCGCGGAGCTGACCACGGACGCGATCATCCGGCTCGGCAAGCGGCTGGAGGAGTTCCGCCTGTTCTTCCTGGAGGAGCCGGTCGATCCGTTCGACGTGGACGCGATGCGCCTGGTCGCCGACCGGCTGGAGGTGCCGGTCGCCGCGGGCGAGCGCCTCTACACCCGCTACGGCTTCCGCCGCCTGTTCGAACTGCGCGCGGCGGCGATCGTGCAGCCCGATATCGGCACGGTCGGCGGCATCATGGAAACGAAGAAGATCGCCGCGATCGCCGAGATGTACAACATGCGCGTGCAGCCGCATCTCTGCGCCGGCCCGGTCGCGACGGCGGCGGCGTTGCAGCTCGATGCCTGCATCCCGAACTTCCTGATCCAGGAGCTCTATCCGTTCCGCGTGCCCGAGCATTTCGCGCTGGTCGATGCGCCGCTCGAGACGCAGGTCCGCAACGGCCGCCTCGCCATTCCCGACCGGCCCGGCCTGGGTGTCGATCTGGTCGAGGAGCGCGTCGCGCCGTTCCTGCGCGCCGAACTCACGCTCGGGCACTGATACGGGGCTGCCAAAGGTTTGACCGTTGGCAGCCCGGGATCGCGCGCAGGGCTGGTGTGGCGGCTGCGCGCCAAAGGAAACCTCATACCCGGCGCACGAAGGTGAAACCTTCATGCGCCGGGTATGAGACCTGCGCTATCGGCCCGGCGCGGCCTCGAAGCGCGCGGCGATCGTCGCGACGGCCTGCACGAGCGCCGCGCCGATCCGGGGCAGCAGGTCCACCGGCAGGCGCTGGGCCGGCCCGGAGACGCTCAGCGCGGCCGCGAGCCCGCGCAGCGGGATCGCCGCGGCGACGCAATGCGCGCCGGTCTCGTTCTCCTCGAGATCGAGCGCGAAGCCCTGCGCCGCGACCGCGTCGAGCGCCTCGGCGAGGGTCGTGCGGCTCGTGATCGTGCGCGGCGTGCGCTTCACCAGCCGCTTCGGCAGCCCGTCCAACCGTTCCGCCGCAGGGCGCGCCGCCAGCATCGCCTTGCCGAGGCTGGTCGAGTGGATCGGATCGCGCGCGCCGATCGCCGCCTCCATGCGGAGCGAGCGCGTGCTGCCGACCATCGCCACGTAGATCACCTCCGCGCCGTCGGCGACGCCGAGATTGACGGTCTCGTTGAAGCGGAGTTGCAGCCGCTGCATCTCGGGCAGCGCGGCCTGGCGCAGCGCCTCGATCGCGGCGGCCGGCGCGGGGGTCGCGGCAAGGCGCGGCCCGGCCGCATAGGCGTCATTGCCCTCCGCCTGCACGACGAACCCGGCCGAGCGCAGCGTGTAGAGGTAGCGGAACGCGGTGGTCTTGGGCAGCGCCGTGCGCTCGGCGAGCTCCGACAGGGTCAGCGGCCGCCCCTCGCCCACCAGCGCCTCGAGCAGTTGCAGCGCCTTGCGCACCGGCTTGACGACGTAGCGGGCATCCAGGCTCATGGCTCAGATCGCCGCCGTCATCGCACCGTCCACGGTGAGCACCGTGCCGGTGGTGTAGGATGCGGCCGCCGAGCAGAGATAGAGCGCGGCCGCGCCGAGCTCGTCGGGGTGGCCCCAGCGGCCGGCCGGCGTGCGCGCGGCGATGCGCGCCTGGAACGCCGGATCGCTGCGGCGCAGCGCCTCGTTGCCGGCGGTGAGGAAGTAGCCGGGGGCGATCGCGTTCACCGTCACCCCGCTCGGCGCGAGCTCGACCGCGAGCGCGCGCACCAGCCCGTTCAGTCCGGCCTTGGCGGCGGCGTAGCCCGGCATGGTCGGCCGGGCGATGAAGGCGTTGATGGAGGAGATGAACAGGATGCGTCCGTAGCCCGCGGGCACCATCACGCGCGCGGCCTCGCGCGCGAGCCGGAACCCGGCGGCGAGATGCGACTCGACCACGGCGCGGAAATCCGCATCCGTCTGGTCGAGCACGGGTTTGCGCACGCCGCCGCCGGCATTGCTGACCAGGATGTCGAGCCGGCCGTGCCGAGCGGCGATCGCACGCACCGCTTCGGTCGCGGCCTCGGCATCGGTCACGTCGAAGGGCGCCGCCTGTGCCGAGAGGCCCCAGCCGCGCAGCGCCGACTCGCACGCGGCCACCGCCGCCGCGTCGCGCCCGTTCAGCACCACCTGCGCGCCGGCCGCGGCGAGCGCGCGCGCGATCGCCCAGCCGAGCCCGCGCGAGGAGCCGGTCACCAGCGCGACACGGCCCGCGAGATCGAACAGCCGCGCGGGCGGATCGGGCGGGGCGTCGCTGATCCGGTCCATCGCGCGCTCAGGCATATTCGATGCGCGGGTCGATATAGGCGTAGAGCACATCGACCATCACGTTGATGAGGATGTAGATCACCAGGATCACCAGGATGCAGCCCTGGATCAGCGGATAGTCGCGCGTGCTGATCGCCGTGATCAGCAGCCGGCCGAGGCCCGGATAGGTGAACACCGCCTCGGTGACGACCGTGCCGCCGATGAAGTTCGCCATCATCAGCCCGACGATGGTGACGAAGGGCAGCATCGCGTTGCGCATCACGTGCCGGCCGACCACGTCGCGCTCGGGCAGGCCCTTCGAGCGCGCGGTGCGCACGTAGTCGGCGCGCAGTTCCGCCACCAGCGAGGCGCGCAGGAAGCGCGCGAAGATGCCCGAGACATAGATGCCGAGCGTGAGCGCCGGCAGCAGGATGTTGCGCAGCATCTCGATCGGCGACTCCCAGAACGGCACGTAGCCCGAGGCCGAGGGGAGCCAGCGCAGATGCACCGCGAACAGCAGGATCAGCAGGATGCCGAGCCAGAAGGTCGGCACGCCGAGGGCGAGCGCGCTCCAGCCGCTGAGCGCGCGGTCGAGCCACGAGCCCGGCATCAGCGCGCTCGCCACCGCGACGGGGATGCCGATCAGCAGGCCGACGACGGTGGCGGCCAGGCCGAGCTGGATGGTCGCCGGCAGGCGCTCGCCGATCAACGAGACGACGGGCTGGCGCGAATGCAGCGAGACGCCGAGATCGCCCGCGAGCGCGTTCGTCAGCCACGCCCAGTACTGCACGATCACCGGCCGGTCGAGGCCGAGCTCGGCGCGCAGCGCGGCGATCTGCTCAGGCGTCGCGTTCTCGCCGAGGATCATCCCGACCGGCCCGCCCGGGATCGCATAGACCATCGCCCAGATGCCGACCGAGGCGAGCAGCAGCACCGGCAGGAGCTGCGCGAGCCGGCGGAGGATGTAGCCGATCACGGCCGGCCTCCCTGCAAGGCGGCGGGCTCCTCGATCTCGTGGCGGTCCTCCAGCACCGAGGCCATCACGCGGCCGAGCATGTCGAGCGACAGGATGGTCAGCGTGAGCACGAGTCCCGGCAGCACGGCATAGGTCGGCGCCTCGTAGAGATAGGTCTTGCCGGTGCGCAGCATCTCGCCCCAGGAGGGCGTGGGCGGCGGGATGCCGATGCCGAGGAAGGCGAGCGCCGCCTCCAGCAGGATCGCGACCGACGACAGCACGACCACCTGCACCAGGATCGGGCTCCAGGAGTTCGGCAGCACGGTGCGGAACATGGTGTAGGCGGCAGAGCCGCCGAGCGCCTCGACCGCGACGACGAAGTCGCGCTTGCGCAACGACAGCACCTGCGCGCGGGTGATGCGCGCGAAGGAGGGGATGCCGGTGATGCCGACCGCGAGCAGCGCGGCCGCCTGGCTGCGGCCGACCACGGCGATGATCGCCATCGCCAGCAGGATGCCGGGCAGCGCCAGCAACACGTCGATCAGCCGCATCAGCACCGCATCGCGCCAGCCGCCGAAGAACCCGGCCATCAGCCCGATCGGCACGCCGACCGCGCCGGCGATCGCGACCGCCCCGGCCGCGGTCATCAGCGAGGTGCGCGCGCCGTAGATCACGCGCGCCATGATGTCGCGGCCGAGCTCGTCGGTGCCGAACCAGTGCGCCGCCGAGGGGCCTTCGAGCTCGGCGAGCAGGTCCTGCGCCAGCGGATCGATCGGCAGCACGGGGGCCAGGACCGCGAGCACGACCAGGGTCGCGAGCCAGGCGAGGCTGACCTGCGCGGCGCCGCGCGCGACCACGCGCCGGGCGAGTTCGCGCGACCGACGCATCGTCACGCCACCTCCTGCGGATGCTTCGCGTCGGGCGCGGGCACGAGCGGGCCGGCATGGTGGCAGGCCGCGCGGGTCGGCAGGCCCGGATAGGGCAGGAACGCGGGCGCCTCGGCCGAGCAGCGCGCGCTCGCGCGGAAGCAGCGCGGATGGAAGGTGCAGCCCGCGGGCGGCGAGGCCGGGTTCGGGATCTCGCCCTCGAGCACGATGCGCCGGCGCACGCCGCGCAGCGTCGGATCGGGCACCGGCACGGCCGAGAGCAGCGACTGCGTGTAGGGGTGCACCGGCGTGGCGTAGAGCGCCTGTTTCTCGCTCTCCTCGACGATCCGCCCGAGATACATCACGGCGACGCGGTCGGAGATGTGCCGGACCACCGACAGGTCATGCGCGATGAACAGATAGGCGAGGCGGAGTTCGCGCTGGAGGTCCTGCAACAGGTTGATGATCTGCGCCTGGATCGAGACGTCGAGCGAGGCGACCGGCTCGTCGAGGATCAGGAGGCGCGGCTCCAGCGCGAGCGCGCGCGCGATGCCGATGCGCTGCTTCTGCCCGCCCGAGAACTCGTGCGGAAAGCGCCCCATCATGCTGGGCGAGAGCCCGACCATCTCGAACAGGCGCGCGATCCGGCCGACCCCGCCCATCTCGTCGTAGAGCCCGTGGATGCGCAGCGGCTCGGCCACGATCTCGCCCGCGCTCTTGATCGGGTTGAGCGAGGCGAAGGGGTCCTGGAACACGTACTGCATGTGCCGGCGCACCTGGCGCATCGCACCGCGCCCGAGCGAGGTGATGTCGCGGCCGGCGAAACGGATGCGCCCGCCGGTCGCCTTCACCAGCCCCATGACGGCGCGGCCGGTGGTCGTCTTGCCGCACCCGGACTCGCCGACGAGGCCGACCGTCTCGCCCTCGTGCACGGTCAGGCTCACGCCGTCCACGGCGCGCAGCCAGCCGACGCGGCGGCGCAGGATGCCCGCCTTGATCGGGAAATGCACCTGGAGGTTCTCGACCGTGAGCAGCGGTTCGCTGTCGCGCCGCACGGCGGGCCGCACGGGCTCGGCGCCGTCGCCCGCGCGTGGTGCCGACGGCGCCGGCACCTCCTCGGCGAAGTGGCAGGCGCTCAGATGCGCGGGTCCCGCGGCGCGCAGTGCGGGCTCCTCGCCGCGGCAGCGGGCCCGGTCGCGCGCGACCGCGCAGCGCGGATGGAACGCGCAGCCGGGCGGCAGATTGGCCGGTGCGGGCGGCTGGCCCGGGATCGGTTCGAGCCGCGCCGCGCCGCCATCGAGCCGCGGCAGGCTGCGGAGCAGCGCGACCGTGTAGGGATGGCGCGGGCGGGCGAAGATCTGCTCGACCGGGCCGGATTCGACGATGCGCCCGCCATACATCACGGCCACGCGGTGCGCCATCTCGGCGATCACGCCGAGATCGTGCGTGATCAGGATCACCGCCGCCCCCGTCTCGGCCTGGCGGCGGGCGAGCAGCGACAGCACCTGCGCCTGCACCGTGACGTCGAGCGCGGTCGTGGGCTCATCGGCGATGATCAGGCGCGGATGCCCCGCCATCGCCATCGCGATCACCGCGCGCTGGCGCATCCCGCCCGAGAACTGGTGCGGATACTGGATCACGCGGCCGGCGGGGTCGGGGATGTCCACCTCGCGCAGAAGCTCGATCGCCCGCGTGCGCGCGGCATCGGCGCGCAGCCGGCCATGCGCGATCTGGCCCTCGGTGAGCTGCCGGCCGATCGTGAAGACCGGATTGAGCGTCGTCGTCGGGTCCTGGAACACCATGCCGACATCGACGCCGCGCATGCGCCGGAGCGTCTCGTGGTCGGCCTCGGTGATCTCGACGCCGCCGAGCCGGATCGAGCCCCGCACGCGCGCGGTCGGCGGCAGCAGGCCGGAGATCGCGAGCGACGTCACGCTCTTGCCCGAGCCCGACTCGCCGACGATCCCCAGCACCTCGTTGGCATGCACCTCGAGATCGACGCCGCGCACCGCCGGCACGGGACGGCCCGAGCCGACGAAGGCCACCTCGAGCGCGCGGACGGAGAGAACCGGCTCAGCCATCCGCGCGCTCATCCATGCGGCATCCCGCCTCGGCTCAGGGCTTGAACCCCAGCGTGCGCGCGACGAGCATGTTGTCGATGTCGAGCGTGAAGCCGCCGACGCGCGGCGAGGCGACGATCAGCCCGATCGGGTAGGAGTTGGTCGGGATGCCGAAGGCGGTCTCGACCAGCACGCGGTTGAGATTGTCGTAGGCCGCCTTCACCGCGTCCTCCGGGCCGAGCGTCGTATCGACCCGCCGGATCGCCTCGACATACTCGGGATGCGGGTTGGGCTCGCCCAGGATCGGGTTGTTCACCGTGCGGTAGATGCTGTTGGTCGTCAGCCGGGTCGGGAACTTCTGGACATTGCCGACCGCGCCGAACACGGCGTCGAACTTGCCGGTCAGCAGCGCGTCGATGAACTCGGCGCCCTGCTTCAGGTCGAGCTCGATGTTGATGCCGACGCGCGCGAGCGAGGCCTGGACGATCTGGCTGATGCGCACCGACGCCTCTTCGCCGCCGTTCACCAGCAGCTTCCAGTTGCTGATCTCGGCCTGCGGCAGGCCGGATCGCTGGATCAGCGCGCGCCCCTTGTCGAGATCATAGGCGTAGCGCTGGGCGTAGGAGGGATCGTGCGCCGGGCTCGCCGGCGCCCAGGGCAGGGCGGTGACCTCGCCGAGCCCGGCATAGCCCACGCGCAGGATGCCGGCGCGGTCGATCAGGTGGTTGAAGGCCTGGCGGAAGGTCTGGTTGCGGAACGGTCCGCGCGTCGAGTTGATGCGGAACACCTGCACCAGCGGCCCCGGCCCCTCGACCACCTGGTAGCCGGCGGCGCGCAGCCGCACCGCGCTGCGCCCCGTCGTGCCGTAGACGAGATCGACCGCGCCGGATTCGAGCGCTGCCGTCGCCGCGGCATCGTTCTCGAACACCGTCAGCACCACCTCGGGCGAGAGCGGCTGGCTGGCGCGCCAGTGCGACCGGTTCGCCTCCAGCCGCACGCGCTGGCCGACCGCGCGTTCGGCAAGGACGTAGGGGCCGGTGCCGACCGGCCGGGTCGAGACGTTCTCGATCGCCGCCGGATCGATCACCGAGATGAACTGCAGCAGGTCCGTGATCTGGCGCGTCGGCGCGGGGTTCCTGAAGGTGATCCGGATCGTGCGCGGATCGACCACCGCCCACTCCTGGACGATGCTCATGGTCGGATAGACGTTCTTGCCCGCGCGCGGATCGTTGGCCTTGCGCAGCGTCGCCGAGACCGCCTCGGCATCGAACGGGGCGCCGCTGTGGAACTTCACGTCGGCGCGCAGCGTCAGCGTCACCGAGCGGTTGTCCGGCGCGATCGTCCAGGACTCGGCGAGATTGGGGATGGCGCGGCCTTCGGGCGTGTACTCGATCAGGCTGTCGTAGAGGTTCTTGATGGTGGGGAAGTTCACCGTCGAGAACGCCATCGGATCGAAGTCGTTGATGTCGGCGAGCATGCCGACGCGGATGCGCCCCGGGCGGAGGTCCTGCGCGAACGCCTCGGCGGCGACCGAGACGGTGAACGCGGCCGCCACCAGCGAGGTGGCGAGGCCGGTACGGAAGGTCATGCGGCGACTCATCTTGGTGTGGCCTCCTCTGTTGCGTGATGTCAGGCGGCCGTGCTCATGCGGGCACGGCCACGTTCCGCCAGTGCGCGACCGGATCGAGCGGATGGATCGGCCGCGGCAGGCGACGCCAGGGCAGGGTGAACAGGTCGGACTGCCCGGGCCCGCGCGTGTCGCACCGGATCACCTGCGAGGAGATCGGCGCGAACCACTGGAAGTTCGAGGCGGTCTTCAGCACCGCCATCTTGTAGTCGCGCGGCTCGATGCCGAAGGGGCGATAGATCTCGGGCATGTTGCCGCCGACGCCGCGCAGCTCGCTGATCAGCAGCGTCACCGGCCCGGTCTCGAACACCACCACGCGGCCCATGTCGATCGCGCGCTGATGCGGGTTGTCGGCCTCGACGATGCCGCCGCCGATCCGCCGCACCGTGCCGGTCACCTCCAGGGGCGTGAAGAAGGCGGGCGCGCTCTCGCCGCCGAGCGGCAGCGTCACCGTCGCGCCCTCGCCGGCCGCGATCAGCCGCGCCACCGCCCTGGGCGCGATCATCGGGATCAGCGCGCGGCTCGCGATGCCGAGGCGCAGGATCGCCTCCAGGATCAGGTTGCTGTCGCCGGCCGCACCGCCCGCCACCGTGTCGCCGGTGTCGCTCAGCACCACCACGCCCTTCGGCGCCGCGTCGGCCCTGCGCACCGCCTCGTCCACCGGCACGGCCTCCTTCACCTGGAAGGCATCGCGCAGCGACCAGGCGAGTTCGGCCGACTGGTCGGCGAGGCGCTCGGCGAGCGCGCGGTCACCGTCGGTGACCACCACCGTGCTCCAGCCGCCTTCCGCGACATCGAGCCAGGGCTGCATCGGGAAGGGCGCGATGTGCAGCACGCGCGGATCGGCCTCGGCGGCGCGGGCATGGTCGAACCAAGTCTTCATCGGCGGCTGGCGGGTGAGGAACTGCTCCTGATGCGAAATGAGCGGAATCTTGCGCCAGGCCATCACCGGGCGCACCTCGCCGGCGCAGATGCGGATCAGGAGCTCGGCGCCGATCCGCCCCGTGTCGAACGGATCGTGCGGCTGCGTGCGATGGCCGACGATCGCGGTGCTGCCCGCGACCATCCGCCGCGTCACATTGGCGTGGTGATCGAGGCAGAGCACGATCGGCACATCGGGGCCGAGAATCGCCCGGCAGAGTGCCAGTTGCGCGCCCTCCACATCGTCCTCGCCCTCGGCCGAGCAGGCGCCGTGCAGCTGGAGCGCGAGCCCGTCGAGCCGGCCGGCAGCGGCAAGTCCCTCACGGATCCTGCGCGCGAAGAAATCGAACGACTCACGGTCGATGCGTCCGCCGGCGGTCGAGTGGGCGCGGAAGATCGGCACCGGTTCGATCGCGTGCGCCGACACTTCGACCGCGGCGAGGAAGCCGCCGACGAAGCCGACATCGCGGAGCTGCTCGAAGATCGCCGCGCCCTCGAAGATGCCGAAGGACTCGAAATCGCGCAGCGTCGTGGGCACGGGATTGAAGTCGTTCGTCTCCTGCGTGATGTGGAGGACACCGAGACGCATCATTTCCCTCCCCGCCCGGTTGTGGCGCATCGTCCTGCCGTGCCCGCCGCGTGTCGAGCCCGCATGTCAGATCGGGTCCAGCGGGTGCACCGGCCGGCGGACGCGCCGGAACGGCACCTTGCGCATGTTGGTGCAGGTCGGCCCCGGCGTGTCTGCGACCAGGATGCGCTGGGCGAGCGGCGCATAGGAGGCGCGGAAATGCGAGGGCGACTTCACGAACACCAGCGCCGCGTCGCGCGGATCGAGCCCGACCGAGCGGTAGATGCCGGTATCCCATTCCAGCCCCGGCACGGAGCGGATGGCGATGCGGATCGCCCCCAGCGCGATCACCGCGCTGAGCCCCATATGCGCGCGCGTGCCTTCCGCGCCCGCGTCGCGCATCACGTAGTCGCCGTCGGTCAGCGCCTGCACGCGGCCAGAGACCATCATCGGGCTGCCGTCGTTGCGCGAGAAGTGATGGCCGAGGCTGAGCAGCACGGTGGCCCCCGGACCGGCGGCGGCGGCCGCGCGCGCGGCCGGCGGATCGACCAGCGTGAGGTAGCTCAGGCGCTCGGCGCGATCGGCGCCGGCCGCGATCAGCGCGCGCAGCACCGCGACGTTGTCGCCGCCCGCCCCACCGCTCGGCGCATCGCCGCTGTCGCTCACCACCGTCAGGCCGGGCTCGCTCAGGCCGATGCGGATCGCCTCCTCGACCGGGATGAGGTCGGGCAGCAGGCGCTCGCGCCGGTCCCACGCCATAGCCGCGAGCCGCTCGGCCGCCGCCTCCGCCGCCGCCCTGTCGCCGTCGGCGCAGACGAGGGCCGCGAAGCCGAGATCCTCGAAATCGAGCCAGGGCTGCACCGGGAACAGCGAGGCGTGCAGCACCGGACCCGCGTCCTCCATCGCCCGCGCCGCGGCCGCGACCTCGGCGAGCGGACCGTCGGCCGTGCGGCCGTTCACGGGGCTGATGATCATCGGCCGCTTCGCCAGCGCCATCACCGGCCGGCGTCGCCCCGCGAGCGTGTCGAGCAGCAGCCGCGCGGTGCGCTCTCCCGTCTCGTAGAGGTCGATATGCGGGTATTGCCGATAGCCGACGACGAACACGTCGGGCTGCAGCAGGCGCGGTGTCACGTGCGCGTGCAGATCGAAGGAGACGCCGATGGGTGTGCCGGGCGGAACGAGCGCGCGCACGCGCTCGATGATCTCGCTCTCGGGGTCCTCCTCGTCCTCCAGCGCCATCGCGCCGTGCAGCGCGAGCAGCACGCCGTCGACCGGCAGGGCCGCCTTCAGCCGCGCGAGCATGTCGCCGAGCAGCTCCTCGAACACCGCGCGTTCGACCGGCCCGCCCGCGCCGGCATAGGCGGCGAGCAGCGGCAGCGGGGTCGCGCCGGCCGCGCGCAGCACCGCGAGCATGCCGGGAATCTCGACGCGCGCCGCGCCGAAACCGGTGAGCAGCGCGTCGCCGCGCAGGACGTAGTGGTCGAGAAAGCCCTGCATCCCCGTGCGGAACGGCACGAAGGTGTTGCTCTCCTGGAAGATCGAGCCCAGCGCGATGCGCATCAGACCGCCTGTGCCGCCTCCGCGACCGCCGCCAGCGTCTCCTCGATCACCAGGCTGTCATGGGTCGCGGAGAGGAACCACGCGCCGCGTTCGAGCGCGCGCACGCGGTGCTTCAGCAGTTCGCCGCAGAAGCGGACGTAGCGCGGCTTGTCGACGCGCAGCAGGTCGCGGTAGTCGCGCGGCGGTTCGGTGAGCCCGAAGGCGACGTGGAAGATCTGCGGGAAGCCGGTGACGGTGGCGGGGATGCCGGCCTCGGCGAGGATCGCCCGGATCCCGTCCATCAGCCGCCGGCCCAGCGGTTCGATCGCGGTGATCACCTTGCCGTCGGCGAGCGTGCGCAAGGTCGCCACCGTCGCCGCCATGCTGGAGGGATGCGCGTTGTAGGTGCCGCCATGCACCGCGCCCCCGGTGACGAACAGGTCGAGCAGCGCCGCCTTGCCGGCGACGGCCGCGACCGGGAAGCCGTTGGCGACGCACTTGCCGAAGGTCGCGAGATCGGGAGTGACGCCGAGGCGCTGCTGCGCCCCGCCCGGGGCGACGCGGAAGCCGGTGATCACCTCGTCGAAGATCAGCACCGTGCCGGCGCGCGAACACGCCGCGCGCACGCCTTCGAGATAGCCGGGCGCGGGCAGGATCGCGCCCGCGTTGCACATCGCCGGCTCCATGATGACCGCGGCGACATCGCCGGCGGCGAGGCGCTGCTCGACCGCGGCGAGGTCGTTCCAGCACAGCACCTCGACGCTGCCCCAGGCGGTCTCGTCCTGGCCGGCGCTCCCGGGGATGCGGTTCGGATGCGCGCGCTCGCCGGCCCGGTCGGCGCTTGGCGCGACCGACACCAGCACGGAGTCGAACCAGCCGTGGTAGTGGCCCTCGAACTTGATGACGGTGCGCCGGCCGGTGGCCGCGCGCGCGAGCCGGAGTGCCGCCTGCACCGCCTCGGAACCGGAGCCGGCGAAGCGCAGCTTCTCCGCGCACGGCACCATGGCGCAGAACAGCTCCGCCGCCTCGGCCTCGATGCGGCTCTGCCCGCCATAGAGCAGGCCGCGCTCAAGCTGCGCGATCACCGCGCGGCGGACAACCTCCGGGTTATGGCCGAGGATCATCGGCCCCATCGCCAGGTAGTAGTCGATCAGGCGGTTGCCGTCGGCATCGAACAAGTAGGGTCCGTCGGCGCGCTCGAACACGAGCGGCGTCGGCACCATGCCCATGCGGAAATTGCTCGACACGCCGCCCGGCATGAAGCGCTGAGCGGCGGCGATCAGCCGGCGTGATTCCTCGAAGGTCGCTGGCGGCAGGTCGGGACGGTTCGCGCCGTCGTCCGCCCCTCCGGCCGGTTCTGCCCCGCTCCGCACGATCCCCCTCGTCGTCGCTGCGGTCGGGCCGCAGCGCCCGACCGCAGCGAGACTAGGGGCAGTGTCTCATCCCGGCCACGAAAATCAGGTTTCGCGGGATGAAACCCGATTCAGGGCACCTCGATGCCGAACAGCGGCGCGTATTGCTGCGAGCCGAACACGTCGTGCTCGCCCGGCGAGCCGGACGGCCGGTTGCGCTTGATCGTGAACTTGATCGCGTTGGCCGGCTCGAACACCACGAAATCGGTGATGCGCTCGCGCGGGATGCGGTAGAGCGCGGCGACACTCTCCGGCGTCAGCACCTTCGAGTCGCGCACGCGCTCGAAGTTGCCGCGGTCGCGGAAGATCAGGTCGAAGGTGATGTGATCGACCCCGGCGTTCTTGCTGCGGATCGTGCTGGCGAGGTCGCGCAGCGTCGGCATGTTGCGGATCATGTCAGGCGGCCTTTCGTGCGGAGCCATCGACGGTGTGGAACGCGGTGCGGAACAGCTCCGAGGGGTCCTTCACCGGGATGATGTGGTTCAGCGTCCATTCGTAGCCGGGCTTGCCGACCAGCACCTCGTCGGCCATCAGCGCGGCGGCACCCGCCGTGCCCTTCACTTCGGCAAGGCGCGCATAGAACAGGTTGCGGGCGGCGAGCGCGCAGATCTCCTCGCCGCGCTTGCCGTCCTGGCAGACCGTCTCGACGACGATGCCGAGCTCGTGCGCGCGCGCGGGCGGCGTGGGTTCGAGATCGCCCATCACACCGTTGCGGCCATAGACGTGGTAGAAGACCTGCCAGCCCGCCTGCTCCGGCGCGCCGAAGCGCTCGGCGAGGCGCGCGCGCGCCCAGGCGATCGCCTTGTCGATGTTCTCGATCGTGTAGGGGTCGCGGATGCCGACCACGGCGAGCCGACGCTCGCCCACCTTGCCCGCGCCTTCGAGCTTCACCATCGGCTGCGCCGAGGGCACGAACACCGCGCCCGAGGCGCGCGTGGTCTTCTCGTCCACCGGCTCGTAGCGGCAGTGGCTCATGTCCACGTAGCCCGAGGCGACGTATTCGCGGAACGGGTCGCGCCGCTCGTACATGGCGTGGCTCGCGAGCGAGGCCGGGGTGCAGCGCTGGCCGGGATGCATCGCGCGCACACGGATGTCGTTCTCGCGGATGCGCCCGAGGATGCTCTCCTTGCCCATGAAGGGCTCGCAGCAGAACGAGGCGCACTCCATCAGCTTGCCGGCGTAGTAGGCGGTGGCCGGGCTCATCCCCGCATTGAGCAGAGGGGCGGCGAACAGCGCGCAGTCCGAGGCGCGGCCGGCGATCACCACCTCGGCCCCCTCGCGCAGCGCCGCCGCGATCGGCTCCGCGCCCATCACGGCGACGATGCGGTCGGTGCGCGCGAGCACCGCCGCGTCGGCATCCGCCCGTCCGTCGAGCCCGGTGATCGGCACGCCGGCCGCCAGCCGCGCCGTCATCGCCTCGCGCGTCTGCTCGGACTTGATGGTCGCCATGCGGAACGGCGCGAGCCCGTGCTCAGCGGCGATCTCGCGGATCAGCGCGGCGAACTGCTCGACGCCACGATCGGTGCCGGTGTCGGAAGCGGAACCGACGATCATCGGCACGCCCAGCCGGCGCGCGGCCGTGAGCATGATCTCGAGGTCGTGGCGCTGCCAGGCGGCCGGGCTCGCCTGGCCGTCGGCGCCGAGCGGATAGGGGCCGATGTCGCAGGAGCCGGAATCGGCGATGACGAAATCAGGCTTCAGTTCGCAGCCGGCAAGGAAACTGTCCTTCTCCAGCGGCGTGAAGCCCAGGTGCCCCGTCGGACACAGGATGCTGACCTCGGTCATCGGCGTCTCCCTCGCGGTGTGACGCCGGGACTGCACGCGGCGTGCCAAACGTCACGCCGCGGAGGCCTCCGCCATGCCGAGCTTCAGCATCTGGTGGCGCAGCGCGTGGCGCGAGAGCCTGAGCCGCTGCGCCGCGCGGCCATGCCGCCCGCCCGCCTCCTTCAGCGCCGCGGCGATCAGCGCCCGCTGGTAGTCCTCGCTCGCCGCGTGGAAGCCGCGATGCAGCGGCAGCGCCGCACCCTCGCCGGCCGACAGCGCCGGCGGCGCCCGGCCCTCCACCTCGCGGACGATCCGGTCCGGCAGGTGCTTCACCAGCACGAGCTCGTCGGTCTCCAGGATGGCGATGCGCTCGATCAGGTTCTCGAGTTCGCGCACATTGCCGGGCCAGGAGTAGCGGCGGAACATCTCGGCCACACGCGGCTCCAGCCCGCGGATCACCCGCCCGCAGCGCGCGCCGTGATGGCGCAGGAACGCCTCGGCCAGCAGCAGCACGTCGTCGCCGCGCGCGCGCAGGGGCGGGATGTTCACCGGCACGACCTGGAGCCGCCAGTAGAGGTCGTCGCGGAAGCGGCCGGCCTTCACCTCCGAGAGCAAGATGCGGTTGCTGGAGGCGACGAAGCGGACATCCACGGTCGCCGACTTCACCGCGCCCACCCGGCGGAACTGCTGGGTGTCGAGCAGGGTCAGGAGCTTCGCCTGCAGCTGGAGATCCATCTCGCGGATCTCGTCGAGGAACAGCGTGCCGCCATGCGCGGCCTCGATCAGCCCCTGCTTGGTCGCCTGCGCGCCGGTGAAGGCGCCGCGCTCGTGGCCGAACAGTTCGGACTCCATCAGCGTCGCCGGGATCGCGGCGCAGTTCACGTCCACGAAGGGGCGGTTCGCGCGCGCCGAGAGCCGATGGATCATGCGCGCGACCAGCCCCTTGCCGGTGCCCGTCTCGCCGTAGAGCAGCACCTGGCGCACGGGGCTCTCGGCGATGCGCGCCACCAGCGCGCGCACGGCCCGGATGCTCTCGTGCTCGCCCAGCAGGTCGGCATAGGCCATGGCCCCGTCTCCGCGCTCGTCCTGCGCGGAGATTACGCCTAGGCGTGCGTTTCGCGCCATCCCTGGTCGCCCAGGGCGAAGACCCGCCAGGGCGTGGTGCAGGGCGGGCCGAAGGCGATCGCGCCCGTGCGGCGGGGCGTGTCGTACACCGCGCCGGCGAGGGTGGGCGAGGGGTCCGCCTCGTGGCGGCAGAGCGGTTCGGGCGCGTGCAGGGCGAGGATCGCGCGCGGATCCGCCCTGCCGGCGAGCGCCGCGCGCAGGGTGGCGAGCCGCGCCCGCGAGTGGCCGACCGGGTCGAGCCGGTCCGGCGCGCCGGTGTAGTGGTTGGTGCGCGCCACGCACGCGCCCTGCTCGATCTCCACGCGGCCGTGGCGGAGCTCGACCGCGGCCGCCGCGCCGGCGGCGTCGGCGAGCACCAGACTGCCGCCGCCGGCATGCGGCAGGGCGCGGATCAGGTCGAGCGCCTGCGCGACGCTGGCGCAGTCCGCGAGCAGCCGGTTCATCAGGAAGTAGCGCAGCAGCCCCGGGCCGTGTTCGGCGGTCGGGATCTGCGTGTCGGCAAGCGCCAGCCCGTCGCTGTTCATCCCCGACGACCACGCCCCCGGCGCGCCGAGCGAGCCGAGGCAGAGCACGCTGCGCCCGCCCCAGGCGGGATCGCGATGGGCGAAGACGCGCTGGAGTGCGGCGTGCTCGGGGCGGAAGTCGCGGTTCTTCGCCACCACGCCCGCGCGCGCGAAGGCCGTGCAGCCGTCGCGGTCCTCCGGCAGGGCGGCGAGATCGGCGAGGCAGCCGAGATGCAGGAAGACGAACACCTCGTCCGGCGCGAGCCCGAACCCCTCGGCGATGCCGGCGAGCTCGGCCAGCGCCTCGGGCGCGAGACGGGCGGTGATCTCGCGCTGCGCGGCGAGGAAGGCGCGCGCGGTGGGCGTGCCGGTCGGCGCGCCAGCGAGACGATCGCGGATCGCCGCGCGCACGGCGGCCGCCATCCCCGGGCAGGCGCGCGCCTGGCCGCGCCCGCGGGCGTGGGCGTCGCCCTCGAGCACGACCAGCGGCGTCACGCGACCCCTCCGTCGAGCAGATGGCAGGCGGCGCGATGCCCGGCCTCCAGCGGCATCGCGCGCGGCACCTCGCGCGCGCAGCGCGGCCCCGCCTCGGGACAGCGCGGGTGGAACGGACAGCCGGGCGGCGGGTTCAAGGGCGAGGGCAGGTCGCCGCCGACATGGCGTTTGCGCGCGGCCCCCGGCTGGTCGAGCCTGGGCACGGCGGCGAGCAGCGCGCGCGTGTAGGGATGCGCGGGGCGGCGCGTGACGGCATCGCGCGGCCCCTCCTCGACGATCGCGCCGAGATACATCACCGCGATGCGGTGGGCGAGATGCGCCACCACCGCGAGATCGTGGCTGACGAACAGCAGCGTCAGCCCCATCTCGGCGCGCAGGTCGCGCAAGAGCCCGAGCACCTGCGCCTGCACCGAGACGTCGAGCGCCGAGACCGGCTCGTCGCAGACGACGAACTCGGGCTTGAGGATCAGCGCGCGGGCGATGCCGATGCGCTGGCGCTGCCCGCCCGAGAACTGGTGCGGGTAGCGGTCCAGGTGCGCGCGAGCGAGCCCGACGCGATCGAGCATCTGTGCCACGCGCGTCTCGGCCTCGGCGCCGCGCAGGTTCGCGTGCAGCCTGAGCGGCAGGCCGACGATCTCGCGCACGGTGCGGCGCGGGTTGAGCGAGGCGTAGGGGTCCTGGAAGATGATCTGCATGCGCGGGCGCAGCGGACGCAGCGCATCCTCGGGCAGGCCCGTGATGTCCTGGCCGTCGAAGCGGATCGTCCCGCCGGTCGGGTCATGCAGGCGGATCAGCAGCCGGCCGAGCGTGGACTTGCCGCAGCCGGACTCGCCGATCAGGCCGAGCGTCTCGCCGCGCGCGATGTCGAGATCGACCCCGTTCACCGCGCGCACGGTCGGCGGTGGCGCGCGCATCACGCGCGCGGCGAGCGTGCGCGCGAGCGGATAGGCCTTGGCGAGCCCGCGCGCCTCGACCAGTGCGGTCATGTCACCTCCTCGGCGCGCAGGCAGCGCGAGGCGCGGCCCGGCGCCACCTCGCGCAGCGCGACCGGCTGGGCGCAGGCCTCGATCGCGAGCGGGCAGCGGTTGCGGAAGCGGCAGCCGGCATCGACGCGCGCGAGATCGGGCACCTGGCCGGGGATCGCGTGCAGCGTCCGGTCCGGGTCCTCGAGCGAGGGCAGGCTCGCCATCAGCCCGCGCGTGTAGGGGTGGCGCGGCGACGCGATCACCTCCGCCGTGGGCCCGGTCTCCACCACCTGCCCGGCATACATCACCATCACGCGCGCGCAGCGTTCCGCGACCACGCCGAGATCATGCGTGATCATCGCGACCGCGAGCCCGGTCTCCTCGCGCAGCTCGTCGATCAGGTCGAGCACCTGGGCGCGGATCGTGACGTCGAGCGCGGTGGTCGGCTCGTCGGCGACGAGGAGGCGCGGCTGGCCGGCGAGCGCGATCGCGATCATCGCGCGCTGGCGCATCCCGCCCGAGAACTGGTGCGGATAGTCGGCGAGCCGCCGCTCCGGCGAAGGAATGCCGACGCGGCGCAAGAGGGCGATCGCCTGCTCGCGCGCCTCGGCCTCGGATCGCGCGAGCCCGTGCGTCAGGATGGTCTCGACGATCTGCGTGCCGATGGTGAAGGCCGGATTGAGCGCCGAGAGCGCATCCTGCATCGCGAGCGCCATCGCCCGGCCACGCAGCGCGCGCAGCGACGAGGGTGGCAGGCGCGCGAGGTCGGTGCCGTCGAACAGGATCTCGCCCGCCTCGATCCGGCCGGGCGGACGGACGAGACCGAGCACCGAGAGGAACGTCACGCTTTTGCCCGAGCCCGACTCGCCGACCACGCCGAGCGCCTCGCCCGGCGCGATCTCGAGATCGACCCCGTCGCAGGCGGCGAGCGGGCCGCGCCGTGTGGGGAACACCGTGCGCAGGCCGCGCACCGACAGCAGCGCCGTCATGACGTGTGCAGCCTGGGATCGAAGGCGTCGCGCAGCCCCTGGCTCGCGAGGTTGATCGACAGCACGAGCGCCAGGATCGCGAGGCCCGGCACGGTCGAGACCCACCAGGCGTCCACCAGGAAGTCGCGCCCGTCCGCCACCATCGAGCCCCAGGACGGCGTCGGCGGCTGCACGCCGAGCCCCAGGAACGACAGCGAGGCCTCCATGATGATCACGTAGGCCATGCGGAAGGTGGCGACGACCAGCACGGGCGAGAGCACGTTGGGCAGGATCTCGCGCAGCATGATGCGCGCGGGCCGGCAGCCGACCGCGCGCGCGGCCTCCACGTAGTCCTGCTCGCGCGCGGCCAGCGTCTCGCCGCGCACCACGCGGCAGGTGAACACCCACTCCTTGTAGACCAGCGCGAGGACGATGTTGTGCAGCCCCGGCCCCATCATCGCCATCAGCCCGATCGCGAAGACGAGATAGGGGAAGCCGAGCAGCGTATCGACCAGGCGCGAGATCAGCGTGTCGGTCCAGCCGCGCAGATAGCCCGCCGCGAGCCCCGCGAGCGTGCCGATCGCGGCGGCGATCGCGATCACCAGCCCGGCGACCAGCAGCGAGACGCGCGCGCCCCAGATCAGGCGCGAGAGGATGTCGCGGCCGAGCCCGTCGCAGCCGAGCAGGAAGCCCCACTCGCCGCCCTCGGCCCAGGCAGGCGGCTGGAGGCGGCGGAACAGGTCCGCCTCGGCGGGGTCGTGCGGCGCGATCAGGGGGGCCGCGAGCGCGATCACGATGAAGGCCAGGATGACGGCGGCCGAGCCGAGCGCGGTCTTGTTGGCCGCGAAGCGGATCAGCCCCAGCCGCAGCGGCGAGAGCGGCCGCTCCTCGATCGCGAGCGCGCTCACAGCCGCACCTTCGGGTTGAGCGCGGTGTAGAGCAGGTCGGCGATGAAGTTCAGCAGCACGTAGGTCACCGCGTAGAGCAGCACGGCCGCCTGCACGAGCGGGTAGTTGCGCGCGAAGATGCTCTCGACCACGAGGCGGCCGAGGCCGGGCCATCCGAACACGGTCTCGACGATCATGTTGCCGCCGAGCAGCGAGCCGGTCTCGATCGCGGTGACCGTGACCGCCGGGATCAGCGCGTTCTTGAGCGCGTGGCGCAGCAGCACGCGCCGGCGCGTCAGCCCCTTCGCCTCGGCGAACAGCACGTAGTCCGAGGCGAGCACCTCGGCCATGGCGCTGCGCACCACGCGCGCGAGCAGCGCCGCGGTCGGCAGGCCGAGCGTGATCGCGGGCAGGACCAGATGCGCGATGGCGTTGCCGAAGGCCGAGAGGTCGCCGGCCAGCAGCGTGTCGATCAGCAGGAAGCCCGTTTCGCGCGGCACCTCGTGGGCGAAGCCGATCCGCCCGCCCACGGGCAGCAGGCGGAACTCGACCGCGAACAGCAGGATCAGCAGGATGCCGAACCAGAACCCGGGCAGCGAGACGCCGAACAGCGAGGCGGCCGAGAGCGCGCGGTCGATCCAGGAGTCCCGCTTCACCGCGGCCATCACGCCGAGCGGGATCGCGACCAGGATCGCGACGATCAGCGCCACGAGCGTCAGCTCGATCGTCGCCGGCAGGCGTTCCGCGATCACGTCCCACACCGGGCGGCGGTGGAAGAACGAGATGCCGAAATCGCCGCGCACGGCATTGCCGAGGAACACCAGGAAGCGCTCGACCAGCGGCCGGTCGAGGCCGAGATCGCGGCGCAGCGCGGCGGCCTGTTCGTCGGTCGCGCGCTGGTCGGCGAGCATGATCTCCACCGGATCGCCCGGCGTCAGCGTGATCATCAGGAAGACGATCAGGCTGACGCCGAACAGCACCGGCAGGAGCTGGGCCAGCCGCTCGGCCAGCCTCGTGGCGGTCATGTCAGGCGGCGATGCGCACGCGGTGCAGGTTGATGCGGCTGTCGGCCTGCGGCTTCCAGCCGGCGATGCGCCTGGAGACGCCGTAGAGATCCTGCGGCAGCCAGAGGAAGATCCACGGCGCCTGATCCGTCACGATCGCCTGGGCGCGCT
The DNA here is from genome assembly GCF_000378465.1 of Elioraea tepidiphila DSM 17972. Classification (GTDB taxonomy): domain Bacteria; phylum Pseudomonadota; class Alphaproteobacteria; order Acetobacterales; family Acetobacteraceae; genus Elioraea; species Elioraea tepidiphila. The sequence goes on from NZ_KB899926.1 coordinate 63,754, forward strand.
GGTACATCTCCGCGCGCTTGCCCTGATCGGGCTCGGTCTCGGCCGCGTCGAGCAGCCGGTCCACCTCGGCGTTCGAGAAGCCGGCCGAGTTGCCGCGCCCCCCGGTGCGAAGCGTGGGCACCATGATGTCGGACGGATCGAGCGCGCCGTTGCCCCAGGAGGTGAGATACATGTCGCGCTCGCGCCGGCGCTCGGGGTTCTGCCACATCGGGCCGAGCACCGCGCCCTCCCAGACCTGCGCGCGCACGCGCAGGCCGGTGCGCGAGAGCAGCGCGGCGATCGCCTCGGCCACCTCCTTGAACGCGGCCACGCAGTCGATCACGAGTTCCGTGCCCTCGGCCACGCCGGCCTCGGCGAGCAGCGCGCGGGCACGGGCGAGATCGTGCCGGTACTCGGGCAGATCGGCGTTGAAGCCGAAGGCATCCGGGCTCATCACGCCGCGCAGCGGGGTCGCGGTGTTGTTGAGGATGCGGCTGATGATGGCGTTCTTGTCGAGCGCGTGGTTGAGCGCGCGGCGCACGCGCACATCGGTGAACGGCGCCTTCGCGTTGTTCAGCGCGACGAAGAAGGTGCGCGTGCCGTTCACCTTGGCGACGTCGGCGTTCGGGCTCGCCTCCACCTGGCGCATCGCCGAGGGCGGCAGCTCGTTGATGATGTCCACCTCGCCCGCGAGCAGGGCGGCGATGCGCGCGCTGTTCTCGGGGATGACGCGGAAGATCACGCGGTCCACCTGCGCCGGGCCCACGGGCGGGATGTCGGGCGAGCCGCCGTAATAGCCGTCGAAGCGCTCCATGATGATCGCCTCGCCGCGGCGCCACTCGGCGAGCTTGAAGGGGCCGCAGCCGTCGGGGCGGGTCTGCATCCCCTCCTGGCCGACGCGCTCGACCTGGCGGCGGTTCACCACCTCCTGGAAGGGCAGCATCGCGCCGAGGATCGGCCAGGGCTCGCCCAGCATCATGCGCACGGTGCGCTCGTCCACCACCACCGTGTCCTGGAGCGGACCGAGCAGGCTCTTGCGCGGGCTGGTCTGCCCGCCCATCGCGTTGTCCTTCACCAGCCGGTTGAAGGTGAAGGCGATGTCCTCGGCGGTGAGCGGATCACCCGAGTGGAAGCGGATGCCCGAACGGATGCGGAACTCGTAGGTCTTGGCGTCCACGGCGCGCCAGGACTCGGCGATCTCGGGCACGACCTTCATGGCCGGGTCGCGCGTGAGCAGCCCGTCATGGATGTTGCGGATGATGGTCTGGGTCTCGCGGTTGCGGTGGTTGGCCGGATCGAGGGTGAGGGCGTCCTGGCTGAACCCGACCCGCACGTCGCGGGTGCGCGTCTGCGCGGCGAGCGGGCCCGGCATCGCCGCCACCGCGGCGGCGGTCGCGAGCAGACTGCGGCGTCCGATCATGGTCGTCTCCCGTTGGTGTTGGCTGCGGCGTCCGCGGCCGGGCGCCGTCATCATGGGCCGCGCAGCAAGCCGCGTGCCATCGGCGCGAAGCGGCCGGTTTCGGCGGCCGGCCCGTTGCGGGGGCGTGGCAGGCGTGTATTTCGCGCCAGCGCGTGCGTCGCACGCGATCGTGCCGGCCTGCCGAGGGTGAACCCTTCGGCAGGCCGGCATGACGGGTGGCGTTCGCGCGTGGCCGCCCCGCCAGCCCCACGCGCGATACCCGGCTGCCGAAGGTCGGACCTTTCGCAGCCGGGTATCAGATCAGCCTTGCGCGGATCCGCGTCACCACGATCTCGGCCAGGATCACCACGGCGAAGATCGCCAGCAGCACCGTCGCCGCCCGGTCCCACTGGAAGAAGTTGAGCGCATCGTCCAGCACCACGCCGATGCCGCCCGCGCCCACGAGGCCGAGCACCGCGCTCTCGCGGACGTTGATGTCCCAGCGGAACAGGGCGATGCCCCAGAAGGCGGGCTGCACCTGCGGCCAGTAGCCCTTCAGCATCACCGCCCCCCAGGGCGCGCCGGAGGCGCGCAGCGCCTCGATCGGGCCGTTCGCGGTCTCGTCCAGCGCCTCGGCGAGCAGCTTGCCGACGAAGCCGATCGAGCGGAACGCGACCGCCATCACGCCGGCGGCGGCGCCGGGGCCGAAGATGGCGACGAACACCAGCGCCCAGACCAGCGTGTTCACCGACCGCGAGGACACAAGCAGCAGTTGCGCGAACGCGTTCAGCGCCGGCACCGGCGTGATGATGCGCGAGGCCAAGAGCGCGATCGGCACCGCGAACGCGAAGCAGAGAATCGTGCCCAGGGTGGCGATGTGGATCGTCTCGACCAGCGCCGCGTGCACCGCATCGGGGTAGTAGCGCAGATCGGGCGGCCACATGCGGATCAGCAGGTCCGCCATCTGCTCCGGCGCGTCGGCGAGGAACTCGGGGATGATCTCGATCGTGCGCACCGACCACACCAGGGCGGCGACGATGCCGAGCCAGATCGCGAAGCGCGCGAGGCGCTGGCGCGGGGTGAAGCGGGTCCACTCGCGCAGCAGCGGCGCGGCCGGATCGCGTCGGACGGCGACGCCGTCGCTCATTGCAGGGCGGCCCGCACGCGCGTGGCCACCAGCTCGGCGGCGAAGATCAGCGCGATGATCACGATCAGGATCGCGGCGACGAAGTCGTAGTCGAAGCGCTTGAAGGCGGCGAACAGCGTGCCGCCGATGCCCCCCGCGCCGACGATGCCGACCATCGTCGAGTTCCTGAGGTTCGAATCCACCTGGTAGATGCAGAAGCCGACGAAGCGCGAGGCGACCTGCGGCAGCACGCCGTAGAGCAGCACGGCGACGAAGCCCGCGCCCGTGGCGCGCACCGCCTCGACCTGCCTGGGCGAGATCTCCTCGATCGCCTCGGCGAACAGCTTGGCGATGAAGCCGATCGAGGCGACCACCAGCGCGCACACCCCGGCGAGCGCGCCGAAGCCGATCGCCTTGACGAACAGGATCGCGACGATGACGTAATGGAGCGACCGGCAGAGCCCGATGAAGCCCCGCGCCGGCCCGCTGATCCACCACGGCATCAGGTTGCGCGCGGCGAGCAGCGCGACCGGGAAGGAGAGCGCGATGCCGACCGCCGAGGCGATGAAGGCGATCTGCAGGCTCTCCAGCATGCCCTCGGCGAGCAGTTCCCAGCGCGCGAAATTGGGCGGCACCATCCTGCCGAGGAAGCGCCCCGCCTCGCCGAAGCCGATCATCAGCCGCGCGAACGTGACATCCAGCTGCGCGGCGGCGTAGAGCGCGTAGAGCGCGAGGGCGAGCAGGCCCAGGCGGGCGGGCCAGTTGGGCGCGAAGGCGCGGCGCGCGGCCTCGGCGCTCACAGCCACTCCTCGCCCCCGTAGATCTGCACGAGGTGATGCTCCTCGAGCGCCTCGGGCGGGCCGTCGAACACGATCCGCCCGCCCGCCATGCCGATGATGCGCCGCGCGAACCGCTTCGCCAGCGGCACGTTGTGGATGTTGACGATCACCGGTATCCCCGCCTCGCCGCAGAGGGTGGCGATCAGCTCCATGATCTCGACCGAGGTCTTCGGATCAAGCGAGGAGGTCGGCTCGTCGGCGAGCAGCAGCTCGGGCTCCTGCATCAGCGCGCGCGCGATGCCCACACGCTGGCGCTGCCCGCCGGAGAGCGCATCCGCGCGCCGCGTGGCGTGCTCGGGCAGCCCCACCGCGTCGAGCAGCGCGAAGGCGCGCGCGATGTCCCGCTCCGGATAGCGCCTGAGCCAGGCGCGCCAGAGCGGCACATAGCCGAGCCGGCCCGAGAGCACGTTCTCCATCACGGAGAGGCGCTCCACGAGATTGTACTCCTGGAACACCATGCCGATGCGCCGGCGCGCGAGGCGGAGCGCGCGCCCGCGCAGCCGCGCGAGATCCTGCCCGTGCAGCCGGATCTCGCCGGCACTCGGCTCGACCAGGCGGTTGATGCAGCGGATCAGCGTCGACTTGCCGGTGCCGGAGGGGCCGATCACCGCGGTGATGCCGCGCCCCTCCACCGCCAGGTCGATGCCGTGCAGCACGGGCCTGCCCGGCGCGTAGGCCTTGCTGAGCCCCCGGATCTCGAGGGCGACCCCGTTCGCGCCGGTCATGCCCGTCCCGTCACTGCGTCCGGCCGGGCTGCTGCTGTTGCTGTTGCTGCTGGCGCTGCTGCTCTTCGCGCGCCGCGCGCCGGCGTGCCTCGGCCTCGGCCTCGCGCCGCGCCTCGATGTCGAAGGCGGCGCGCGTGTAGGGCGCGTTCACCTTGTCGGCGACGAAGCGCACCGGCTCCCAGTCCTTCAGATACGTCGCCGGCACGAAACGGTCGTTGCCGCCGAGATCGCGCTTCATCTCCTCGGGGAAGCGGAAATCGTAGAAGCACTGCTTGATCTTCTCGACGAGATCCGGCCGGAGGTCGTGCGCGTGGGCGAAGGACGAGGTCGGGAACGGCGCGCTCTGCCAGATGATGCGGAAGGTCTCGCCGCGCACCTGGCCGCGCGCGACCATGCGGTGGAACACGTCGGAGGCGACGGGCGCGGCGTCGTAGTCGCCGCTGTTCACGCCCATCACCGAGCGGTCATGCCCGCCGGAGTAGATCACCTGGTAGTCCTGGTCGGGCACCAGGCCGAGTTCGGGGAAGAAGGCGCGCGGGGCGAGGTTGCCCGAGTTCGAGGTCGCCGAGGTGTGCGCGACCCGCTTGCCCTTGAGATCGCTCATCTGGCGGAACGGCGAGTCGGCGCGCACGATCACCGCCACCCGGTAGCTCTCGTAGCCGTCCTCCTTGCCCTTCACCGCGAAGGGCACCGCGCCGGCGAGGTTCACCGCGAAGGCGGTCGGGCCGGTCGAGAACCCGGCGATGTGCAGCCGGCCCGAACGCATCGCCTCGACCTGCGCGGCGTTGGAGGTGACCGGGAAGTAGACCGTGCGCTTGCCGGTGCAGCGCGTCAGATACTCCATGAAGGGGCGGAACTGGCTCGCGTAGAGCGCGGGGTCCTCGACCGGCGTGTAGGCGAAGACCAGCGTCGAGGGGTCGCGGAAGCGGGCGGGATCCTTCGGCGGATCGGCGACCAGGTCGCGGTTCTCGTCGCAATAGGCGTCGTCGAGCGCGCCGCGGAAGCTGCACTCGGAGGCCTGGGCCGCGGCCTGCGGCGCGTGCACCGCCATGAACGCCGCGCCGATCGCGGCAAGGGTGAGGGTGCGGACGGTCATGCGGTCTCTCCTCCCGGTGCTGACCGATTGTCTCGACTCTGGATCGTGCGGCGCGCGCCGCGCCCCGGCTGTCGGCACGCCAGCCGGCGCGCCGCGGCGCAGCCGCGCGGCATCGGCCAGCATGTGACAGTCGTATTGCACTTCTATGACAGCGGCTCTAGGAACGCCAGAGACAGTCGGGACGCGCCGGACGCGCAATGCGCCGGCGCGACGGGGAGAGCGGATGCGGCACGGTCGGACCGACGATGCCGAGCTGTGCGGGGCGGCGCGGGCACAACCCGCGATCCGCGGCCGCACCCCGCTCGGCGCCGTCAGCACCCGCGCCGGGACAGAGAGGAGGATGCCATGACCAGGATCGTTCCGTTCAGCCGCCGAACGCTGCTCGCCGGCACCGCCGCGGCGGCGGTCGCGCCCGCGCTCGGCGCCCGCGCGCAGGCCCTCGAGGATCGGCTGGTGATCGTCACCTCGTTCCCGCGCGATCTCACCACGCCGATCGTGCAGGGCTTCGAACGCCGCCATCCCGGCACCAAGGTCGAGATCCAGAACCGCAACACGGCCGCGGCCGTCGCCTTCATCCGCGAGACGCGCTCGAGCCCGCCCGACATGATGTGGGCGAGCGCGCCGGACGCGTTCGAGGTGCTGAAGAAGGACCAGCTGCTGCAACGCTACCGCCCGCAGGCGACCGGCATCGCCGAGAAGGTGGGCGCCTATCCGGTGAACGACCCCGACGGGTTCTTCGTCGGCTTCGCCGCCTCGGGCTACGGCATCATGTACAACACGCGCTACCTGCGCGCGAACAATTTGCCCGTGCCGAAGGAGTGGGACGACCTCGCCAAGCCGGTCTATGCCGACCATGTCGGCATCTCCGCGCCGTCGCGCTCGGGCACCACCCATCTGACCGTCGAGACGATCCTGCAAGGCGAGGGCTGGGAGAAGGGCTGGGCGCTGCTGCTCGCGATCGGCGGCAACTTCGCCTCGGTCTCGGACCGTTCCTTCGGCGTGCCGGACGCGGTGAACTCGGGCCAGTACGGGCTCGGCATCGTCATCGACTTCTTCGGCCTCGCCGCCAAGGCGTCGGGCTTCCCGGTCGAGTTCGTCTATCCCTCCGTCACCACCCTCGTGCCGGCCAATGTCGGCATCGTCGCCGGCGCGCGCCACCCGCGCGCCGCGGCCGCCTTCATCGAGTTCCTGCTCTCGCCGGAAGGCCAGGAGATCCTGCTCGATCCGAAGATCATGCGCCTGCCGGTGCGCCCCGAGACCTACGCCAAGGCCCCGCCGGGCTTCCCCAACCCGTTCACCGATGCCTCGCTCGGCGCGCGGCTCACCTTCGACTCCGAGAAGTCCGAGGCGCGCTACGAGCTGCTCAACAGCCTGTTCGACCGGCTGATCACGTTCCGGCTGAGCGAGCTCAAGGCGGCCTGGGCGGCGATCCACGCCGCCGAGGCGCAGCTTGCCCGGCGCGACAACGCCGAGGCGCGCCGCCTCGTCGCCGAGGCGCGCGCGAAGGCCTCCGCCGTGCCGATCACCGAGGCGGAGTCGCTCGACCCGCAGATCGCCGGGGCCTTCCAGCCGACGCGGCCCGACCGGCCGGCCGGCGCCCGGCAGGCGCAGATCGAGGAGCGCTGGGACACCTTCGCGCGCGCCAACTACGCCGAGGCGCGGCGGCTGGCCGAGCAGGCCGCGCGCCTGCGCTGACGCCAGACCCGCAGCGAAGCGCGCGCATGGCGACGGCGACGCTGGCCGGGCTGCGCCTGCCCGGCCTCGCGAGGCTCGGCGCGAGCCCGGCCCAGGTGGCGCTCGGGCTCGCCGTCGCCGCCTTCCTGGTCGCGTTCCTGGTCGTGCCGGTGCTGCGCGTGGCCTGGGTCGCGTTCCAGGGCCCGGCGGGCTTCACCCTGGTGCATTTCGGCGACTTCTTCGCCTCCACGCTGTTCCGCGAGGCGCTCTACAACTCGCTCTATGTCGCGGCGATGACCGTGGTGCTCGCCACCATCATCGCCGTGCCGCTCGCCTATTTCATCGCCCGCTTCGACTTCCCCGGCGCCGGCATCATCCACACCCTCGGCGTGATCCCGCTGGTGATGCCGCCCTTCGTGGGCGCGATCGCGATGCAGCTCGTCTATGGCCGCAACGGCACGGTCAACCTGCTGCTGAACGACGCCTTCGGTTTCCGCATCCCCTTCATGGAGGGGCTGAACGGGGTGATCTTCGTCGAGGGCATCCACTACTTCCCGTTCATCCTGCTCAACCTCTCGGCCGCGCTCTCGAACATCGACAGCGCGATGGAGGAGAGCGCCCAGAACCTCGGCGCGCGCGGCTGGACGCTGTTCCGCACCGTGGTGTTCCCGCTCGCGCTGCCCGGCTATGTCGCCGGCGCCTCGCTCGTCTTCGTCAAGGTGTTCGACGATCTCGCCACGCCCCTGCTGCTGAACGTCACGGCGATGCTGGCGCCGCAGGCCTATCTGCGCATCACCTCGGTCGGGCTCGCCGACCCGGTCGGCTACGTGATCTCGGTGATCATGGTGGCGGTCTCGCTCGCGGCCATGGGCGGGGCGGCGCTCTTGCTGCGCGGACGCGACTACGCCACCCAGCAGCGCGGCGGTGGCGGCCTGCAGCGGCGGCGGATGCGCAGCGGCGAGGCCGCCTTCGCCTGGATCTTCATCGCCATCACGCTGCTGATCGTGCTCTCGCCGCATATCGGCATCCTGCTGCTCTCGCTCGGCACGGTCTGGTCGTTCAGCCCGCTGCCCGACGGCTTCACGCTCGCCCATTACGGGACCGTGCTGACCGAGAGCACGCGCTACATGGTCAACACCGTGCTCTATTGCGGCGGGGCGGGGCTGCTCGACGTGCTGATCGGCATCGCCATCGCCTATCTGGTGCAGCGCACGCGGCTGCCCGGACGGCGCCTGCTCGACCAGGCCGCGACCGCCTCGCTCGCCGTGCCGGGGCTGGTGCTCGGCATCGGCATCCTGCGCACCTATTTCGAGGTGAGCGTGCCGGGGATCGAGGGCTCGCTCGCCACCTCCGGCCTGATGCTGACGATCGCCTATGCCGTGCGCCGCCTGCCCTACGCGCTGCGGGCCTGCGATGCCGCGCTGCGCCAGCTCCATGTCAGCCTCGAGGAGGCGGCCGAGATGCTGGGCGCGGGCAAGCTGTTCACGCTCGCGCGCATCGTCGTGCCGCTGATGCTGGGCGGCATCGCCGCCGGCTTCGTCACCGCCTTCGCCACCGCCGCGGTCGAGCTCTCCGCGACGCTGCTCTTGGTGACGCGCGACGTGAACGCGCCCCTCTCCTACGCGATCTATGTCTACATGCAGTCGCCGGCCGGGCGGGGTCCGGGCGCGGCACTGGGCGTGATCGCGGTGGTGGTGGTGGCGGTCGGCACCTGGCTCTCCCACCGTCTGGCGGAACGCGACCGCAGCCGCCGCTCGCGCGAGGTCGTCGCCGCATGACAGAGAACGCGATCGGCGTGGCGGTCGAGGACGTCACCTTCGCCTACGGCACGACCGTGATCCTCGACCGCGTCAGCCTCGCCGTGCCGAGGGGCGAGTTCTTCGCCTTCCTCGGCCCCTCCGGCTCGGGCAAGACGACGCTGCTGCGCCTGATCGCCGGCTTCGGCCAGCCGCAGCGGGGCCGCATCCGCGTCGGCGCGCGCGACGTGACCGAGGCGCCGCCCTGGGACCGCAATGTCGGCATGGTGTTCCAGAACTACGCGCTCTGGCCGCACATGACGGTGGCCGAGAACGTCGCCTTCGGCCTGCACCGCAGGCGCGTGCCGCGGCCGGAGGTGGTGCGCCGGGTCGAGGCGGCGCTCGCGCTCGTCGGGCTCGAGGGCTATGGCGGGCGGCGGCCGGCGCAGCTCTCGGGCGGGCAGCAGCAGCGGGTCGCGCTCGCGCGCACCGTGGTGATCGAGCCCGAGGTGCTGCTGCTGGACGAGCCGCTCTCGAATCTCGATGCGCAGCTGCGCGTCGAGATGCGCGCCGAGCTGCGCGCGCTGCAGCGCAAGACCGGGCTGACGACGATCTTCGTCACGCACGACCAGGAGGAGGCGAACGCGATCTCCGACCGCATGGCGGTGCTGGACGGCGGGCGCATCCAGCAGGTCGGCCGGCCGGTCGAGCTCTACGACAACCCCGCGAACCGGTTCGTCGCCGGCTTCCTCGGCACCGCCAACCTGATCGAGGGCGAGATCGTGCGCGAGGGCGCGGCGAGCCTGTTCCGCGGCCCGGGCGGCATCGTGCTGCCCGCGCCCGGGACCGCGCGCACCGGCCGGACGCTGCTGGCGCTGCGGCCGCAGGCGCTGGCGATCGCCGAGGAGGGCCGCCCGGCGCAGTTCAGCGGCGAGGTGCAGCGCACCGAGTTCCTCGGCGGACATGTGCGCTACGCGATCACCGTCGCCGGCATGGTCTTCCACGTGGACGAGGCGCATCTGCGCGGGCGCGAGGCGCTGCCGCCCGGCACGACGGTGCGGCTCGCCGCCGATCCCGACCAGCTGACCTTCCTGGAGCCCTGACGCCGCGCCCTCCGCTCAGGCGGCCGGGCGCGATTCCTCCGGCGTCCGGCTCGGCGGCGGGGCCACACGCACCTTGCGGATGCGCCGGCTGTCGGCATCGAGGATGCGGAACTCCACGCCCGAGGGATGCGCGATCGTCTCGCCGCGCGCGGGGATGCGGTGCGTCAGCGCGAGGATCAGCCCGCCCACGGTCTCGATCTCGGCCTCGCGCTCGTCGTCGGACAGGATCGGGCCGAGATGGCGCTCGAACTCCTCCACCGGCAGGCGCGCATCGATGTCGAGCGTGCCGTCCGGGCGCGGCACCACCTGGGCGGCGAGCGGCTCGTCGTGCTCGTCGGCGATCTCGCCGACGATCTCCTCGACCACGTCCTCGATCGTCACCAGCCCGTCGGTGCCGCCGTACTCGTCCACCACGATCGCCATGTGCATGCGCGCCTGGCGCATCTCCAGCAGCAGGTCGAGCACGGGCTTCGACGGCGGCACGTAGAGGGGCTTGCGCAGGATGTCGGCGATGCGGAACTCCGCCCCGCGATCCATGTGCACGAACACGTCGCGGATGTGGATCATGCCGATGATGTCGTCGAGGCTCTCGCGATAGACCGGCAGGCGCGAATGCCCCTCGCGCTTGATCACGCCGATCAGCGCGTCGAGCGGCATCGACTCGGGCACGGCGATGATGTCGGCGCGCGGCACCATCACGTCATCGGCCGTGACACCGCGCAGCTTCAGCACATTGGCGATCAGCGCGCGCTCATGCGGATCGAGCGCGGGCGGGGCGTCCTCGCCCGCCTCCTCGGCGCGCTGCTCGATCAGGGCTTCGAGGCTCTCGCGCAGCCCGTTGTCGTCGCGCGCGCGCAAGAGCCGCAACATGCGGTCGATCAGGCGGGACAGGCCGCCGTTCTCGCTCATCGCGCCGGCCCCCGGTACGGGTCGGGCACGCCGAGCCGGCGCAGCACCAGCGCCTCCTCGCGCTCCATCCGCCGCGCCGCGCGGTCGTCCTCGTGGTCGCGGCCGGCGCAGTGCAGCGCGCCGTGCACGACGAGATGCGCGAGATGGCGCGCGAGCGGGCGGCGCATCGCGCGCGCCTCGCGCGCGGCCACACCGTAGCCGATCGCGATGTCGCCGCCGCCATCCGCGCCGGGCCAGGACAGCACGTTGGTGGCGTAGTCCTTGCCGCGATGGCGCGCGTTCAGCCGGTGCAGCGTCGCATCGTCGGCGAGCAGCAGGGCGAGTGTGCCGCGCGCGCGCGCGGCCCGCATCGCGGCGGCCGCGGCGCGGCGCGCCAGCGACTCCACCGCCGGCACCGAGGCGCGCCAGCGCGGCTCGGCGACCGTGACCGTGATCCCCGCGCCGGCGCCCGGCGCGGGGGGTCTACTTCCCGGTTCCATCGTCAGCCTGTGCGGCGGGCGGGCGGGCGCGCCGCCGCGTCTCCTTCTCGGCCTGGGCCCGCCGCCCATAGGCCTCGACGATGCGCGCGACCAGCGGATGGCGCACCACGTCGTGCTCCGAGAACCGCACCACGCCGAGCCCGGCCATGCCTTCGAGCGTCTCGAGCGCGTCGGAGAGCCCCGAGCGCGTGCCGGACGGCAGGTCGATCTGCGTCAGGTCGCCGGTCACCACCATGCGGCTGCCCTCGCCGAGCCGGGTCAGCACCATCTTCATCTGCACCGGCGTGGTGTTCTGCGCCTCGTCGAGGATCACGTAGGCATGGGCGAGGGTGCGGCCGCGCATGAAGGCGAGCGGGGCCACCTCGATCTCGCCGGCGGCGAGGCGGCGCTGCACCTGGTCGGCGGGCAGCATGTCGGCGAGCGCGTCGTAGAGCGGGCGCAGATAGGGATCGACCTTCTCGCGCAGATCCCCGGGCAGGAAGCCGAGCCGCTCGCCCGCCTCGACCGCCGGGCGCGAGAGCACGATCCGCTCGACCTTGCCGGTCGCCAGCATCGCCACGGCCTGGGCGACCGCGATGTAGGTCTTGCCGGTGCCGGCGGGGCCGAGCGCGAAGACGAGCTCGTGCGCGGCGAGCGCCTCCATGTAGGCGGCCTGCATCGGGCTGCGCGCGGCGATCGTGCTCTTGCGCGTGCGGATCGAGGGGATGTCGGAGAGCGGCAGGCGCGGCTCCTCGACCACGCCCTCGGCCTTGCGCGTGGCGGCGTGGCGCGCCATGCGGATCGCCGCGTCCACCTCCGCGCCGCCGACCACCTCGCCCCGGCCGAGCGCCGCGTAGAGCCCGAGCAGCGCGGCCTTCGCGGCCTCGGCCTCCTCGGACGGCCCGCTCACCACCATGCGGTTGCCGCGCGAGGTCAGCCGCACGCCGAGCCGGTGCTCGATGCGCGCGAGATGCGCGTCATGCGCGCCGAACAGCAGCGGCAGCAGGGCGTTGTCCTGGAAGGTGACGTGCAGCGTCACCGGCGTCTCGGGGCCCCCGGGAAGGACGTGGTTCATGCGGCCTCGGCCGTCGCCTCGGCGAGCCGGCCGGCGAGCGAGTTCGGGTGGATCGCGGTGATCGTCACGTGGCGGATCTCTCCTGCGAGCGTCGTTGGTCCCTGCACATGAACGGGCTGCAGCCACGGGCTGCGCCCCACCATCTGGCCCTGGTGTCGGCCGGGTTCCATGAACAGCACCGCGACCGTGCGGCCGAGCAGCGATGCGTTGAAGGCGGCCTGCTGGTCGCGCAGCAGCCCCTGGAGCGTCTGGAGGCGACGGTCCTTGGTCGCCTCGTCCACCTGGTCCCGCGCCTCCGCCGCCGGCGTGCCCGGGCGGGGCGAGAACTTGAAGCTGAAGGCCGAGGCGAAGCCGACGCGGCGGACGAGATCGAGCGTCGCCTCGAAATCGGCCTCGGTCTCGCCGGGGTGGCCGACGATGAAGTCCGACGAGAGCGCGAGGTCGGGCCGGGCCGCGCGCAGCCGCTCGACGATGCGGAGATAGTCCTCGGCGGTGTGGCGGCGGTTCATCGCCTTCAGCACCGCATCCGACCCCGACTGCACCGGCAGGTGCAGATAGGGCATCAGCGCCGGCACCTCGCCATGCGCGGCGATCAGGTCGTCGTCCATGTCGCGCGGGTGCGAGGTGGTGTAGCGGATGCGCTCCAGCCCCGGGATCCCGGCGAGCGCGCGGATCAGCCGGCCGAGGCCCCAGTCGCGCCCATCCGGCCCCGCGCCGTGATACGCGTTGACGTTCTGGCCGAGCAACGTGATCTCGCGCGCGCCCTGCCCGACCAGCCGGCGCGCCTCGGCGAGCACGGCGGCCGCGGGCCGCGACTGCTCGGCGCCGCGCGTATAGGGCACGACGCAGAACGCGCAGAACCGGTCGCAGCCCTCCTGCACGGTCAGGAAGGCGCTGATGCCCTGGGGCGCGGCCTCCTCGGGCAGGTGGTCGAACTTGTCCTCGGCCGGGAACTCCGTGTCGAGCAGCGCGCGCTCGCCCCGGTCGGCGCGCGCGACCAGCGCGGGCAGGCGGTGCGTGGTCTGCGGGCCGAGCACGATGTCCACATAGGGCGCGCGGCGGAGGATCTCCGCGCCCTCGGCCTGGGCGACGCAGCCGGCGACCGCGATCAGCATCCGCCCGCCCTCGGCCGCGCGCGCCTGCTTCAGCCGGCGCAGCCGGCCGAGCTCGGCGAACACCTTCTCGGACGCCTTCTCGCGGATGTGGCAGGTGTTCAGCACCACGAGATCCGCGCCGTCGGGCGCCGGCTGGGGCGTGAAGCCGAGCGGGGCCAGCGCGTCCGCCATGCGGGCGCTGTCATAGACGTTCATCTGGCAGCCCCAGGTCTGCACGTGCAGCCGTCGGGGCCGGGGGGTCTCGGTCATCTGGGGCGTATGGAGGTGGCGGGAGGTCGCATCAGGCCCTCGGCAGCCGGCGAAAGCCGGGCTTGCGAAGGCGACATCCGGTCGGCACCGGCCGGACCTGTGGGATCAAGGGCGCGAACCTCTCCTTTCGGCGACAAGTGACGCCACAGCGGGGCGACCCGTGTCAAGCGCGATCGGGCGAAGAGGCGGCTGCCGGAGCGTGATGTTTCGGCGACAGGGGCCGGGCCTCGCGGCCCTGGCGCAGCGCGGCGGCCCCCTCGTCCACCGCCTGGTAGGCCGCTTCCGCGAGCGCCTTGCGGTTCGGGAACGCGGCCGGGTCGAGCGGCTCGTGCAGCAGGATGGTGGCGCGGCAGGAGCGCCGGCCGAGCAAAGTCCAGGCGTGGCTCGCGATGTCCATGTCGCCGTACCACGAGAAATGCGGCCGGTGCGGGCGGGTCACGGGCAGGCCGTCGAGCTTGTCGAACACGAGCGAGACGGGCTGGACGATCGGGTCGATGCCGGCGGCTTCGACCGCGCCGACCAGCGCGCTGCGGAAGGGCAGGATGCGCGCGCCGTCGCTGGTGGTGCCTTCGGGGAACAGGATCAGCGAGTCGCCCTTGGCGAGGCGGCTGACGAGTTCGTCCTTCTCGCGCGCGGTGGCACCGCGGCGGCGCGAGACATAGACGGTGCGGCCGAGCCTGGCGACGGTGCGGATCAGCGGCCAGGAGCCGATCTCGGCCTTGGCGATGAAGCAGGCTTCGAGCCGGCCGCCGAGCACGAGCACGTCGGCCCAGGACTGGTGGTTGCAGAGGAACAGCACGGGCCGGCCGGGCTGCGGCGTGGCCGGGGTGCCGATCATGCGCACGCGGATGCCGCCGATGCGGCAGAGCACGGCGTGGTACCAGCGCGCGAAGACGACGGGGGGGCGTCCGCCGATGGCGAGGCAGGCGGCCTGGATGGGGATGCAGAGCAGGGTCCAGAGCGCCATCAGCAGGATGCGGCGGGTGGCGCGGACGGCGCGCCAGGCGGAGGGGGCGCGGGCTTCGCGGTAGTCGGCGGCGAGTTCGGCGTCGGCGGCGGCGAGGCGGGCGCGCCAGTCGGTTCCGGCGGGGGGGCGGATGATGGCGGTGCGGAAGCGGCGGGAGCCCAGCCGGCGGGTCGGCATGGCTGGGGGGATGGCGCAAGTGGTGGGGCGGCGCAAGCGGGGGTTTTCGTCTGTTGAGGGAAAGGGCCATCGGCCCTTTACCTCAAACTCCCTATCCCATGACCGGCGCGCGCGGCCGCTCAACCGGACGGTGCCATCCTGACGTCCGTGTCGAGGACGTTGCCCGGGACGGCGGCCACGCCGGGCGTCACAGCTCCAGCGCGCCCTGCTGGCCCGCGCGCTTCTCGCGCGGCGCGCGCTTGAAGCCCTCGTGCCGGCCGAGCCCGGGCAGATCCGGGCGCATCCCGGCGAGCAGTTCCGCGATCGTGTAGATCTGGATCCTGCCCACCGGCCTGTGGGCGAAGGGGATCTCGACCGTGCCGGCAGCCGCCGCTTCGCGCTTCATGTCGCGGGTGGGTTCGGCGAGGGTGAGGAACAGCCCGGCGATCGCGCCCTCGCGTTCGACCGTGCCGCGCAGGTCGCGGATGTCCTTCACGCCGACGTTCTCGCCGCCCTTGACGCTGACGATCACGCGCTCGACCTCGCCGGCCTTGGGGCCGACCTGGACGAAGCGGATGCCGTCGATGCCGCGATCGGCGCCCTTCTTCCTGCCGGCCTGGGGCACGGCATCGACCAGCGAGACGGCCCACCACTGGAACTGGTGCTTGTCGCGCTGGGCGAGGTCGCGCGCGCCCTCGAGGTCCTTGGGCGTGCCGTGCACCTCGAAGGCGATGTCGGGGAAGGCGTCCTTGAGGCGGCGTTCGATCAGGCTGATCGCAAGGTGGGTGATGTCGATGCCGAGCCAGTGGCGGCCGAGCTTGTGCGCGGCGTGCACGGCGGTGCCGCAGCCGCAGAACGGGTCGAGCACGACATCGCCGGGGTTGGAGGAGGCGGCGATGATGCGTTCGAGCAGCGCGAGGGGTTTCTGGGTCGGGTAGCCGAGGCGTTCCTGGGCCTGGGAGTTGATCGGATCGATGTCGTCCCAATCGTCTCCAACAGGGACGCCCTTCTGCTCATCGAGGAATCGCTTCAGCCGAGGGACGGCTCCCGGCTTCGGCTGGATGACGCGGCCCGCTGCGATCAATTCGCTCATCTTCTCGCGCGAGTATCGCCAGAACCGGGTGACACCCATCACTTCATAGCTTGGATTCCCTTTTGCTGCGCCTCCCGGCCCCGTCATGTCCCACAACCCGTATCGTCGGCCTGCCGTATCGACATGCGGGTACTTCGACAGAAGGTAAGTCTCGTCGTACGCCGTGAAGGGTTGGTTGAACGTGCACCGTTGGCGCACCTCTCGTTTGTACCTGAGGAGTACGTCACGAACCCGGGGGAAGTGCGTTGCGCCCTGAACGAAGTCCGACTTCGCAGACGTTCGCTTCCAACTTACTTCGTTAACAAAACACTCCACCCCGAACACCGCGTCCAGCAGCACCTTCAGATAGTGGCTCGCGGTCGGGTCGCAGTGCAGATACAGGCTGCCGGTGGGCTTCAGCACCCGGTGCAGCTCGATCAGGCGCACCGCCATCATGGCCAGATACGCCATCATGTCGTTCTCGCCGAGGAAGGAGCGCATCGCGCGCAGCATCGTCGCCGCGTCCGTGTGCGACCCGCGGATCACCGCGTCGAAGGCCGCCGCCGCCGCCTCGCCCCAGTGCCAGGTGTCCTCGAACGCCTCGATCTGCGCCTCGCTGCCCTTGCCGCCCGGCGCGCGGAACAGCACGTTGTAGGTGGCGTTCGAGTTGAACGGCGGATCGAGATAGATCAGGTCGATGCTCTCGTCGCGGATGTGCTCGCGCAGCACCTGGAGGTTGTCGCCGTAATAGAGCGCGTTCGCCATCGATCACCCTCGCCCCGGCCCCCTCCCGCGCACGGGAGAGAGACACGGGAGCATCGCGGGGCGGGGCGCGTCGCGGCAAGCCCTCGCCCGCGCCCGCTCAGGGCAGCGCCCAGAGATGTCCGCTCACCCAGCCCAGCGCGGCGATCCGCTCGCCCACCCCCGGCAGGCGATCGCCCGCCACCCTGTCGGTCAGCAGCACGCGGGTGCGCCGGCCCTCGGCGGCGACGTCCACCCGCGTCACGACGCAGCCGAGGAAGGGCTCGGGCAGCGGATCCCACACCCGCGTCACCGCGCCTTCGACCACGGCCTGATCCGGCGCGCCCCGCCGCGCGAACCACACGCCCTCGCCGGCGCCGAGCCAGGGCGGCCGGGGCGTGCCGGGGTCGAGCACCGCCACCTCCTGCGCCAGGAGCCGCAGGCAGAACTCGATCGGCCGGCCCGGCTCGTAGAGCGCGCGCGCCGCCGGCCAATGGAGGTCGTAGAACGCGACCGGCGCCCCGTCCGGCCAGGTCGCCTCCAGGATCGCCGCGCACCGGTCCGGCGCCAGCAGCGCCCGCCGCAGCACGAAGGGCAGGTTCGGCCCGGCGTGGAGGAACGGCACCACATGCGCGATGCGGCCCGCCGGCGGCTCTTCCGTCGTGTCGGTCAGCAGCGTGAGCAGGATCGCGCCGACACCGTCGCGCACCTGGAACACCTCCGGCACGGGCTCGGCCGGCGGCAGGGCGCGGCGCAGCGCGTCGTAGCGGGGCATGGTTGCGATCGCGACGAGCGGCAGGACGACGCCGCTCCCGGCGAGAATCGTGTCCCACAGCGTCTCGTGGCCCTCCGGGCCGAAGGCACGCCAGATCGGATCATGCCGGGGCCAGGCGTCCGACGGCAGGACATGCCACCAGGAGGTGTCGACCACGCGCTCGTCCATGCGGTCCCTCGCCTTCGCTTCGGTCGGGAGAAGGCGTAGACCAGCCATGCGCCACGGATGGACGCAAGCGGCGGGATCGGCGGCGCCGCCACACCGCTGCGCCGCGACAGCGCCGACCGGATCGCCTCCCGGAGCGACCAGACGGCGGCGATCCGCTGCCGGGCGGCGCGTGATCTCTGCGATCCGGGACTCGGCGGCGGTCCGGGTCATGCGCCGCCATCCGAGACGACCTGATCGGCAGCCCGCAAGCGCGCGCTCACCTGCGTCCGATTCCGACGGAGCGGTACGCTACGGTCCCTCCGCCACGGCCCCGCCGCGCGCCGACGCGGCGGCCCGCGATAAAGCCGTAAAGTCTTAAGGCGCGATCGCGCAACGCCCTGATCCGGCGGGAGAAACCGGGAACCTTAAAGCGTAAGGCGGCGGCGGCGCACGGCGCATCCGCCACGCCCGTTGCCGCACGCGCCCGAACCCCCTATCCCGGCGCCATGCCGCTCACGCCCCAGGACCTGCTCGACCGTCTCGCCGAACTCGGCATCGACCAGACCACCCGCTGGCATCCGCCCGTCTTCACGGTCGAGCAGACCAAGGAACTGCGCATCCACGAGACGATCCCGGGCGCGCACGTGAAGAACCTGTTCCTCAAGGACAAGGCCGGCACGTTCCGCCTCGTCACCATGCTGGAACACCGCCGCGTGCCCGTCGGCGCGCTCGCCCGCGCGCTCGGCGTGCCGCGCATGTCCTTCGCCTCCGCCGAGGAGCTGATCGACACCCTCGGCGTGATCCCGGGCGCCGTCACCCCCTTCGCCCTGGTCAACGACACGGCCCGCCGCGTCGAGTTCGTGCTCGACGACGCGCTGCTCTCCGGCCGCTATGCCCGCATCAACGCCCACCCCCTGACCAACGAGGCCACCACCTCGGTGACACCCGAGGGGTTCCGCGCCTTCCTCGCCGCCACCGGCCACACCCCGCGCCTGGTTGCGCTCGACGCGCTGGATACCGCCGCGGCCTGATCCGCCCTTGTTCGCGCCCCGCCCGGGGTCATGTTATGGGCGGGCGACACCCAGCGACGCGAACAGAGGCGCCCCGGAAGGCCATGGACATCATCTTCGACCCCCAGAAGGGCGGCAGCACCGCCGCGCCCGACCCGGTGAGCGAGGCCACCGAAGCCTCCTTCGTCGCCGACGTGATCCAGGCGAGCCGCGACCTGCCGGTGATCGTCGATTTCTGGGCGACCTGGTGCGGGCCGTGCAAGCAGCTCACCCCGGTCCTGGAGCGCGTGGTGCGCGGCGCCGGCGGGCGCGTGCGGCTGGTGAAGGTCGATATCGACAAGAACCAGCGCCTCGCCGCCCAGCTCCGCATCCAGTCGGTGCCGACGGTCTACGCCTTCTACCAGGGCCAGCCGGTGGACGGGTTCCAGGGCGCGCTCCCCGAGAGCCAGGTGAAGCAGTGGGTGGAACGGCTGGTGCAGATGGCCGGCGGCACCATGCCGGCGGCCGACCTGCTCGCCGCGGCGAAGGAAGCCGCCGCCGAAGGCAACCACGAGGAAGCTGCCGAAATCCTCCAAGCGCTCGTGCAGCAGGAGCCCGAGAACGCCGAGGCGATCGGGCTCCTTGGCCGCGCCCTGATCGCGCTCGGCCGCACCGCGGAGGCGAAGGCGCTGGTCGCCACCCTGCCCTCGAACGTCGAGAGCCACGCCGAGATCCAGGGCGTGAAGGCGGCCCTCGAACTCGCCGAGAAGGGGCGCGAGGCGCAGGGCCAGATCGCGGCGCTCCAGGCCCGGCTCGCGGCCAACGCCGACGATCACCAGGCGCGCTACGACTATGCGATCGCGCTCAACGCGATCGGCAAGCGCGAGGAGGCGGCCGAGCAGCTGCTGCAGATCATCCGCCGCGACCGCAAATGGAACGACGAGGCCGCGCGGCTGCAACTGCTCAAGTTCTTCGAAGCCTGGGGGCTCACCGACGAGGTGACCGTGGCCGCGCGCCGGCGTCTCTCCACCCTGCTGTTCAGCTGAGCCTCGTGCCGACCGCCTCGGCCTGGCATCCGGCGGTCGAGGACCTGCCCGGCGAGTTCGCGGTGTTTCCGCTCACGGGCGCGCTGCTGCTGCCGCAGGGGCGGCTGCCGCTCAACATCTTCGAGCCGCGCTATCTGGCGATGACGCTGGATGCGCTCGCCGAGGGCCGGATGTTCGGCATGATCCAGCCCAACCCGGTGGAGCCGCCGACACCGAACGGGCCGGGGCTCTATCGCGTCGGCTGCCTCGGCCGGCTCTCCTCGTTCAGCGAGACCGAGGACGGGCGGCTCCTGATCACGCTCACCGGCATCATCCGTTTCCGCGTCGCGGCCGAGCTCGCGATGCGCCGGGGCTATCGCCGCGTGCGGGCGGACTTCACGGGCTTCGCCGAGGATCTCGATCTCGACGCCCGGCCCGCGCTCGACCGGGAAAGGCTCGAACGCATGCTGCGCGCCTACTTCCGCGCCAAGGGGATCGACGCCAACTGGCAGGCGGTGAAAGAGACCCCGGATGCCGCGCTGGTGACCACGCTCTGCATGATCTGCCCGTTCGATCCGCGCGAGAAGCAGGCGCTGCTGGAGGCGGCGACGCTCGACGAGCGCGCGGCGATGCTGCTCACCCTGATCGAGATGGGCGCGCATGGCGGCCCGGGGCACGAGCCGGGCCAGCCCCTGTCGTGAGGAGCCGATGACCGAGGTCGATCCCCGCCTGCTGGAAATCCTGGTCTGCCCCGTCACCAAGGGGCCGCTGCGCTACGACCGCGAGCGCGGCGAGCTGATCAGCGAGCGCGCCGGGCTCGCCTACCCGATCCGCGACGGCATCCCGATCATGCTGCCCGACGAGGCGCGCCCGCTCGACGCGCCCGCGCCGCCGCCCAAGCCCTGACATGCCGACGCCGGTCGAGATCCGCGCCTCCAAGGCCGACCGCACCCTCACCGTCACCTTCGACGACGGCAGCCGCTTCGTGCTGCCGGCCGAGTATCTGCGGGTCGAAAGCCCCTCGGCCGAGGTGCAGGGCCACGCGCCCGACCAGAAGGTGCTGGTCTGGGGCCGGGCGCATGTCGGAATCCTGAAGGTGGAGCCGGTCGGCAACTACGCCGTGCGCATCGTGTTCGACGATTTGCACGACACCGGCATCTACTCCTGGGACTACCTGCACCAGCTCGGCCGCGAATACGGGACGCGCTGGGCCCGCTACCTCGAGGAGCTCGCCGCGCAGGGCAAGTCGCGCGAGCCGCGCCGGGTCGTGCGCGCCACGGACACGGGGGCATAGCGCGCTTCCCGCCCGCCCCGCCGGCGGACTACCCTTGCCGCGGGGAGGATGGGGCGATGCGGGGAATCCGGCTGGTCCTGGTGGCGCTGGCGAGCGCGCTGGTGGTTGCGGCCGGCGCCCTGGCGGTGCTGCCATCGCTGATGCCCGAGGCGCGGCTGCGCGCGCTTGCGGGCACGCTGATCGGCAGCGCCTTCCATCAACCCGCGACCGTTGCCGGGAAGGTGCGGCTCCGCCTGCTGCCCACGCCGCGCCTGATCGCCGAGGCGCTGCGCGTCGGCGCGCCCGGCACGCCCGAGGGCGGGCTCGCGGCGTCGCGGCTGGCCGGCGCACTCGATCCGCTGGCGCTGCTGTCCGGCTCGTTCCGCTTCACCGAGCTGAGCGTCGAGCGCGCGGCCCTGTCCCTGACCCTGACCGAGCGCGGCACGCTCGCCGGGCCCCTGCCGCGCGGCCTCGCGACCGCCGAACGGATGGTGCTGGCGGACGGCTCGGTGCACCTGACCGACGCCGCCACCGGACGCGCGCTGACCCTCACGGGCCTCGGGGCCGCGCTGCGACCGGCCGCCGATGGCGGCCCGGCCGAGCTTTCGGTCACCCTCGCCGACCCTGGGCTCGCCGCCTCCTTCGCCGGCCGGCTCGGCGCGGACGGCGCCGACGGACGGCTCACCCTGCGGACGGCCGCGCTCGACGGCGCGGCGCGGCTGCGGCTCAATGCCGGCCGGCTGGCGCTGGAGGAGGCCCGGCTCAGCATCGGCGGGTCGCGTGTCACCGCGACTCTCGTCGGTGCCGCTGGCGCGACCCGCTCACAGCTCAGCGGCCGCATCGCGGTCGACCGGCTCGACCTTGCCGCCGTCTTCGACCGCCTCACCGCCGAGCCCTGGGGCGGGATTGCGCGCCGGCTCGATGCCGGGCTGCGCCTGGAGGCCGAGACCGTCGTGCTCGCCGGACTGACGGCTGGCCCGACCGCGGTCGAGATCGGGCTGACGGACGGGCGGCTCAGTGCGGCGCTGCACGAGCTCGGCCTCTATGGCGGGCGGCTGGTCGGGCGGCTGAGCTTCGCCCCCGGCGAGGACGGGCCGCGGCTCGACACCGAATTCGACCTGCGCGACGTCGCGATCGGGCCGATGATGGCCCAGGCCGGGCTCGACGGGCTGAGCGGCACCGCGCGCGGGGATCTCGCCCTGGTCGCGCGCGGGAGCACCGCCGCTGACCTGCTCGCAAGCCTAGACGGCCAGGGCCGGCTGGTGGTCGAGGACGCGGCCCTGCGCGACGGCGCGGTCGCGGCCGGCCGCCTCGCCCTGACGCTGACGGGGCGCGACCAGCCGCTGCTGATCGAGAGCGGGCTCCGGCTGAACGGAAGGCCGGTGGCGCTGGTCGCGCGCGCCGGCCCGGCCGGGCGGCTGGTCGCGGGCGGTCCGCTCGGTACCGAGGCCGAGGTCACGCTCGGGCCCGCGCGGCTGCATCTGGTGGCCGACAGCACGGCCCGCCCGTTCACCGCGCGCGGGCGGCTGCGCTTCGAGACGCGCGATCTCGCCGACTTCCTGGGCTGGCTCGGCGTCGAGGCCGCCGCCACCGCCGAGCTTGCCGCACCCGCGCGGGTGGACGGCCAGCTTGCCGTCGCCGACCGCGCGCTCGCGCTCGACGATGCGCGCTTCGCGTTCGGCGGCGGCACCGCCTCGGGGCGGCTGGAGGTGGATCGCTCCGGGCCGCGCCCGCGCCTTGCCGCGTCCCTCCGCACCGAGACCGCGGATCTCCGCCGGATGCTGGACATCGCGACCTCGGGCTCGGGGCAGCTGCTGCGCGCGCTCGACGGCACGCTCGACCTCGCCGCCGGGCAGGCGGCGTTCGGTGGGCTCGACTTCGGCCGCACCACGCTCGCCGCCCGGTTGGCGGATGGCGTGCTCGCGGCCGAGGCGCGCGACCTGGTGCTCGCCGGCGGCCGCGCGGGGCTGACACTCAGGCTCGATGCCACGGACGCGGCTGCGTTCGCCGCGACCGCCGCGCTCGATCTCGCCGAGGTCGATGCGGCGACGCTGTTCCGCGGCCTCACAGGGCAGGACCTCGATGCGCTGGCGGGCCCGATCAGCGGGCCGCTGGCCCTCACGCTGCGCGGGCCGAGCCTTCGCGCGGCCACGCTCGATCTCGCCGCCGAACTGACGCTGTCCGGCGGCCGGCTCAGCCTGCCCGGCTTCGATCCGTTCCCCGTCGAGACGCTGCGGCTCCGGCTCGACCGCCTCGACGCCCCGGCGGCGGTCGCCGGGCACGGCACCTGGCGCGACGACCGGATCGCGATCGACGGAAAGATCGGCAATCCGCGCGCCGCACTCGCCGGCGGCGATGCCGAGATCGCGCTCAGCCTGCAAGGGCGCCGCTTCGCCGCGCGCTACGACGGCACGGTGACGAGCCCGCTGACGCCGCCAGCCGCGCGCGAGCCTGCGGCCCCAGCGGCGCCAGCCCCGCCGCCCGTCGCGGCCATGCCGGCGCCTGTCGCCGCCGTGCCGCCGCGGCTGGTGGTGCTCGCACCGGGCGGCGAGGTCCGCGTGGGCCTGCCGCTGGTGCTGTCGGTGACGGCGGGCCGCGACGGCCACCTCGCCTGCTTCTACCAGACCGGCGCCGGCCAGGTGATGCGCATCTTTCCGAACCCGGCACGACCGGACTCGGCCGTGACAGCCGGACAGGAGCTCCGCATTCCCGATGCCGCGATGGGCTTCGAGATCGCGCCCGCGACGGGCGGCGCGGCCGTGCGCTTCGCCTGCGCGCAGGGCGCCGAACCGCTGGTCGAACGCCTGCCGCCGCGGCTTCGCGCGGCCCTCGAACCGCTGGGCGAGACGCTGGGGGCGGTGCTCGCGGCGCTGCCGGGGGCAGAGACGGAGACCGTCTCCGCCGAGGTCGCGGCCGTCGCGACACGCACGATCGCGCGCCCAGCCCCGCCGCGCCTCGCGACCGACCGCGGCGACGCGCCCGCGCAGGTCGGCACGCCGATCGTGCTGCGCGCGACCGTGGCCGAGGACGGGCATCTCGCCTGCTTCTGGCGGTTCGGCGACGGCTCGCTGGTGCGCGTGCTGCCGAACGCGCACGTGCCGGATGCCGCCGTGCCGGCCGGCCGCACGGTGGAGATTCCCGGCCCCGGTTGGCCGTTCCAGATCGTGCCCGAAACGCCCGGCGCGGAGGAGCAGGTGGTGTGCCTGTTCGCGCACCGGCCGGTGCTGCCGCTGCTGCCGGACGATCTCGCGGGGGTCGATCTCGCGCCGCTGCCCGATCCGGACGTGGACCGGCTGATCGCGCGCGCCGCGGCGATCGAGGGGGTGAGTGCCGCGCGGCTCGCGATCCGCGTGGCGCCGCGGTGAGGGGCTACTTGCGCAGCTCCATCTTGATCGGCCCCTCGCTCGATCCGCGCACGAACTGATCGACATAGGGGTTGCCGCTCTCGCGGATCGACGACGCAGGCCCCACCCAGATGATCCTGCCGCCATGGATCATCGCCACCGTGTCGCCGATGCGCTGCGCCGAGGCCATGTCGTGCGTGATCGAGAACGCGGTCGCGCCGAGCCGCTTCACCTGCTCGACGATCAGCGCGTCGATGATCGCGCCCATGATCGGATCGAGCCCGGTGGTCGGCTCGTCGAAGAACATGATGTCGGGCCGCGCCGCGATCGCGCGGGCGAGTGCCACGCGCTTCTGCATCCCGCCCGAGAGCTCGGACGGCGACAGATCGGCGACATCCGCGCCGAGCCCCACCTGGGCGAGGATCTCGATCGCGCGCGGCTTGGCGTCGCGCCGCGCCATCATCCGCCGCGCGAGCAGCCCGAAGGCGACGTTCTCCCAGACCGGCAGCGAATCGAACAACGCGCCCTGCTGGAACAGCATGCCGATATGCACGTTCACCGCCTCGCGCTCGGTGCGCGACATCGCGAGCACGTTCCGCCCGTCGATCTCGATCGTGCCGGCATCCGGCTCGATCAGGCCGAGAATGCACTTGATCAGCACCGACTTGCCCGAGCCCGACCCGCCGATCACGACCAGGCCACGCCCGGCCGGCACGTCGAGATCGAGCGCATCGAGTACGCGCTTCGGCCCGAACGCCTTGGAGAGCCCGCGGATGCGGATCTTCGGCACTCCGCTCATCGCGCGAAGAACAGCTCGGTGATGATGTAGTTGAAGGTCAGGATCAGGATCGAGGCGGACACCACCGCGTTGGTGGTGGCCGCGCCCACGCCCTGCGCGCCGCCCTTCGAGTGGTAGCCCTGGTAGCAGCCCATCAGCGCGATGATGAAGCCGAACACCGCGGCCTTCACCAGGCCCGAGAAGACGTCCTGGAACTCCAGGTACTCCCAGGTGCGCGCCATGTAGGTGCCGGGATGGAAGTCGAGCTTGAACACGCCGACGATGAAGCCGCCCAGCACGCCGAGGATGTCGGCGACGAGCACCAGCAGCGGCAGCACCAGCGTGGCGGCGACGATGCGCGGCACCACCAGATATTTCATCGGGTTCGTCGACAGCGTGGTCAGCGCGTCGATCTGGTCGGTCACGCGCATGGTGCCGAGCTCGGCCGCGATCGCGGCACCCACGCGGCCCGCCACCATCAGCCCCGCGAGCACCGGGCCGAGCTCGCGCGTGATCGACAGCACGACCACCGTCGCCACCGCGCCCTCGGCCGAGAACCGCGCGAAGCCCGTGTAGGATTGCAACGCCAGCACCATGCCCGAGAAGATCGCGGTCAGCGCCACCACCGGCAGCGAGAAGTAGCCGATGTCGGTCATCTGCCGCAGGAGCAGCCGCGGATAGAAGGGCGGGCGCACGACGTGGCTCAGCGCCAGTGCCGCAAACAGCGTCACGCTGCCGGCCGCCGACAGCACGGCGAACAGGCCGCGCCCGATCGCGCCGAGCAGATCGAGGAGAGTGTTCACGCGACGCCGCGATACTGGCGGCGATACCGCGCCCCGAGCGAAGTCAGGATCTCGTAGGCGTTCGTGCCCGCGCGCTCGGCCACCGCATCGGGCGGCAGGTCGGGGCCGAGCAGGCGGATGAACCCGCCGGGGGCGGCCTCTGGCGCGTCGGTCACGTCGAAGGTGAGGAGATCCATCGAAACCCGGCCTGCGAGCGGCACCTGCCGGCCGCCGACGAGCCCTGCGCCGCGGCCGGAGAGGCTTCGTAGATAGCCATCGGCGTAGCCGGCCGCAACCGTTGCGATCCGCGAGGGCCGGGCCGCCACCCACGTGGAGTTGTAGCCTACGCTCTCGCCCGCCTCGATCTCGCGGATCTGGAGGATGCGCGCCTCCAGCGTCACCACCGTGCGCATCGGGTTGGGCGCATCGGGCGTGGGGTTGATGCCGTAGAGCGCGGCACCGGGGCGGGCGAGATCGGAAGCGGCGACGTCGCCCAGGAAGATGCCCGAGGAGTTGGCGACCGAGGTCGGCGCTGGCGGGAGCATCGCGCGAAGCCGATCGAAGCGCGCCACCTGCTCGCGGTTCAGCGGGTTCGCCGGCTCCTCCGAGGCGACGAAATGCGTCATCACATAACGGAGATCGAGTGCGGCGAGCGGGGCCGGGTCCTGGGCGAGACGTTCGACCTCGCGCCGCCCGAGGCCGAGCCGGTTCATGCCCGTATCGATCTGCAGGATCGCCGGCAGGCGCGCCCCGCGCGCGGCGGCGTGCGTGCTCCAGCGCCGGAGCGCGCCGAGGTCGTTCAGCACGGGCACGACGCCGGCCGCTGCGGCTTCGGCCTCGGCACCAGCGACCAGCCCGTGCAGCACCGCGAGCGGAACGTCGCGCGGCACGCTCTCGCGCAGCGCGAGCGCCTCGTCGAACTCGGCGACGAAGACGTGGCGTGCGCCCTCGGCAAGCAGGCGGCGCGTCACGGGCTGCGCACCGAGCCCGTAGGCGTTCGCCTTCACCACCGCCGCGACCGGGCCGGAGGGATGGCGTGCCGCGAGGTCGCGCCAGTTCGCCGCGATCGCGTCCAGATCGATGGTGAGGATGGCGCTCGGGTCAGGCACCGCTTGCCGGCTCAGTCGGCGTCATGCGCGCCGTGGTGACGGTCGAGATTGGCGAAGCGCGTGAACTCGGCCTCGAAGAACAGCTCCACCTTGCCGGTCGGGCCATGGCGCTGCTTGGCGAGGTTCACCTCGGCGACGTTGTGCACGCGCTCCATGTCGGCGACCCATTTCGCGTGCGCCTCGTCGAACTTCGCCTGGTTGTCGAAGGTCATGAGCTTGGGCTCGCGCGCGGCGAGGTAGTACTCGTCACGATACAGGAACATCACCACGTCGGCGTCCTGCTCGATCGTGCCCGATTCGCGCAGATCCGAGAGCTGCGGGCGCTTGTCCTCGCGGCTCTCGACCGCGCGCGAGAGCTGGCTCAAGGCCAGCACCGGCACGGCGAGCTCCTTGGCGATCGCCTTCAGTCCCTGGGTGATCTGGCTGATCTCGAGCACGCGGTTCTCGGGCCGCGTGCCCGGCGCCGGGCGCAGCAGCTGGAGATAGTCCACCACCACCAGGCCGAGGCCCTGCGTGCGCTTGAGCCGCCGGCAGCGCGTGCGCAGCGCGCTGATCGACAGCGCAGGCGTGTCGTCGATCATCAGCGGCAGGGCGCTGATCTCGCGCTGGCAGGCGACGAAGCGATCGAACTCGCGCTCCGCGATCTCGCCGCGGCGGATGCGGTCCGACGAGACGCGCGCCTCCTCGGCGAGCAGGCGCGTGGCGAGCTGCTCCGCGCTCATCTCGAGCGAGAAGAACGCGACCGCGGGCGGCGTCTTGCCGAGCCCCGCCTCGCGCGCCTCGGCCGCGAGCGCGCGCGCCGCGCCGAAGGCGATGCAGGTCGCGAGCGAGGTCTTGCCCATGCCGGGGCGGCCGGCGAGGATGATCAGGTCGGAGGCGTGCAGTCCGCCGAGCTTGGCGTCGAGATCGCGCAGGCCCGTCGCCAGGCCGGAGACGTGGCCCGAGCGCTTGAACGCGCGCTCCGCCCCCTCGACGGCGAGCTTCAGCGCCTTCTCGAAGCTGACGAAGCCGCCATCGGCCGATCCTTTCGCGGCGAGATCGAACAGCGCCTGCTCGGCGGCCTCGATCTGCTGCGGCGCATCCAGCCCCTCGGCATCGCCGAAGGCGCGGTTCACCACCTCCTCGCCGATATCGACGAGCTGGCGGCGCAGGTAGCAGTGGTAGATCACGCGGCCGTACTCGCCGGCATTCACCACGCCGACCGTGGCGCTGACGAGCTGAGCCAGATAGGCCGTGCCGCCGACCTCGTCGAGCAACCCGCTGTTCTCGAGGTCGGTCTTCAGCGTCACCGCATTGGCGAGCTGGCCCTGCTCGATGCGGCGCGCGAGCGTGGCGAAGATGCGCCCGTGCACCGGATCGGCGAAATGCTCGGGCGCGAGGAACTCCGCCACACGCTCGTACGCCTTGTTGTTGGCGAGCAGCGCGCCGAGCAGCGCCTGCTCGGCCTCCAGGTTCTGCGGCGGGCTGCGCAGCGCAAGCCCGAGCAGCGCATCGCCGGGTGCCGCCTCGCGCGCGCGCATCGACGACATCGTGCTGGCTGGCATCGCTCAGACGTCTCCCCTTGCGGCACCGGGGAGCATACCGCGCAGGCGCGGGTGCGCGAGGTCAGAAGGATTCACAGCCCTGTGGATACCGGGGATGCCGCGCGGCGCGCCGCCGCCGCCTCGGCCTCGGCGATGTAGTCGCGCGTCAGCGGAACGACGTCCTGGCGGTGCGCGAGCTGCGCCTGCCAGACGAAATGACCCTGGTGGCGGAAGGCGAGCTCGCAGGCGACGAGATAGAACTCCCACATGCGGCAGAACCGCTCGTCGTAGATCGCCGCGATCGCGTCGCGGTTGCGCGCGAAGCGCTCGCGCCAGTGCCGGATCGTCGCCGCGTAGTGCAGCCGCAGCGTCTCGAGATCGGTCAGCAACAGCCGCGAGCGCTCGATCGCGGGCAGCACCTCGGACAGCGCGGGCGAATAGCCGCCGGGGAAGATGTACTTGCGCAGCCACGCATTGGTGGTGCCCGGGCCCTCGGGCCGGCCGATCGCGTGGATCAGCGCGACACCGTCGGGCACGAGCGCGCGCGCGACCACGCGGAAGAACGTGTCGTAGTGCGGGATGCCGACATGCTCGAACATCCCGACCGAGACGATGCGGTCGAAGGTCCCGGTCACCTCGCGATAGTCCTGCAGGTGGAATCGCACGCGCCCGGACAACCCTTCGGCCGCGGCGCGCGCGGTCGCTTCGCGGTGCTGCTCCTCGGACAGCGTGATGCCGGTGACGTCGGCACCGAACTCGCGCGCGAGCGTGAGCGCAAGCCCGCCCCAGCCCGAGCCGATGTCGAGCACGCGCAGGCCGGGGCGGGTCAACAGCAGCTTCGCGGCGATGTGGCGCTTCTTGGCGAGCTGCGCCTCCTCCAGCGTCTCGTCGCCGCGCGGGAAATAGGCGCAGGAGTACTGGCGGTCGCGGTCGAGGAACAGGCTGTAGAGCCGTCCCGAGAGATCGTAGTGGTGCGCGACGTTGTGCTTCGCCCGGCCGATCGGGTTCGCCTGCTGCACGCGCCGCAACCACGTGTTGGCGCGCTCGATCAGGCGCATCACCGGATGGCTGCCGCCGCGTTCGAGGTTCAGCATCATGAGGTCGAGCAGGTCGTAGAGCGTCCCGTCCTCGACCGTGAACGCGCCATCCATCCAGGCCTCGCCGAAGCGGAGCCCCGGGTTCAGCGCGATGCGCGTGGGCGTCGCCCGGTCATGCACGCGGATGCGCGCCTCGGGCCCCGGCGTCGCGCCGGCATAGGTGCTGCTTGAGCCGTCCGGCCAGATCACGGTCAACCGGCCGAGCACGATCACACGCCTGAGCAGGGTGTCGAGCAGCCGCATCAGCCCCTCTGCCTACCGCCCGACAGCGCGGCGCGGCCGGCCCGCTGTCCGGAATCGACTCGGCATATGATAGGCCCGCGCGCCCGGCTCGGCCAAGCGCGCAGCAGTCGCGACAGCGTGCGCTCAGATCTCGGGCTGCTCGCCGGTGCCGGCGGGCTCCGCGCCGGGCTCGAACATCGCCTCGGCGACCAGCGCCTCCTCCTCGACGCCGCGCACGGTCTCGCCGCGCGCCTGGCGCTCGGCCTCCTCGGCCGTGCGGGCGACGTTGACGGTGACGGTGATGATCACCTCCGGGTGCAGCATCACGCGCACCGGATGCAGCCCGAGCGTCTTGATCGGATGGTCGAGCTGCACCTGCTGGCGGGTGATGGAGAGCCCGCTCTCGGTCGCGGCATCGGCGATGTCGCGCGCCGAGACCGAGCCGTAGAGCTGGCCGCTCTCGCCCGCCTGGCGCAGCATCACCACCGCGAGGCCGGCGACGCGCTCGGCGACCCGCTCGGCCTCCTCGCGGCGCTTGAGGTTCTGCGCCTCGAGCTGCGCGCGCTCGGTTTCGAACCGCGCGAGGTTCTCCTTGGTCGCGCGGATCGCCTTCTTCTGGGGCAGCAGGAAGTTGCGGGCATAGCCCGGCTTCACCTTCACCACCTCGCCCATCTGGCCGAGCTTCTCGACCCGCTGGAGCAGGATCACGTCCATCTCAGTCCTCCGGGGGCGTAAGCCCCGTGCCAGGGCGCGGCGGCCGGCCGCGCAGGTTGAGGAAATGCTCGGCCACGCCGAGCCCCGCGAGGCCGACCCCCACGGGTACCGTGAACAGAACGAGGGCGACGTAGAGCGGCGCCAGCATCAGCGGCCGGGCGGGCTTGCCGAGGCTCGCCACATGCACCACCGCAAGCCCCTGCAGCGCGAGCGGCACGGCGAGCATCATCGCCGCCGACTGCACCGCGAAGCCCGCCCCGCCGGGCACCACCAGCGCCGCCACCACCACGCCGGCCGCGAGCTTCCAGTACCAGCCGGGCAGCAGCGCCATCGACCAGCGCGCCGGCGCCGCGATCAGCAGGCCTCGCCGCGCGACCATGCGCTGCGCGATCGCGGCGTTCATCGCCATCACCCCGGCGAACCAGAGCGCGAAGGCGAGCGGCTTGATGCGCACCATCATCGCCACGAAGTCCTCGGCGCCCATCTCGGGCGTCGCGCCCATCCGCGCGAGCGCGTGCTCCATCACGGCGCGCAGGACGCCCGAGAGTCCACCCGGCTGGCCGGCGAAGGCGAACTCCGCCGCCAGCAGCATCGCCGCCGGCCAGAGTGCCAGCGTCGCGAAGGGCATCGCGAGCGCGAGCGGCCCGCCCCGCGTGTCCGGCAGGGCGAGCCGCAGCAGCAGCACCACCGGCATCGCGAACAGCAGCACCCAGGCGAGCGCGCCCGGCACCCCGCCCGAGACCACCGTCACCAGCGCCCCCGCCAGCACCGCCTGCGCCGCCGCCTGCCAGCCGAAGGCCAGCCCCGCCGCGAACAGCGGGAAGGGCGCGAACCAGAACAGCACGGTGCCGAACGGCAGGCCGCGCAGCGCGGCCAGCGCGAGCAGCGCGGAGATCAGTCCCGCCGCCAGCGTCGCCGTGGTGCGCAGCGTCATGGTGTCCGCCGTCCGTCGCCATGGTCATGCCCGCGGCCGGCAGGTCCGGCCGCGGCCACGCGTCAGGTGTTGATGACGTAAGGCAGCAGCGCGAGGAAGCGCGCGCGCTTGATCGCCACCGCCAGCGCCCGCTGCTTCTTCGCCGACACCGCCGTGATGCGGGACGGCACGATCTTGCCGCGCTCGCTGATGTAGCGGGAGAGCAGCTTCACGTCCTTGTAGTCGATCGCCGGCGCGTTCGGCCCGCTGAACGGGCAGGACTTGCGGCGGCGGTAGAACGGCCGGCGCGCACCGACGGCGGTGCGGCGGGCGGCGGGGATGATGGTCTCGGGGCTGTCGCTCATGGCTCACTCTCCGATGGTGTCGCGCGCCGGTCGATCGCCGCGCTCGGGGCGGTCGCCACGCGGGGGCCGCGGTCCGCGATCGCCGAACCGGCCGCCGCGGTCGCCACGCTCGCCCCGCTCGTCGCGTCCGCCCCGGGCGACGATCGCCGACGGCCCCTCCTCCAGCGCCTCGACACGCACGGTCAGGAAGCGGAGGATGTCCTCGTTCAGCCGGAGCTGGCGCTCCATCTCCGTCACCGCCGCCGGCGGCGCGTCGATGTTCATCAGCAGGTAGTGCCCCTTGCGGTTTTTCTTGATCCGGTAGGCGAGGTTGCGCAGGCCCCAGTATTCCTTCTTGCCCACGCTGCCGCCGCCCTCGCCGATCACGGCCGCCATCTGGTCGGCCAGCCCCTCGACCTGCTGGGGCGTGACATCGCTGCGCGCGATCAGCACGCATTCATAGAGTGGCATCGCGTCCCTCCGGCTTCTCTCAGTCCCGGCATCCGGGACGATCCCGGAGGCTCAGACGGACATAGCCGGCCGCGTGCCGCGCGGCCGGCAGGGAACCGGCGAGTTATACGCATCGCCGGCGCGGGCGCAAGCGCGCGGGCGGATTTCTTGACAGCCCCGCCCTGCCCGCATACCACCGCCGGCCTTCCCGGAAACGCCAGAGAAAGCCCCCACCATGCCCGTGCGTGCCTTCGTGTTTCCCGGCCAGGGCAGCCAGGCGGTCGGCATGGGCCGCGAGCTCGCCGCCGCCTTCGCCCCCGCCCGCGAGGTGTTCGAGGAGGTGGACGAGGCGCTGAAGCAGAAGCTCTCGACGCTGATGTTCGAGGGCCCGGCCGAGACGCTGACACTCACCGCCAATGCCCAGCCCGCGCTGATGGCGATGAGCCTCGCGGTGGTGCGCGTGATCGAGCGCGAGGGCGGCGTGAGCCTGCCGGAGGTGGCCACGCTGGTCGCCGGCCATTCGCTCGGCGAGTACTCGGCGCTGGCCGCCGCGGGCGCCTTCGATGTCGCGAACGCCGCCCGGCTCCTGCGCCTGCGCGGCGAGGCGATGCAGCAGGCGGTCGCGCCGGGGGTCGGCGCGATGGCAGCCCTGCTCGGAGTCGAGCTCGACCAGGCGGCGGCGATCTGCGCCGAGGCCGGCGAGGGCGAGGTGGTGGAGGTCGCGAACGACAATGGGGGCGGCCAGGTGGTGATCAGCGGCGCGGCCGCCGCGGTGGAGCGCGCGATCGCGCTCGCCAAGGCCAAGGGCGTGAAGCGGGCCCTGCCGCTGCCGGTCTCCGCGCCCTTCCACTGCGCGCTGATGGCGCCGGCCGCGGATGCGATGGCCAAGGC
Source organism: Elioraea tepidiphila DSM 17972 (assembly GCF_000378465.1). Classification (GTDB taxonomy): domain Bacteria; phylum Pseudomonadota; class Alphaproteobacteria; order Acetobacterales; family Acetobacteraceae; genus Elioraea; species Elioraea tepidiphila. Next base: position 96,549 of record NZ_KB899926.1, read on the forward strand.
GCTGGCGGCCGAGCCGCCGCGCGCGCCGCTGGTGCCGCTGGTGGCGAATGTCACGGCCCAGCCGGTGTCCGACCCGGTGGAGATCCGCGATCTGCTGGTGCAGCAGGTGACGGCCACCGTGCGCTGGCGCGAGAGCGTGGCGACCATGAAGGCCGAGGGCGTGGATACCGTGGTCGAGCTCGGCGCCGGCAAGGTGCTGGCGGGGCTGGTGAAGCGGATCGACCCCGAGCTGGCGGCGAGTTCGGTCGGCACCCCGGCCGAGATCGAGGCGTTCCTGAAGACCGTCTGAGGAGGGGCGCCGATGGTCCGACCCGACGGCAAGCAGGCCCTGGTGACCGGCGCCCGCCGTGCTGGCCCTTGGGCCAGCGCAGCAACGCAATCCTGAGGAGGCGCCGGTGTTCCGACTTGATGGCAAGCAGGCCCTGGTGACCGGCGCCTCCGGCGGCATCGGCGGCGCGATCGCACGCGCGCTGCATGCCCAGGGCGCGATCGTCGGCCTCTCCGGCACCCGCCGCGAGGCGCTCGAGGCGCTCGCAGCCGAGCTCGGCGAGCGCGCGCACGTGCTGCCGGCCAACCTCGCCGACCCCGCCGCGCCCGATGCGCTGATCGCCGCCGCCGAGGCCGCGATGGGCGGGCTCGCGATCCTGGTGAACAACGCCGGGCTGACCCGCGATGGCCTCGCGCTCCGGATGAAGGACGAGGACTGGGACACGGTGCTCGCGGTCGACCTCTCCGCCGCGTTCCGGCTGAGCCGCGCCGCGCTCAAGGGCATGCTGCGAAGGCGCGCCGGGCGCATCCTCTCGATCGGCTCGATCGTCGGCGCGACCGGCAACCCGGGCCAGGCGAACTACGCCGCCGCCAAGGCGGGGCTGGTCGGCATGAGCAAGGCCCTGGCCCAGGAGGTGGCCGCGCGCGGCATCACGGTGAACGTGATCGCGCCGGGCTTCATCGCCACGCCGATGACGGACGCGCTGACCGACGACCAGAAGGCGGCGCTCGCCGGGCGCATCCCGCTCGGCCGGCTCGGGCAGCCGGCGGACATCGCCGCGGCGGCGGTCTATCTCGCCTCCGACGAGGCCGCCTGGGTGACCGGCGCGGTGCTGCACGTGAACGGCGGCATGGCGATGATCTGACCCCCGCCGCGCGCGCGGCCCGCCGCTGGTCAAGCCCGCGGAACGATGGTATGCGCCGCCGGTTTCCGGGCGGGAGGCGGGACTCGTCATCCTTGGGGCGATGCCGCGCCCCGTCCGGACCGGTGCGCCGGTTCCCCCAGACGATCCAAGGAGCGAGACACCCCAATGACGGATACCGCCGAGATCACGAAGCAGGTGAAGGAGATCGTCGTCGAGCATCTCGGCGTCGAGGAGGGCAAGGTCACCGAGACCGCCTCGTTCATCGACGATTTGGGTGCGGACAGCCTCGACACCGTCGAGCTCGTGATGGCGTTCGAGGAGAAGTTCGGCATCGAGATCCCGGACGACGCCGCCGAGAAGATCACGACCGTGAAGGACGCGATCGACTACATCGTCAAGCAGAAGGCGGCCTGAGGGCCGCCTCCGCCCCGCCGTTTCACGCCCACGTTCAGGAGGTCCGGGATGCGTCGTGTCGTCGTCACCGGCATGGGAGCCGTCACCCCGCTCGGCATCGGCGTCGAGCATGTGTGGAAGCGGCTGCTCGCGGGTGAGTCCGGCATCGGCGCGATCCAGTCCTTCGACGTCTCCGACCTGCCGGCCAAGATCGCCGGACAGATCCCGCAGGGCGGCAAGGCCGACGGCAAGCTCGACCTGAACGAGTGGATCCCGCCCAAGGACCAGCGGAAGATGGACCGCTTCATCCAGCTCGCGCTGGTCGCGGCGGCCGAGGCGGTCGAGGATTCCGGCTGGATGCCCGAGGACGAGGACGGCCGCTGCGCCACCGGCGTGATGATCGGCTCGGGCATCGGCGGGCTGCAGACGATCTTCGATGCCTCGCAGCAGGTGCTGGAGGGCAAGGCGCGCCGGCTCTCGCCGTTTTTCATTCCCTCGGCGCTGATCAACCTTGCCTCCGGCCATGTCTCCATCAAGTACGGGTTCAAGGGACCGAACCACTCGGTGGTGACCGCCTGCGCCACCGGCGTGCACGCGATCGGCGATGCCGCACGGCTGATCGCCTTCGGCGATGCGGACGTGATGGTCGCGGGCGGCTCCGAGGCCGCCGTGTGCACGCTCGGCATCGCGGGGTTCTGCGCCTCGCGCGCGCTCTCCACCGGCTTCAACGACACCCCGGCCAAGGCCTCGCGCCCCTGGGACAAGGATCGCGACGGCTTCGTGATGGGCGAGGGCGCAGGCGTGGTCGTGCTCGAGGAGTACGAGCACGCGAAGAAGCGCGGGGCGAAGATCTACGCCGAGTTCGCAGGCTACGGCATGTCGGGCGATGCCTACCACATCACCGCTCCGGCCGAGGGCCACGAGGGTGCGTTCCGGGCGATGAAGGCGGCGCTGAGGAACGGCAACGTCACCCCCGAGCAGATCGGCTACATCAATGCCCACGGCACCTCGACGCCGCTCGGCGACGATCTGGAGCTTCAGGCCGTCGAGCGGCTGTTCGGCGAGGCGGCGCGCGGCGTGGCGATGAGCTCCACCAAGTCGGCGATCGGCCATCTGCTGGGGGCTGCAGGCGCGGTCGAGGCGGTGTTCTCGATCCTCGCCGTGCGCGACAATGTCGCGCCGCCCACGCTCAACCTCGACGCGCCGAGCCAGGAGAGCGTGATCGACCGCGTCGCGCATACGGCGCAGGAGCGGCCGATCGAGATCGCGCTGTCGAACAGCTTCGGCTTCGGCGGCACCAACGCCTCGATCCTGTTCCGCAAGCTCCACTGACATGACCGACGCCCCGCCTCCGCGGCGGGGGCGGGTGCGCCGCCTGCTCGCCGGCCTGGCTCTCACCCTCGCGGTGCTCGCCGCCGGCGCCTACGGCGCGTTCCACTGGGCGGTCGCGCAGTATGACGCGCCGGGTCCGCTCGCCGAGGAGCGGGCCGTGGTGATCCCGCGCGGTGCGGCCACCGGCACGATCGCGGAACGGCTGGAATCCGCCGGCGTGATCGCCAATGGCCGCGCCTTCCTGGTCGCCGCCTGGGCGACCGCGGAGGCGGGGCCGCTGCGCGCCGGCGAGTTCGCCTTCCCCGAGCGCGCGTCCTTGCGCACCGTGCTCGACACGCTGCGGTCGGGCCGGACCGTGCAGCGGCGCCTGACCGTGCCCGAGGGGCTGACGGTGGCGCAGATTCTCGCCCTGCTGGACGAGACCGAGGGGCTGACCGGCACGGTCGCGACCCCGCCGCCCGAGGGCGCGCTGCTGCCCGAGACCTGGGCCTATTCCTGGGGCGATACGCGGGAGTCGCTGATCCGGCGCATGCGCGAGGGCATGGACCGCGCGCTCGCCGAGGCCTGGGCACAGCGCGCCGACAACCTGCCCTTCGACACCCCGCGCGAGGCGCTGATTCTCGCCTCGATCATCGAGCGCGAGACCGGCATCGCGGCCGAGCGCGGCAAGGTGGCGGGCGTGTTCGTCAATCGGCTGCGGCGCGGAATGCCGCTGCAATCCGACCCGACCGTGATCTATGCCGTGACCGACGGGCTCGGCGTGCTGGACCGGCCGATCAGCCGCGCCGATCTGGACACCGACCATCCGCACAATACCTACCGCAACCGCGGCCTGCCGCCGACGCCGATCGCCTCGCCGGGGCGCGCCTCGATCCTCGCCGCGGTGCGCCCCGAGGCGACCGATGCGCTCTACTTCGTCGCCGACGGGCGCGGCGGCCATGTGTTCAGCCGCACGCTGGAGGAGCACAACCGGGCGGTCGCGCGCTGGCGCGCGATCGAGCGCGAGCGGCGCGGCGCCAACTGATACCGCGCTGGTGTGGCGGCTGCGCGCCAAAGGAAACCTCATCCCCGGCGCACGGAGGTTCCACCGTCGTGCACCGGGGATGACGCCGTGACTGGCGCATCGCCGCCGGGATCGCCATAGTCCCCGCAACGCGGGAGAGCACCGGATGTCATACCGGCCCTATCAGCAGATCACCCGGCGCAGAAGCCGGATGATCCATGTCGGCAAGGTCCCGGTCGGCGGCGAGGCGCCGATCAGCGTGCAGACCATGACCAACACGCCGACCACCGATGTCGCGGCGACGATCGCGCAGATCCGCCGCGCCGAGCTCGCCGGCGCGGACATCGTGCGCGTCTCGGTGCCCGACGAGGAGAGCACGGCGGCGCTGGCCCACATCGTTCCCGAGGTCGGCGTGCCGATCGTCGCCGACATCCACTTCCACTACCGCCGCGCCATCGAGGCGGCCAAGGCGGGGGCCGCGTGCCTGCGCATCAATCCCGGCAATATCGGCTCCAAGGAGCGCGTGCGCGAGGTGGTGCAGGCGGCACGCGACCATGGCTGCTCGATCCGCATCGGCGTGAACGCGGGCTCGCTGGAGAAGCACCTGCTGGAGAAGTACGGCGAGCCGAACCCCGAGGCGATGGTCGAGAGCGCGCTCTGGCACGCGGCCCACCTGCAGGAGCTCGACTTCCACGAGTTCAAGATCAGCGTGAAGGCGTCCGACGTGTTCCTCGCGGTCGCGGCCTACCAGCAACTCGCCGAGGCGTGCGACCACCCGCTGCATCTCGGCATCACCGAGGCCGGCTCGCGGCGCACCGGCACGGTGAAGTCGGCCATCGGCATCGGCAGCCTGCTCTGGGCCGGGATCGGCGACACGATCCGCGTCTCGCTCTCCGACGAGCCTGAGGAGGAGGTGCGGGTCGGATGGGAGATCCTGAAGGGGCTGCATCTGCGCCATCGCGGCGTGAAGATCATCTCCTGCCCCTCCTGCGCGCGGCAGGGCTTCGACGTGATCCGCACCGTCGAGGCGCTGGAGCGGCGGCTGGAGCACATCCAGGTGCCGATCACGCTCTCGATCATCGGCTGCGTGGTGAACGGGCCGGGCGAGGCGCTGCTGACCGATATCGGGCTCACCGGCGGCGGGGCCGGCCGGCACATGGTCTACCTGGCCGGACGCACCGACCACACGATCGAGGGCGGATCGATGATCGACCACATCGTCGACCTGGTCGAGCGGCGCGCCGAAGCGATCAGGGCGGAGGAGGCGGCGCGGCAGCGCGCGGCGCTGGCGGCGGAGTAGCGGGCGGAGGACGTGGGCAGAAGACGCGCCAGGGCCGGGATCGCGGCGGCGACACTGACCGCCGCGCTCGGCTGCGCCGGCACGGCCCGGGCCGACGAGGCGGCGGCGGCGCGGCTGCTCTGGGAATGCCGGGCGCTGGCCTCGGTGCTGATGAGCAGCGTCACCGAGGCCAAGGCGGTGGTCGGCGAACTGACGCTGATGGAGACGAACGGGCGCCCGCGGGAGCGGCTGGCGCTGCACGACAAGCTTCAGCAATCGCTGGTGCGCAGCGAGATGGCGGCCTCGGCCCTGGTGCGGCTGCTCTGCCCCAACCGCTCCATCATCCACGAGTTCGACGGCGATCTCCGGCGCGCCTGGGCCGCGATGGCGGCGAACCGGCAGAGCGTGCTGAAGGCCATCCCCGGCCCGTAGCGGGCAGGCTCGGCGCTGCCGTTCGGGCCGGGCTCGTGCCGTATCCGACCTGTCGGAAGCGGCTCACGGTGTCCTGCCGTGCTTCTTCACCCGATCGGATCGCTCCGCCTGATCAGGATCCGCGCTAGTGCGCGGCGGCCTCGGCGAGCTGCTCGTCACCGACACCGGCGAGTTCCAGCAGGGTCGCCGCCTTGGCCCGCATCGCCCGGGTCGGCCCGGCGGGGCAGGAGCTGAGGCGGATCGCCGGGAGCGAGGCGGGCGCGATCTCGGCGAGGGCGGCGCGCACGCGGCAGGCATAGGCCTGGCCGGCGCCGCTGCCGGGGCTCGCGCCGTTATATGCCGCGAGCGCGGCCGCCCAGCCGCCATGCCGGGCACGCAGGGCGTTGAGCAGCTGGGCGGCGAAGGTCGCGCTCTCGGCCGGGTCGAACACCCAGGACGCGCCGTCGCGCGCATGCACGCCGATGTTCACCTGGAAGCAGCCGCCCGAGACGCTGCGCGCACCCGGCGCCATCTCGCGCGCAGCCGCCTTGGCCTGCGCCGGCGAGCGCGCGTAGCGGGCGTCGCGCTCGGAGCCGACCGCGTAGGGGTGGAGCGCGCTCTCGACCACCGCGACCGCCACCAGCAGCCCGTCCGGCAGGTCGGCGATCGCCTCGGCCGCGCGGGCGGCGGCGACGCAGCGCGCCGCGAGGTCCCCTCGATCGCTGGCTTGCCCATGTACATGCGATGGCGTTGCGAGCATAAGGCAAGACAGAAGCAACCCGGGGACAGTCAATCGTCGTACCGCAGTCATGGCTTGGCCTTAACGCGCCGATGCGGCCAAGACATGGGGTTAAGAAAGTCTTTCTTCTCACAAACGCGTCAGATTTCTCGTCATGGTTGCATTCCATGGCGGAAATGCGGCGACCACGCGGCCGGCTCGCCGTCTTTTCGTCGACACTTCGCGGATGCAGCAGGACTGAGAGGGCTTGTTTCCGCTCTTCCTGCGGGCACCATCCGGGTCCGCAAGCGGAGGAACGTCATGAGCACCGAGATCACCGAGGCGCGCGCGCTGGCCGAGGCGCTGGAACACCGGTTCGGCGAACCGGTCGAGGTCCCGACCGGTCTCTCCTGCGAGGCGCTGCTGCGGCTGGCGACGCGCGCCTCGAACCGCCGCTATCGGCCCGATCCGGTGGATCCGCGGCTGGTGCGCGTGCTGGCGGCGTGCGCGCTCTCGGCGCCGACCAAGTCCGACCTCCAGCAGACCGACATCGTGGTCGTGCAGGATCGGCCCCTGCGCCAGGCGATCGAGGCACTGCTGCCGGGCAATCCGTGGGTGGCGAAGGCGCCGGTGCTGCTGGTGTTCTGCGGCAACAACCGCCGCCAGCGGCGCATCCATGAACTGCGCGGCCATCCCTTCGCCAACGATCATTTCGACCCCTTCTTCAACGCCTCGGTGGATGCGGCGATCGTGCTCTCGGCCTTCGTGCTGGCGGCCGAGTCGGTCGGGCTCGCGACCTGCCCGATCAGCGCGATCCGCGACCACGCGGCCGAGGTCTCGCGCCTGCTCGCGCTCCCCGACCACGTCTTCCCGGTCGCGGGGCTGGGGATGGGATGGCCGGACGGCGCGGCGCCGGTCTCGCCGCGCCTGCCGCTCTCGGTCACCGTGCACACCGACCGCTACGACGAGACCGGGCTCGATCAGGCGATCGCCGCCTATGACGCGCGCCGCGAGGCGATCCGCCCGCACAGGCAGCGCGACGTCGAGCGCTTCGGCACCGCCGAGAGCTATGGCTGGAGCGAGGACAAGGCGCGCCAATACGCCACCCCGCAGCGCGCGGATTTCGGCGCCTTCGTCCGCGGCAAGGGGTTCAGGCTGGACTGACCCGCCCTTGACCCGGCACGGCGCCGGACGATGATCCGCGCCACGCGACCAATCCCCGGAGGAGATGCTGATGTACGCCACACTGGAAATGCTGATCGACGGCAAGTTCACCCGCGGCTCCTCCGGCAAGAGCGAGCCGGTGATCAACCCGGCGACCGAGCAGACGCTCGCCGAGCTGCCGCACGCCGCGAAGTCCGACCTCGAGGCCGCCGTCGCCGCCGCCGAGAAGGGCTTCAACGCCTGGAAGGCGATGAGCGCCTATGACCGCTACCGTATCCTGCGCAAGGGCGCGGAGATCCTGCGCGGCCGCGCGGATGCGATCGCGAAGATCCTCACCATGGAGCAGGGCAAGATCATCGCCGAGGCGAAGATCGAGGTCGTCACCTCGGCCGACATCCTCGACTGGTATGCCGAGGAGGGGCGTCGCGCCTATGGCCGGATCATTCCGGGCCGGATGCCCGGCGTGCGGCAGATGGTGATCAAGGAGCCGGTCGGCATCGTCGCCGCCTTCACGCCGTGGAACTTCCCGGCGCTCACGCCGATGCGCAAGATCGCCGGCGCGCTCGCGGCAGGCTGCTCGCTCATCCTCAAGCCGTCCGAGGAGACCCCCGGCACCGCCGTCGAGGTCGCGCGCTGCCTGCAGGAAGCGGGACTGCCGGAAGGCGCGCTCAACGTCGTGTTCGGCGTGCCGGCGGAGGTGTCGTCCTATCTGATCGCGCATCCGAAGGTGCGGAAGATCTCGTTCACCGGCTCGACCGCGGTGGGCAAGCAGCTGATGAAGCTCGCGGCCGACGGGATGAAGCGCACGACGATGGAGCTCGGCGGTCATGCGCCGGTGATCGTGTTCGACGATGTTGACGCGGCGTCGGTCGCCAAGATCGCGGCCGGTGGGAAATACCGCAATGCCGGCCAGGTCTGCATCTCGCCCACGCGGTTCTTCGTGCATGAGAGCAAGTACAAGCAGTTCGTCGACACCTTCACCGAGGTCGCGAGCGGGCTGAAGCTCGGCGACGGGCTCGATCCGACGACGCAGATGGGGCCGATGGCGAATGCGCGCCGGCTCGAGGCGATGGACATGTTCGTCTCGGACGCGAAGGCCAAGGGCGCGGTGGTGAAGACGGGCGGCGAGCGGCCGGCGAACCAGGGCTTCTTCTACAAGCCGACGGTGCTGGCGGATGTGCCAGCCGAGGCGCGCATCATGACCGAGGAGCCGTTCGGTCCGCTCGCGCCGATCGTCCCCTTCAAGTCGTTCGACGAGGTGGTCGAGCGCGCCAACGGCGTGGATTACGGGCTCGCGGCCTATGCCTTCACGAACGACGAGAAGCGCGCGACCGCGATCGCCGATGCCTTGCAGTGGGGCATGGTGGGCGTGAACAGCCTGGCGGTGTCCACGCCCGAGACGCCGTTCGGCGGCATCAAGGACTCGGGCCATGGCAGCGAGGGCGGCATCGAGGGGCTGGAGGCCTACCTGAACATCAAGTTCGTCTCGCAGGCGTGAGGTGATGGGGATGGGGGTTTTGGGGGGAAGCGACTGTCTTGTTGATCAAGCGGCTTGCCACGGACGTCGGTCCCTGAGGGTGGCGTTGAGGGTGGTGAGGAGTTTGCGAGCGACGGCGATGAGGGCGACCATCCTTGGCTTTCCGGCGGCGAGGAGGCGGTCGGCAAAGGCGCGCAGGGCGGGGTTGTGTCGGCGCGCGACCATGGCACCGAGGAAGAGGGCGGCGCGCACGGAGGCCCGCCCGCCGGCGATCGCAGCCTTGCCGCGCCACTGGCCGGACTGGCGTGTGAAGGGTGCGAGGCCGGCGAGGGCTGCGATCTCTCGGCGGTCGAGGGAGCCGAGTTCGGGGAGTTCGGCGCTCGGGATCCCCACGGCGCCTTGGCGCCGTGGGGTGCCCCGCAGGGTGCGCGCGATGGTCTTGCCGATGCCGGGGACGGAGGCGAGCAGGTCCTCGGCCTCGCGCCAGGCGGGGGAGGCACGCACGGCCTCGTCGAGGCCGGTGTCGAGTTCGGCGAGTTCGCGCTCGAGCGCGGCGATCAGTCGGGCGATGCTGTTCTTCAGCCGTGGCTGAGGGGAGCGCTGCGCGCGCTGGCGCTCGGCGGTGATCATGGCGACGATCCGGCGCCGGCGGGTGACGAGGTCGGCGAGCAGGCGGGTGGCGTGATCGGGCAGGCACCCGCGCCGAACCGGCTCTGGGTCTCGGATTTCACCTACGTGAGCACGTGGTCAGGCTTCGTCTACGTCGCCTTCGTGATCGACGCCTACGCGCGCCGGATTGTCGGCTGGCGCGTCTCGCGCACCGCACACGCCAGCGTCGTGCTGGATGCACTGGAACAGGCCCTGCATGAGCGGCGACCTGCGCATCGCCGCGGCCTGGTGCATCATTCGGACCGCGGATCGCAATATGTCA
>NZ_KB899927.1:0-46943 GCF_000378465.1 Elioraea tepidiphila DSM 17972
GGGGCTGACCTGGCTAAGCGGTGAAAGGCTGGGTTGGTCAGATGGTTGAGCGTCGTCGGAGCCGTCTGGCGTTGGGGGTTCAGCGGCGGCTGCTTGAGCACTTCGTGGCCGGTACGCCGGCACGGGTCGCGGCCGAGCTGGTCGGCATCCACCGCAACGGCGCGATCCTGTTCCATCGCGAGCTGCGCGAGATCATCTTCGCCCGCACCCGAGAGGCGCAGCCCTTTGCCGGCGGGGTCGAGGTCGACGCGAGCTACTTCGGCGGCTACCGCAAAGGCATCCGCGGCCGGGGTGCTGCCGGCAAGGTGCCGGTGTTCGGCCTGCTCAAGCGCGGCGGCCAGGTGCACGCCGTGATGATCCCGAACCTGCGCTCGACCACCCTGATGCCGATCATCCGCCAGCGCGTGCAGCCCGACGCGATCGTCTACAGCGACGGCTACTTCAGCTACGACGTGCTCGATGTCTCCGAGTTCCACCACGTGCGGATCGAGCCGCAGGCAACGCCCGGAGGGCGGTACAAGGGCCGCGGCTATGCCCAGGGCCGTGCCCACATCAAGGGCATCGAGAACTTCTGGAGCCAGGCCAAGCGCCACCTACGCCGCTACAACGGCATCCCGCGCAGAAGTTTCCACCTCTTCCTCGCCGAGTGCGAATGACGCTTCAACCACGCACCGGCCAGAGAACTCCTCAAGACACTCGCAACCTGGGCAGACCTCCCCCTATCCTCCAAACACCCAACGCACGTCCGTCAGCGAGGTCAGCCCCAAAGCTTAAAGCGGCCCCGCGCGGGGCAGGGAGGGGGCGCGGCGGGTGGCACGCGCAGGGTAGCGCGCGCCTGCGTCAGGAGCGGGCGTATGATGCGTGGCTGCCCTTGCCCCCGGACCCCGCCGGACCTCCGTCGGGCGTGGTGCCGGAGCCCCGCGGCCATCGGGGAGCATCGGTGCGCTCCGGACCGTCGATCAATGCCCCTCACGGCATATGGCAGGCTCAGGCGGGCCCCGATCCTCGCCAGCCGGAACCGCTCATGTAACGAAATCGCAACGAGTTTTCCGCCACGGCCTGCCCGCGCCGATTGCTGGGGAGCCGCAGCCGCATCGGCCGCCGCGCCTCAGCCCCGCGCGCGCCGCGCCAGCGCTGCCAGTTCCGCGTTGAAGGCCAGGGGCTCCTCCCAGAAGGGCGCGTGGCCGATCCCCTCGCGCAGGATCAGGCGGGACCCCTCGATCAGCGACGCCGCGTGCTGGGCCATCGGCACTGCGATCAGCCGGTCGCGCAGGCCCTGGTACACGACAGTCGGGACTCGGACGGCGCGCAGAACCTGGTCGTACTCGGCCTGACGGCCGCCCAGCGAGATCCGGACATGGCGCGGCACCATCATGTTGAAGCCCAGCATCACCGCCATCTCGTCCGGCGTGGGCTGGATCTCGAAGCAGGCCTCGAGGAAGCGCTGCGTGCCGCGGATCGCGGTCATCGGGTCGGCGCTGGTCATCGGGCCGATGAGCTGCACGCCGGGGCCGAAGAATCCGGGGCGCGCGGCAATCGTGGCGCAGACCAACATCAGCCCGCCGATCGCCGCCTGCCCGTGGGCCGTCAGGTAGTCGCCGATCACGCGTCCCGCGTATGACCAGCCGACCAGCACCGGCCGATGCAGCGAGAGGGCCGCGATCACCGCCTGCAGGTCGTCGGCCCAGCGCTGCGGCGTGCGGTAGTGCTCGTGGCCCTCGGGCTTGCCACTCATGCCGTGGCCGCGCAGATCGACCGCCACCAGGCGGAACTCGTGCTGCAGGGCGGCGTCGCCGGTCTGCTTCTGCCAGGACAGCGCGGCCTGGGCGTAGCCGTGCAGCAGCAGGATCGGCTGGCCCTCCGGGTTGCCGTAGTCGTAGACGGCGAGGTCAACCCCGTCGGGGCTGCGCACCGTGTGCGGCCGGTAGGGCAGGTCCGGTGCGGCGGGCGGCGTCTGGGCCCGGGCGGCGCGCATCCCCCGGAGCCCTTCGAGAAGGCCGCCGGCGGCCAAGCCGGCGGCGACGACGCCCAGGGTCGTGCGGCGTGCAGGCATACGGCTCATTCTCCCTCGTCGCTGCGGTTCGCGCGCATGAGCACAGCACGGTGCCGGGGGGCGCACCAGCGGGAAGGCCGTGCCTGCCGCCACCTGCCCGGCGCGATCCCGCGCCCCGCCCGCCCCCATCCCATTTCCCCACGCTTGACACGGCCGGCCCGCCATGGCGCAGCACCGCCATGGCCGACGACCGCGCGGTGCTGGTGACCCGCCCCGAACCCGAGGCGCAGGAGACCGCGCAACGCCTGCGCGCGCTCGGCCGCCGCGCGATCCTCGCCCCCATGCTCGCCATCGCGCCCGTGCCCGCCCGCCTGCCCGAACCAGGCGCGCTCCAGGCCGTCATCGCCGGCAGCATCAACGCCGTCCGCGCCCTGCCGCCGGCGTTCCACACCGTGCCCCTGCTCGCGGTCGGCGACGCCACCGCCGCCGCGGCCCGCGCCCACGGCTTCCGCGACGTCCGCTCCGCCGCCGGCGACGCACGCGCGCTCGCCGCCCTCGCCGCCGCCACGCTCGATCCCTCCGGCAAGCCCCTGCTGCTGCCCACCCGTGCCCGCGAGGGGCTCCGCCTCGCCGCCGACCTCCGCGCGCGGGGCTTTGCCGTGCTGCGCCGCATCGTCTATGCCGCCCACCCGGCCGAGACCCTCCCGGACCCCGCCGCCACGGCGTTCGCCACCGGCGGAATCGATGCGGTCGTGTTTTTCTCCGCCTCGGCTGCGCGGAGCTTCGCTAGGATCGTCCGCGCCAGCGCCATGGCCGGGAGGCTTGGGGGGGTCACGGCGTACGCGATCAGCGAGGCGGCAGCCGCCGCGCTCGGGGATCTGGGGTTTCAGGCGGTCCGGGTCGCCGCGCGGCCCGACCAGGATAGTCTGCTCGCGCTGCTTCCGCCCGGCGGCAGCAACGAGGGTCGAGGGGAGTGGTCCGGATGAGCGACGAACCCAAGCAGCCCAAGGACATGCCGAAGCAGGCCGCCCAGGGCAAGGGTAGGGAGCCGCCCGCCCAAGCGGCGAAGCCGGGCCCGGCCGGACCGGCGCGGCAGGCCGAACCCGCCCAGCCGGGCCCTGCCGAGCCCCCGAAGGCCACGCCGCCCGCCGACCAGCCGCCCGCCCCCGCACCGGCCGCCGCCGCGCCCGCGCCCGCTCGCACGCCCGAGCCCGCGAAAGCCGCGCCGCCCAGGCCCGAGCCGCCGAAGCCGGACCCCCCGAAGCCCGACCCCCGGCCAGCCCCGGCGTCCGCCCGCGCCGAAACGCCCCCGCCACTGCCCCCGGCGCCCGCGCGCACCGGCGCGCTCTGGGCCGCGATCGCGGTGCTGGCCCTCGCCGTCGCCTGGATGGTGATCGACCGGCTCTCCGGCCCCGCGGCCGACCCGGCCCTGGCCGCGCTCGCGAGCCGGATCGCCGCGCTGGAAGGCCGGCCCGCGCCGGCCGCCGCCCCCGATCTGCGGCCGCAGATCTCGGCGCTCGAGTCCCGCGTCGCCGCGGCCGAAGCGCGCGCCACCGCCGCCGCGGCCCTCGGCGACCGGCTCGCGGCGCTCGAGCGCGCCATGTCCTCCGCGCCGAGCGGCCCGGCCTCGGATGCCGAGGCGCGCGCCGCGCTCGCCGCCCTCGCCAACCGCGTCGCGCAGCTCGAGGCCCGCCCGGCCGCCGAGCCGCCCGCGCCCGATCCGCGCATCGGCCAGCTCGCCGAGCGTGTCGCCGCGCTGGAAGCGCGCCCCACGGCCGAGGCCCGGCTTGCGGCGGTCGAGGCCCGGCTCGCCGCCTTCGTGCGTGCCCATGCGGCGCTGGAGGCCGGCCGCCCGCTCGGCCCGGCGCTCGCCGCCCTGCCGGCCGACGTGCCGGTGCCGGCGAGCCTCGCCGCCTTCGCCGAGCGCGCCCCGCCCACGCCAGCCTCGCTCCGCACCCGCTTCGGCACGGCCGCGCGCGCGGCGCGGGAGGCGCGCGAACCGGCCGAGGGCGACCTGCTCGAACGCGCCGGCGGCCGGATCGCCGGGCTGGTGACGGTGCGTCGCGGCGACGCCGTGGTGATGGGCGACACCACCGCCGCCGTGCTCGCCGAGGCCGAGCGGCTCCTGAACGCGGGCGACATCGCCGGCGCGATCGGCGCGCTCGATGCCCTGCCGCCGCGCCCCGCCGCCGCCATGGCCGGCTGGATCGCCGAGGCGCGCGCCCTGCTCGCCGCGCGCGACGGCCTCGCCGCGCTCGCCGCCGGTCGCTGAGGAGGGCCCGATGCGTCGTGCGCTCCTCGTCCTGATCGTGCTCGCCGTCGTCGCGGCGGCGACACTCTGGATTGCCGACCGCCCCGGGACGGTCACGCTCGCGGTGGCCGACCTCGTCGTCGAGGCGCCGCTCTGGCTGGTCGGCCTCGCATCCGCGCTGCTGCTGATCGTGTTCGGCGGCCTCGTCTGGCTGCTCGCGCGGCTGCGCGGCTGGTGGCAGCGGCGGCGGCTCAAGCGCGCGCTGCGCCATCGCGACGAGGGCGACGCCGCGGTGGTGGCGGCGCTGGAGGCGCTGGCCGCCGGCGACGGCCCAGCCGCGCTCAAGAGCGGCCGCAAGGCGCGCAAGCTGCTCGGCGACACGCCGCTGACGCTGCTGCTGACCGGCCACGCCGCGCGCGCGGCCGGCGAGATCGACGCCGCCGAGCAGTCGTTCCGCAGCCTCGCCGGCCGCAAGGGGGCGGGCGCCTTCCTCGGCCATCGCGGGCTCGCCCAGCTCGCGGTCGAGCGCGGCGCACAGGGCGAGGCGGCCGAGGCGGCGAAGGCGGCGCTGGCGCTGCGGCCGAATGCGGTCTGGGCGCAGACGATCGCGTTCACCGATTCCGTGCGCCACCACGACTGGCGCGGCGCGCTGCGGCTGCTGCCCGAGGCGCGCGGGGATGCCGAGACCGGCTATCGCCGCGCCTCCCTGCTGCTCGCCGCCGCCGCCGAGGAGGCCGAGCCCACGGCGGCGCAGCGGCTGGAGGAGGAGGCGGTCTCGGCCGCGCCGGGACTCGCCCCCGCCCATGCGGCGCTGGTGCGCCGGCTGCGCGCGGCCGACCGCACGCGCGCCGCCGACAAGGCGCTGGAGCGCGGCCTCGCCGCCGCCTCGCACCCGATGCTGGCGGCGCTGGCGCTGGAGCCGACGCCGGGCGAGCCGAAGAGTGCGCGCGCGCGCCGGGTCGCGAGCCTGGCCGGGCAGGTCGGCGGGGCGGAGATGGCGCTCGCGGCCGCGCGCGCGGCCCTGGAGGCCGAGCAATGGGCCGAGGCGCGGCGCTGGATCGAGCGCGCGCGCGCCGGCGGGCTCGAGGACCGGCGCCTGCACGTGCTGCTCGCCGAGCTCGCCGAGCGCGAGTTCGCCGGCACCGAGCGGGCGCGGACCGAGGCCGAGGCGCATTGGCGCGACGCCGCCACCGCGCCGGCCGAGCCGGAATGGACCTGCACCTCCTGCGGTGCCTCCCAGCCGGAATGGACGCCCGCCTGCACCAATTGCGGCACGGTCGGCGCGCTGCGCTGGGGCGAGGCCGCGGCGATCACGCCGCGCCTCGCGCTGCCGGCACCGATTCCGGGGCTTTGAGCGCAGCCGAGTCGGACGCTATCTCGGCGGCCATGACGGTGATGCAGCGGATCGCGGTCGAGCAGCGCCCCCACATCGTGGTGCTCGGCAACGAGAAGGGGGGCTCGGGCAAGTCGACCGCGGCGATGCACGTCATCGTCGGGCTGATGCGCGAGGGCTATCGCGTCGCCGCGATCGATCTCGACGCGCGCCAGGGCACGCTGCTGCGCCACCTGGAGGCGCGCGCCGCGTTCAGCGCCGCGCGCGGTATCGCGCTGCCGCAGCCCGAGATGCGCGCCGTGCACGCGAGCCGCGCCGAGAGCCGCACGACGGCGGCGGCGGAGGATCAGGCGGCGCTCGCCGCGGCGATCGCCGCGCTCTCGGGCGCCGAGTTCCTGGTGATCGACTGTCCCGGCGCCGACACGCCGCTGAGCCGCGCGGGGCATGCGCTGGCCGACACGCTGATCACGCCGATCAACGACAGCTTCGTCGACTTCTCGATGCTGGCGAAGGTCGATCCCGACGACCATCGCGTGGTCAGCCCCTCGGTCTACAGCGAGATGGTGTGGGAGGCGCGCAAGGCGCGTTTCGCGCGCGACCGCGGGCGGCTCGACTGGATCGTCATGCGCAACCGGCTGGGGTCGGCCGAGGCGCGCAACAAGCGCGATGTCGGCGCCACGCTGGAGGCGCTGGCGAAGCGGATCGGCTTCCGCACCGTGCGCGGCTTCGGCGAGCGGGTGATCTTCCGCGAGCTCTACCTCCA
Organism: Elioraea tepidiphila DSM 17972; assembly: GCF_000378465.1. Taxonomy (GTDB): domain Bacteria; phylum Pseudomonadota; class Alphaproteobacteria; order Acetobacterales; family Acetobacteraceae; genus Elioraea; species Elioraea tepidiphila. The sequence goes on from NZ_KB899927.1 coordinate 6,341, forward strand.
GGGGCTGACGCTGATGGACCTCAAGGAGGCGGGCATCGCCGGCGGGCTGTCGATGAGCCACGTGGCCGCGCGCCAGGAGGTGCGCTCGCTGCTCGCCGCGATCCGCAAGGGGCCGCCGGGGGATGTCTGGGGCGCGGCGCGCACGGCCGCGGCGCTTGCGCCGGCGGGCGCGGGGTCGTAGAACGCCGCCCGTTCCCGGGCGCGCCGACATAGCTCAGCGGTAGAGCAACTGATTCGTAATCAGTAGGTCCGCGGTTCAAATCCGCGTGTCGGCACCACCGCACCTCCCCGCTTCTGAACCGGACCCGTGGCTGCGGGACCGTCACCACCGGGCCCGCGCGGGGCTGATCCGACGGGCATGCGGCGCGGACGCATGCTGGGATGGCCATCGTGGCGAAGGATGGCGACCACCCGGCACCCCGTGGCACCATCCATGGACGGACGCTGACCATGCACGAGAACATTGCACGCAAGCGCAGTCAGCTCTCGGCCCTGTGCCGGCGCTTCGGGGTCGAGCGGCTGGAGCTGTTCGGCTCGGCCGCGCGTGGCGATGATTTCGATCCCGCGCGCAGCGATGTTGACTTCCTGGTGACCTTCGCGCCGGACGTGGCGAACGATCTCGTGCGCTTTCTTGACTTCAAGGAGGCGATCGAGGCGGAGCTCGGCCGGACCGTCGATCTGGTCGAGCGTGCGGCGGTGGAAGCGAGCCGCAACCCGATCCGCCGCCGGCACATCCTGTCGGGCGCGGAACTGGTTCATGGCTGAACTGCCGGAGCGGGATGCCGCGTTTCTGCTCGACATGCTGCTCGCCGCGCGCGACGCGCAGGACTTCGTCGCCGGGATGGACCAGGTCGGGTTCATGGCGAGCCGGTTGCACCAGAACGCGGTGATCCGTTCGCTGGAAGTGATGGCGAGGCAGCCGGCAGGATCTCCGCTGCGACGCAGGCGCGACATCCGGAAATCCCCTGGCGGGAGATCACGGGCATGCGCCACCGACTGATCCATGGTCACGCCGAAGTGCGGATCGACCTTGTCTGGTCGGTCGTGCGGGACCGGCTGCCCGCTTTGGACGCGGTCCTGGCGCCCCTGGTGGACGAACGATCGGCCGACCGCTCGCGTCCAGACGCGGCCGGCGATGACGTCACGTGATGCTCAGGAGGGTCAGCCACACCACCGCGATGATCCGCGTCACCAGCACCGCCTGCGGCGTCTCCTGCGACCGCGCCGCCGACCGCCAGATCGCCACCAGCACGAACACGTTGTACGGGATCGACATCACGTAGCCGACGAAGAAGGCCCAGAACGGCTGATCGATCGAGATCAGATAGAACGTGCCGGCGGTGGTCGAGACGTTCACCACCAGCGCGACCAGCACGCCCCAGGTCCAGAAGGCCTGTTCGAACGGCAGTTCGCCGCGCCAGAGCCTGAGCAGCACCATCGGTGCGACGATCCCTCGCTGTCCGCAACGAAACGGGGCCCGGGAAGACTCCCGGACCCCGCCTCGCTACACGCCGCGCCACCGATCGGCAACGACCGGCGCGCCAGGCTCACATCTCGGCGTAGCTGCCGCCGCGCCAGACATAGAACACGTAGTCGGGCACGGTCGGGTCACCTTTGGCGTCGAAGGTGGTCTGGCCGAGCACGCTGTTCCACGGCCCCTGCGCCTTCAGCACCTCGGCGATCCGGCGCGGATCGGTCGAGTTCGCCTTCTTCGCCGCCTCGGCCCAGATCTGGATCGCGGCGTAGGTGTAGAGCACGTAGCCCTCGGGGTCGATGTTGCGGGCACGGAACTTCGCCACCACCTCGGCCGCCGCAGGCCGCTTGCGCGGATCCGACGAGAAGGTCATCAGCGTGCCTTCGCCCGCGGCACCCGTGATCTGCCAGTACTCGTTGGTCACCAGCGCGTCGCCGCCGATCGCGACCGCGCGCAGGCCGCGCTCGCGCATCTGCCGCACGATCAGCCCGGCCTCGGTGTGGTAGCCGCCGAAATAGACGACATCGATGCCGGCCTGCTGGAGGCGGCTGACGATCGCCGAGTAGTCGCGCTCGCCGGCGACATAGGCGAGATAGAGCGTCTCCTGCATGCCGGCGGCGTTCATCGCCTTCTTGGTCTCGTCGGCGAGGCCCTTCCCGTAGGCCGAGTTGTCATGAAGGATCGCCACCTTCTGGCCGGGGAAGTTGCGCGCGATGAAGCTGCCCGCGACCATGCCCTGCTGGTCGTCGCGGCCGCAGACGCGGAAGGTGTTCCAGCCGCCCTCGTCGGTGAAGCGCGGGTTGGTGCTGGCGGGGCTGATCTGCAGCACGCCCTCCTCGAGATAGACCTTCGAGGCCGGGATGGAGCTGCCCGAGCAGAAATGCCCGGCGACGAAGCGCACGCCGCGGCCGGTGAGCTGGTTCGCGACCGAGACGGCCTGGCGCGGATCGCAGGCATCGTCGCCGACCTCCAGCACCAGCTGCTGGCCGAGCACGCCGCCCGCGGCATTGATGTCGGCGACCGCCTGCTCGGCGCCCGCGCGCATCTGCGCGCCGAACGCGGCGTACTGGCCGGTCATCGGCCCGACCGTCGCGATGCGGAGCTGCGCCTGGGCGAGCCCGCTGCCAGCCACCAGCGCGGCCGCACCGGCGGCCGCCACCAGCGTCCTTCTGAACATGGAAGTCTCCCTCCGTCTGCTGTCCCTGGCCGCGGAACGCGGCCGGTGGCCCAGCGTAGTGAAGCGGACGGCCGGCGGCAAAGAGGGAAAAGCGGGGGGGCGCGCGCCCGGCTCAGGCCCGCCCGCCCTCCAGATAGGCCGCCCGCACCTCGGGCCGGGCGAGCAGTTCCGCCCCGGTGCCCGTCATGGTGATGCGCCCGTTCACCAGCACATAGCCGCGATGGGCGAGCCGGAGCGCGTGATAGGCGTTCTGCTCGACCAGCAGCACCGTCAGCCCGGTCTCGCGGTTGAGGTCGCGGATCGCGGCGAAGATCTGGCGCACCACCATCGGCGCGAGGCCGAGCGAGGGCTCGTCGAGCAGCAGCAGGCGGGGCCGGCTCATCAGCGCGCGCGCGATCGCCAGCATCTGCTGCTCGCCGCCCGAGAGCGTGCCGCCGCGCTGGCCGAGCCGCTCCTTCAGGCGCGGGAACAGCGCGCAGACCTTCTCGAGGTCCTGGTCGAAATGCGCGCCGTTCAGCACCTCCGCGCCCATGCGGAGATTCTCGAGCACGGTCATGCGCGGGAAGATGCGCCGTCCCTCGGGCGCGTGCGCCAGCCCCTGGCGCATGATCAGATGCGTGGGCCAGCCGGTGATGTCGCGCCCCTCCAGCACCACGCGGCCCTCGCGCGGGGCGGGGCTGCCGCAGATCGTCATCATCAGCGTCGACTTGCCGGCGCCGTTCGCGCCGATCAGCGTGACGATCTCGCCGTGCCCGACCGTCAGCGACACCCCGCGCAGCGCGACGATCGCGCCATAGGCGGTGGTGACATCCTCGACCGCCAGCATCGCGCCGTTGGCCGCCGCGCTCACTCCTGGTGCAGCGCCGCGTCCACCGCCAGCGCCTCCTCCTCCTCGACGCCGAGATAGGCGGCGATCACCTTCGGATCGTCGCGCACCGCGTCGGGCGGTCCGTCGGCGATCTTCTGTCCGTAGTCGAGCACGACGACACGGTCGCTGATCCGCATCACCACGCTCATGTCGTGCTCGATCAGCAGGATCGAGGTGCCCTCGGCCTTGATCGAGCGCAGCAGGTCGTTGAGCTCCTCGCTCTCGCGCGGATTGAGCCCGGCGGCGGGCTCGTCGAGGCACAGGATCACCGGCTCCATGCACATCGCGCGCGCGATCTCGAGCCGCCGCTGCGCCCCATAGGGCAGCGCGGCCGCCGGATCGTCGGCGCGCGGGGTGAGGCCGACGCGGTCGAGCCAGGCGCGCGCGCGCTCCACCGCCGCCGCCTCGCGCTTCTGGAACGGCCCGAACCCCATCAGCGCGAAGGGCGTGCGCCCGCCTTCGCCCATGAGCCGGTTGTGCTGCGCGACCATCAGGTTCTCGAGCACGGTCATGCCGCCGAACAGGCGGATGTTCTGGAAGGTGCGGGCGACGCGCGCGTGCTTGGCGATGCGGTGCTGCACCAGCCGGTGCAGCGGGTAGGTGGTGCCGTCCGCATGGCGGATGACGATGCTGCCGCCGGTCGGGCGATAGAAGCCGGTGAGGCAGTTGAACACCGTGGTCTTGCCCGCGCCGTTCGGGCCGATGATGGCGGTGATGTCGCCGCGCTCGGCCTCGAAGCTCAGCGCGTCGATCGCGACCAGGCCGCCGAAGCGCATGGTGAGGTTCTCGACGACCAGGATCGGATCGGGCGCGCTCATCCGCGTCCCTCCGCCACGTGCTCGGCGCCGACCATCTTGCGCGCGCCGAGCGCGACCGAGGGCTCGCGCGACGACACGAGCCCGCGCGGCCGCCAGACCATGATCGCCACCATCGCCAGGCCGAACACCAGCATGCGGAACTGTTCGAGGTCGCGGAACAGCTCGAACCCGCCGATCATCACCACCGCGGCGGTGGCGACGCCGATCTGGCTGCCCATGCCGCCGAGCACGACGATCGCGAGGATCAAGGCACTCTCGATGAAGGTGAAGCTCTCGGGGCTGATGAAACCCTGGCGCGTGGCGAAGAAGGCGCCGGCGAAGCCGCCGAACAGCGCGCCGGTCGCAAACGCGGTGAGCTTCACCGCCACAACCGAAAGCCCGAGCGCGCGCGAGGCCACCTCGTCCTCGCGCAGGGCCTCCCAGGCGCGGCCGATCGGGTGGCGGCGCAGGCGGATGGTGACGAAGTTGGTGACCAGCGCGAGGGCGAGGATCAGGTAGTAGAGGAAGATGATGCGGTGCAGCGGCGAGGGTTCGAGTCCGAAGAACCCGGCAAACGTGCCCTCGCCGCCGGCCATGGAGAAGGGCAGGCCGAAGAAGGACGGGCGCGGGATGCCGCTCATGCCGTTGGGCCCGCCGGTGAGCCCGACCCAGTTCAGCAGCACGATGCGGATGATCTCGCCGAACGCGAGCGTGACGATCGCGAGATAGTCGCCGCGCAGCCTGAGCACCGGGAAGCCGAGGATGATGCCCCAGACCGCGGAACAGAGCCCGGTCAGCGGCAGCGCGGCCCAGAAACCGATCTCGAGATGCTTGGCGAGCAGGGCATAGCTGTAGGCGCCGACCGCGTAGAAGGCGACATAGCCGAGATCGAGCAGGCCGGCGAGGCCGACGACGATGTTCAGCCCCCAGCCGAGCATGACGTAGGTCAGCACGAGCGTGCCGAGATCGATCTCGTAACGTCCGATCCCCGGCATGAACGGCAGCAGCAGCGCGAAGGCCAGCATCGCCGGCCCGGCCGCCCTGCCGAGCCAGGAGCGGAAGCCGGGCGGCGCCAGCATCGCGCGCGGCGCGGGCGAGATCACCCTGCGGCGCAGTGCGCGCTGCGCCATGAACAGCCCGACCAGGATGCGGCCGACGAACACGGCGGCGACCACGCTGAGCAGCAGGCCGGGGCGCGGGATCAGCGTCAGCCCGCGGCCAACCGGCTCGGTGCGGAGCCCGAGCAGCGGCGCGCCGACGCCGAGCGCGATCAGCGCGGCCAAGCCCGCGTCCCTGACGATCGCGGCCATGCCGCGCGGGGCTGCGCCGGACACGCTCAGACCTTCTCCACCTCGTGGCGGCCGAGGATGCCCGAGGGCAGGAAGATCAGCGCGATCGCGAGGATCGAGAAGGCGGCGACGTCCTTGTACTGGACCGAGAAATAGGCCGACCAGAAGGTCTCGATCATGCCGATCAGCAGCGCGCCGAGCACCGCGCCAGGCAGGCTGCCGATGCCGCCGAGCACGGCGGCGGTGAACGCCTTGATGCCGGCGACGAAGCCGATGAAGAAGTCGATCACGCCGTAATAGAGCAGGTACATCATGCCCGCGACCGCGGCGAGCGCCGCGCCGATCACGAAGGTCAGGCTGATCGTGCGGTCGGTGTCGATGCCGAGCAGGCTCGCCATGCGCCGGTCCTGCTCGCAGGCGCGCATCGCGCGGCCGAGGGGGGTGCGGCCGATGATCAGCGTGAACACGGTCAGCACCACGAGCGTGGTCAGGATGATGCTGATCTGCATGTAGGAGAGCGTCACCTCGACCGTGCCGCCGCGGCTCAGCACCACGCCGCCCTGCACCACCGGCTCCAGCGGCTTGACGCGCGCGCCCTGCGTCACCTGCACGAAGTTCTGCAGGAAGATGCTCATGCCGATCGCGCTGATCAGGGGCGCGAGGCGGAACGAGCCGCGCAGCGGACGGTAGGCGAGGCGCTCGACCGTGAAGCCGTAGAGCGAGGTGAAGGCCATCGCCAGCACCAGCACCAGGATCAGCGCCAGCGGCACGAAGGTCACCCCGCCCATGCCGAGCAGCAGGAAGCCGATCAGCGCGGTGAAGGCGCCCACCATGAAGATGTCGCCATGGGCGAAGTTGATCATGCCGATGATCCCGTAGACCATCGTGTAGCCGAGCGCGATCAACCCGTAGATCATGCCGAGCGTCAGCCCGTTGACGAGTTGCTGCAGGGCGTAGTCCACCCGCGTCTCCCCTGAACCCGGTGCGCCGTCCTGCCGCGAGCATTGGCAGGACCGCGGCCGTTCGGCAACGGGGAAGATGACGTCAGCGCGACAGCAGGGCCGTCACGATCGCCTCCCACTCGGCCGCGAGCGTGCCGTCGGGCATCGTCCGGCCGGCGCGGCGGTACCAGTAGGCGGCGTTGGACCGGTCGCCCTCCTTGCGGTGGAGATAGGCGTGGACCCAGGCGGCCTCGGCCCCCTCGTCGCTCATCGCCGCCTCGTGCGCGCGCTCCCAGTCGCCGCGCGCATCCCACCAGAGGGCCGCGAGTGCGGCCGGCAGGCCGGGCGGTGGCGCCGGGCCGTCGAGGCTCGCGCGGAAGCCCACGAGGTCCATGGCGGGCTCAGTACACCACCACCGAGCGGATCGCGCTGCCCTCGTGCATGAGGTCGAAGGCGGTGTTGATCTCGTCGAGCGCCATCGTATGCGTGATCAGCGGGTCGATCTGGATCTTCCCGTCCATGTACCAATCCACGATCTTCGGCACGTCGGTGCGCCCGCGCGCGCCGCCGAAGGCGGTGCCCTTCCAGACCCGCCCGGTGACGAGCTGGAACGGCCTCGTGCTGATCTCCTGCCCGGCGGCGGCGACCCCGATGATGATGCTCTCGCCCCAGCCGCGATGGCAGCACTCCAGCGCCTGGCGCATGGTCTGCACGCTGCCGATGCACTCGAAGCTGAAATCGGCGCCGCCGCCGGTCAGATCGACGATCGCCTGCACCACCTTGTCGCGGCCGACCTCGTCGGGGTTGATGAAGTCGGTCATGCCGAAACGTTCGGCCATGGCGCGCTTGGCGGGGTTGAGATCGACGCCGATGATCCGGTCCGCGCCGACCATGCGCGCCCCCTGGATCACGTTCAGCCCGATCCCCCCGAGGCCGAACACCGCCACGTTCGCGCCGGGCCAGACCTTGGCGGTGTTGATCACCGCGCCGATGCCGGTGGTCACACCGCAGCCGATGTAGCAGATCTTCTCGAACGGGGCGTCGGCGCGGACCTTGGCCAGCGCGATCTCGGGCAGCACGGTGAAGTTCGCGAAGGTCGAGCAGCCCATGTAGTGGAACACCTGGGCGCCGTCGCAGCGGAAGCGGCTCGACCCGTCCGGCATCACGCCCTTGCCCTGGGTGGCGCGGATCGCCGTGCAGAGGTTGGAGCGGCGCGAGAGGCAGGTTTTGCACTGCCGGCATTCGGGCGTGTAGAGCGGGATCACGTGATCGCCGGGGGAGAGCGAGGTGACGCCCGCGCCGATCTCGCGCACGATCCCCGCCCCCTCGTGACCGAGGATGGCGGGGAACAGCCCCTCCGGGTCGGCGCCGGAGAGCGTGTAGGCGTCGGTGTGGCAGATGCCCGTCGCCTTGATCTCGACCAGCACCTCGCCCGCGCGCGGCCCCTCGATCTCGATCGTCTCGATGCTGAGAGGCTTGCCGGCCTCCCAGGCGACGGCGGCGCGTGTCTTCACGGCGAGTTCCCTTCGCGGCGGTGCTCGCCGCGACGATAGGGGCGGGGCCGCGGCGCCGCCACCCCGGCGCGGGCGTGAGGCTCGCGCAGACGTGACGGGTGCGGGACCGGCCGCGCCGCCGGGGCCGGCGCCATCCCCTTGGCGCAGGCCGGCGATGCGGCGCGCCGGCAACCTCGTCTTAACCGCCAGCGCGGACCATGGCGTGGATATGTTTCAGCCTTCGGCATCTTCCGCTTCGGCCTCGGCCGTCCTGCCGGAGCGCGCGGCCGCGCGCGGCGGTCGGGGGCGTGATGGCTGACGGCGGCATCCTCGCGCCCGACGCGGCGCCGGCGCCCGCGCCTGTGCATTCGCCGCGCCTGCCGTTCCTCGCCTTCCTCGCCGATACGCGGAGCGAGCAGGTGCTGCGCGAGGTGCTGACCGACAACGGCCCCGACGGGGCGGAGGTGCGGCGCGGCGACATCACGACCGCCACCCAGCACCTCGCCCGCTCGGCCACGCCGCAGGTGCTGCTGGTCGACATCGCCGACAATGCCGAGCCCTTCGCCGCCCTCGATGCGCTGGCCCAGGTCTGCGAGCCCGACGTCAAGGTGCTGGTGGTCGGCGAGCGCGACGAGGTCGATTTCTACCGCGACCTGACGCGCAATCTCGGCGTCACCGAATACCTGCCCAAGCCGCTGACGCGTGATGCGGTCTCGCGCACCTTCCTGCCGCTGATCGCGAACCAGGCGCCGAGCGAGCTCGGCGCGCGCGGCGGGCGGGTCGTGCTGATCGCCGGCGTGCGCGGCGGTGTCGGCGCCACCACGATCGCGGCCAATCTCGCCCTGCATCTCGCCGACGAGGCGCGCCGCCATGTCGCGCTGGTCGATCTCAATCTCCACACCGGCAGCGCGGCGCTGCTGCTCGGCGCGCGCCCGTCATCGGGGATGCGCATCGCGCTCGAAGCGCCCGAGAAGGTGGACGCGCTGTTCCTCGACCGCGCCGGCCAGCCGGTCGGCGAGCGGCTGCGCGTGTTCGCCGCCGAGGAGAGCCTCGCCACCGCGATCCACCCGGCGGGGAATGCGGTCGCGCACCTGATCCAGCTGCTGCGCGACCGGTTCAACCACATCGTGATCGATGCGCCGGCCGGTTTTCCCCCGCTGGTGCGCGACGCCTTCGATCGCGTGCATCAGCGCGTGCTGGTGATGGCGCCGGATGTCGCGAACACGCGCGACCTCGCGCGGTTCCTCGCCGTGCCGAACGCGCCGGCGCAGACCAGCCGCGCGGTCGTGGTGCTGAACCAGGCGGCCCGCCCGGGCGCCCTGTCGCAGAAGCAGGTGGAGGAGGCGCTGAAGGTCGCGCCCGACATCGTCGTGCCCTACCTGCCGCGCGTGCTGCCGGCGGCGGCCAATCTCGGCAAGCCGGCCGTCACGAGGCCCGGACCGTTCCGCACTGCGATCAAGCTGCTGACGCAGGAGATCGCGGCCGTGCGCAGCACCGAGGACCTGCCGCGCCGGCGCAGCCTCTGGTCGCTGCTGCGGCGCTAGGGGCGGCGCGTCGCTAGCGCGCGCCGACGACGACCGCGCGGCGCAGCGCCGCCGCCTCGAGCGGCACGTCGCGCCGCACCGTCCGATCGGCGCCGAGCGGCGGCAGCGCCTCGCCGCCGACGCTGACCTCGAGCCCGCCGGCATTGCCGGTGGTGAGGAGCAGCCCGGAGCGGGCGGGCACCTCGTACTGCTCGCCCGCGCGCAGGATGCGGTCGAACAGCACCGTGCCCGACTCGCGCTCGCGCACCTGCACCCAGGCCTCGTCGCGCGCGCGCAGCGCGATGCGGGCGGTCGCGCCGGTCGTCGCGGCCGGAGTGGCGGTCTGCACCGGCGGCGGGGCCGGCTCGGGCATCGGCGCGCGCGGCGCGGTCGCCTGCCGGAGTGTTGCGGGATCGAGCGGGAGATTGCGCCGCACGGCCCGCTCGGCGCCGAGCGGCGGCAGCGTCTCGCCCTCGACCTGCACCTCGAGCCCGCCGGCATTGCCGGTGGTGAGCACCAGCCCGGGCCGGTCTGGGACGGCGTAGCTCTCGCCCGGCTGCATCACCCGGTCGAACAGCACGGTGCCGCTGGCGCGCTCCTGCACCTGCACCCAGGTCTCGCCGCGCGCGCGGAGCCGCACGCGCGCGGGCGCCGCGTCCGCCGTCGCGGCCTGCGGAATGGAGGGTGGCGAGGGTGCGACCGCGGGCGCGGCCGCCGCAGGGCGGGGTTGGGGCGCGGCCGCGGCCTGCCGCAGCGCCGCCGGATCGAGCGCGATGTCGCGCCGCACCCGGCCGGCGCCGGCGAGCGCGGGCAGCGGCTCGCCATCCACCAGCACCTCGAGCCCCGGCGCGTTGCCGGTGGTCAGCAGCATCCCCGCGCGGTCGGGCACCGCGTGGCTCTCGCCGGGCTGCAGCACGCGGTCGAACACCACCCTGCCGGTCGCCTGCTCGCGCAGCATCACCCAGGACTCGGCGCGCGCGCGCAGCACGACGCGGCCGGAGACGGCCGTGGCCGGCGGCTCGGCGCGCGGCGGCGGAGCGGCCACGGGGGCGGGCGGCGGCTCGGCGCGCGGCGCGACGGGTTGCGGCGTGACGGCGGGCGGGGCGAAGCTCTCCGGCCGCGGGGCGGGGGCCGGCGGCGCGCTGCGGCCCGCGGCGGCGAGCAGCGAGGCCGCCGCGACAAGCTGCTGCTGCTCCACCGCATCCAGCTCCGCCGCCGAGAGCCGGCGCGCGGTCGCGTCGTCGCCCGCCATGGCCGAGACGAAGGCGAGGTTGTGGCGGACGCGGACATCGGTGTTGCCGTCGCGGCGCAGGCGCTGGAGCACCTCCTTGGCCTCGCCCGGCGAACCGGTCAACGCGAGCGAGAGCGCGAGGTTGTTGCGCAGCCCCTCATGCGCGGGCGCGCGCCTGAGCCCCTCGCGGTAGCGTTCCTGCGCGAGCTCGTGCTCGCCCGAGATGTCGGCGATCACCCCGAGCCCGTTCAGCGCGTCCGGGTCGCCCGGCGACTGCTCCAGCAGGCGCTGGAAGCTCTGCCCGGCCGTGCGGAGATCGTTGGCGCGGAGCTGCGTGCGCCCAAGGGCGAGCAGCAGCGTGCGGTCGCGCGGGCGGCGGGCGAGCGCCTGCTCCAGCACCAGCACGGCCTCGGCATGCAGGCCGCGATCGGCGAGCGCGCGGGCGAACCGCGCCTGCACCTCGGCGTTGTCGGGCTCGGCCTGGGCGGCGTTGCGGTAGATCGACAGCGCCACCTCGTGGTTGTTGTTCGCCTCCGCCGCGGCGGCGAGGCGCAGCCGCTCATGCGCCGAGGGCGCGCGCGATGCCTGCTGGCCCGCCGTGGCGCAGCCCGAGAGCAGGACGGCGAGGCAGAGCGATCGGGTCAGCCAGCGAGCCATGTCAGCCTCTAGCGGTTGAAGGAGCCGATGAGCTGCACGAAGGACGGACCCGCGAGCAGCAGCACGAGGCACGGCAGGATGAACAGCGTCAGCGGCAGCACCAGCAGCGCCGGCAGCTTGGCCGCCTTCTCCTCGAACTCGATCAGCCGCTCGTGCCGCATCTCGGCCGAGAGCGTGCGCAGCGCCTGGCCGAGCGGCGTGCCGTACTGGATGGTCTGCGCGAGCGTGGTGGCGAGCCGGCGCAGCCCCTGGACATCCGTGCGCTCGCCCAGATTGAGCAGCGCCTGGCGACGGTCCGAGAGCAGGCGAAGCTCGTTCGACAGCGTCGTGAACTCGGTGGCGATCGGCGGGTTGGACGGTCCCATCTCCAACGCGACGCGTTCGACCATGCTCTCCAGGCCGAGCCCGGCCTCGGCGCAGATCACCATCAGGTCGAGCGTGTCGGCGAGGCCCATGCGGAGCTGCTTCACGTACCGCTTGTGCATCCAGCCGAGCACCCAGTTCGGCCCCAGCATCCCGACCAGCAGCCCGCCGGCCACCAGCATCGTCTGCCTGAAGCCGGTCGTGCCGTGCAGCTCCGTGATGCCGTAGGTCGCCGCGGGGATCGCCAGCAGCAGCACGACCTTCAGCCCGATCACCAGCGGCACCACCTGCTGCGGCCGGTAGCCGGCGGCGGCGACGCTGCGTTCGAGGTCGCGCCGGTCCTTGTCGGAGAGGAGCGCGCTGCCGCCGAGGGCGTTGCCGATCGCGCGCAGCAGCCCGCTGATCAGGCCCGCCCCCTGCATGCGCCGCGGCCCCGTCTGGGCGGCGCCCCTGCCGACGCTCGCGATCCGCCCGGCGAGCCGGCGCTCCAGGCTGTCGCGCGCCGACAGCCAGGCGGCCAGCAGGATCAGCCCCAGCACGGCGATGCCGATCGCGGTCGCGAGCGCGATCGCGTTGCGCCCGGAGATCTCGGGCAGGGGGATCATGTCACCGCGAGACTGCGGCGGATCATGCCGCGCATGGTGAGCACGCCGAGGACGAGCAGGCCGAACGCCATCGCCGCCACCGTCGGCCCCTTCTCGTGGGTGAAGTAGAACTGGAGATAGCCCGGATTCAGCACCGACAGCGCGGCGAGGGCCACGAACGGGATGACGGTGAGGATCACCGCCGACATCCGCGCCTGGCCGGCGAGCGCCCGGCCGCGCGCAGCCGTCTGCACGCGCTTGCGCACCACGTCGGCGAGGTTCTCCAGCGTCTCGGTCAGGCTGCCGCCGGTCTGCTGCTGCAGGGTGATCGTGACGGCGAAGAAGCCGTACTCGCGCAGCCCCGTGCGGCTGTAGAGATTGAGCAGGCTCGTCTCGATCGGCACGCCGATCGCCTGTTCGGCCGTCACCTGCGCGAACTCGCGCCGCGTCGGCTCGGGGCTCTCGCGCGTGATGGTGCGGATCGCCTCGGTGACGGGGATGCCCGCCTTGAGCGCGCGCACGATCATGCCCATCGCGTCGGGCAACTGCCGGAACAACTGCTCGCGGTAGTTCGAGGTGCCGTAGGCGAACACCGACCGGGCGATCAGGACGGTGGCGGCGATACCGCCCGCGATCGCGAGGGAGCGCCCGAGCATCGCGGCGATCAGCATGCCGCAGATCGCGCCGCCGACGGCCGCCAACACCAGCACCAGCGGCCAGGGCGCGGGATGCTCCTGCGGCCGGGAGGGGTTGAGCGCGATCAGCCGCGCCAGCCGGTGACCGGGCGAGGCGGTGTTGCGCTGGACGATCTGGATGCCGGTCTGCTGCGTCGTCTCGCGGCGCCGGCGCGACTGGGCGGTCGCCTCGCTCAGGCGGCGCGCGAGGCGCTGGTTGCGGATCTCCAGCAGCAGCAGGACCGCGCTGCCGAGCCCGACCAGGACCAGGATGACCAGCGCGATGGTCGTCGGCGAGGCCTCGGCGAAGGGCATCGCCTCAGAACTCCTCGAGCGCGGCGAGCCAGGCTCGATCGAGGCCGAAATACTCGAGCCGCGCGATGAAGCCCGGGCGGATGCCGGCGGCCCGGTAGCGCCCGCGGATCCGGCCCTGGCTGTCCTCGCCCTCGTACTCGAAGGCGACGAGGTCGTTCATGGTGATGACCTCGCCTTCGAGGCCGCGCACCTCGCTCACCTGGATGACGCGGCGCGTGCCGTCGCGCATGCGCTCGATCTGGATGATCATGTCGAGCGCCGAGGCGATCTGCGTGCGGATCGCCTTCACCGGCAGGCCGAAGCTGCCCATCTGCACCATGTTCTCGACGCGGATCAGCGCGTCGCGCGCGCTGTTCGCGTGCAGTGTGCCGAGCGAGCCGTCATGGCCGGTGTTCATGGCCTGGAGCATGTCGAACGCCTCGGGCCCGCGCACCTCGCCGAGGATGATGCGGTCGGGACGCATGCGCAGCGCGTTCTTCACCAGGTCGCGCTGGGTGATCTCGCCCTTGCCTTCCAGGTTCGCCGGGCGCGTCTCCAGCCGCACGACATGCGGCTGCTGGAGCTGGAGCTCGGCCGCGTCCTCGATCGTGACGATGCGCTCGCTGTGGTCGATCAGCCGGCTCAGCGCGTTGAGCAGCGTGGTCTTGCCCGACCCGGTGCCGCCCGAGATCAGGATGTTGAGGCGGCAGCGCGCGGCGATCTCCAGCAGCCGCGCGACCGGCGCGGTGAGCGAACCGAACTCGACCATGCGCGCGAAGTCGATCCGCTTGCGCGCGAACTTGCGGATCGAGATGCAGGGCCCGTCGAGCGCGAGCGGCGGCAGGACGATGTTGACGCGGCTGCCATCGGCGAGCCGCGCGTCCACCATCGGGCTCGACTCGTCGACGCGGCGGCCGACCGCGGCGGCGATCTTCTGCGCGATCGTCGCCGCATGGGCGGAGTCGCGGAAGCGCACATCCGACTTCTGGAGCTTGCCGCGCGCCTCGACATAGATGTTGGTCGGGCCGTTCACCATGATGTCGGTGATGGTCTCGTCGGCGAGCAGGGGTTCGAGCGGGCCGAGGCCGACCATGTCGTCGGCGATATCGCGGGCGAGCGCGGCCTGTTCGCGCGCGGAGAGCTCGATCCGGTGCTTGTCGGCGATCTGGTGGATCAGCCGTTCGAGCTCCGCGCGCAGCCGTTCGCCCGGCAGCTCCGCGGCCAGGGTCGGGTCCACCTGCTCCATGACCAGGCTCCAGAGCCTGGTGCGCGACGCCGTCGCGGCGGGCGGGGCGGCAGGCGCGGGCATGGCGGGCGCGGCCGGGCGCACGATCGGCACGGCCGCCTGCGGCGGCGGGGGCGGCGGCGCACGCTCCGCCCGCGGCGGCAGCGCCGGCTCGGTGCGGCGGCCGAAGCCGCTCATCGGCCGAACAGGCGGCTGAGCCACCCGCCTCTGCGCGCGCCGACGCGCACGCCCGAGACCTCCTTGGTCAGCGCCTGCATGGCCGCGCAGAACGTCTTGTTGCGCGCGGCCGCCGGCACGCCGAGATCGGCCGCGAGCGCGAGATGCTTGGGGATGTCGGGGATCTGGAAGTCGAGCTTGGACTGCAGGCCGCGCTCGACCAGGTTGGCGGCCACGCCGCCCGGCATGCCGGCACGGTTCAGCACCGTCACCGCCTTGTCCGAGCCCGTCACCGCGGCGAGCATGGCCTTGAAGCGCGCGGCGTCGCGGATCGAGACCACGTCGGGCGTCATCACCAGGAGGCGCAGCTGCGCCATCGTGTAGAGCGAGAGCAGCGCCGCGTCGGCCGGTGTGGGCATGTCGACGACGATGTAGTTGAAGCGGCGGCGGAGCAGCGTCATCAGCCGCGACACGCCCTCCGCGGTCGGCGCGGGCGGCGCCTCGAACGCCTCCTCGGCGGCGAGCAGGCGCAGCCGGTCCGACACGTTGACCGCCGTGCGCTCGAGGAACAGCCCATCGACGCGCTCGGGCTCCTCCAGCGCGACGCGCAGCCCCGCGCCGGCCTTGACGCCGAGCATGGTCGTGGCCGCGCCGGTCTGCAGGTTGAGGTCGAGCAGCGCCACATAGCCGCGCGTGCTCTCGGCGAGCTGGACGGCGAGATTGACCGCGACGGTGGTGGTGCCGACGCCGCCATGGGTGCCCGAGACCGTGATGACGCGCCCGCCGACCTGTTCCGCGCCGCCCGGCATCCGCCCGTGCACGACCGGCAGGAACAGCCGCGCGACGTTGTCGCGCGTCAGCGGCTTGTAGAGATACTCGACGACGCCGAGGCCGCGCGTGATCTCGCGGTAGAAGCCCATGTCGGTGCGGTCGCCGATCACCAGCACCTTCACGTCGGGCTCGCAGACGCCGGCGAGGTCATCGAGTGCGACCAGCGGATCGCTGGTGCCGCTGACATCGACGATCAGCACCTGCGGCGTCGGGCTGCGCGCGAGCTCGCGGATGGCGACGCTGACATTGCCGCGCACAAGGGTGAGCTTGTCGGCGAGGTCCGCCATGGCGGTGCGCAGCGTCGCCTCGGCCTCGGGATCGGCCGTGTAGGCGGCGACCAGCGGCCGGCTCAGCACGATCGGGCGCGCGGCGGGCTCGGCGGCGGCCTCGTCGGCGGTCTTCTTCTCCAGATCCAGCATCTGCCCTCCGGGAACCTGCCTAGCGACCGATCTGCGAGGCGCGGATATCCGGCAGCGGCTTCAGGTCGTCGTCTTCCAGCCGCTCGATCGCGTTCGTCGCCTGGCGGCCCCGCCCGGTCGGATCGCCGACACCCTGCCGCAGATGCGAGGGGTCGACGATCATCGCGCGCAGATTGGCGGCATTGGCGCCGCTCGGGCGCCAGGTGCCCTCGCGCTGGCTCGGATCGCTCGCCGCGCCGCAGCCGGACACCAGCAGGACGGCCGCCAGGGCCGGAACGAGACCGCGCAGCATGGCGCCTACTCCACGATGAAGCCGATCTGCCCGGGCACGCGCGGCGGGGCCGCCTCGCGTGAGAGCTGGCGATGGAACAGGATGCGCTCGATGTCGTTGGCCGGGCGCACGCCGTCGGTCGGCAGGGCGAGTCGGCCCGGATCCGAGACCGGCCGCACGAGATAGGGCGTGACGATGATCACGAGCTCGCTGTCGTTGCGGCGGAAGCGGTCGGACTTGAAGAGCGCGCCGAGGATGGGGATCTCGCCGAGGAACGGCAGGCCGGAGGAGGCGATGCGGCTGCCGTCCTGCAACAGCCCGGCGATCGCGAAGGACTGGCCGCTGCCGAGCTCCACCGTGGTTTCGGCGCGCCGGACGCGCAGGGCCGGGATCCGCACCACGCCGCCCGCGACCGGCAGGCTGATCGCGCCCTCCTCGGTCAGCTCGCTGACCTCGGGGCGGACCTTCAGGCTGATCCGGGTCGCATCCAGGACGGTGGGGACGAAGGCGAGCGAGACGCCGAACTGCTTGAACTCGATCGTGATGCTGGTGCCCTGCGAGGTGCCGACCGGGACCGGGAACTCGCCGCCGGCGAGGAACGAGGCGGTCTCGCCGCTCTGCGCGGTCAGGTTCGGCTCGGCGAGGATGCTGATCAGCTGGTCCTGCGCCAGCGCGTCGATCAGGCCGTTGATGTCGAACGAGCTCGAGCTGTAGCCGCCGGCGATGAAGTTGCGCCCGGCCTCGCCGCCCAGGCCCGGGATCAGCCGCGCGCCGGCGAAGGTGCCGGTGAGCAGGCCGAAGGCGAAGCGCCCCGTGTTGCCGAGCGCCTGCCAGTTGAAGCCGAGATCGCGCGTGATGGTGCGCGACACCTCGGCGACGCGCACGCGCAGATTGACCTGGAGCGCGCCGCCGATGCGCAGCTGGTCGATCACGCGCTCGCCCTCGGGCAGGCCGCTGCGGGCGACGGTGAAGGCGCGCTGCGCGTCGGCCGCCGTGGGCACCTCGCCGGAGAGCATGACCCCGCCGGGCACGCGCCGGACCGAGATGTTGCTGCCGCCGGGCACGATCGAGCGGATCGCCGCCTCGAGCGCGGGCAGGGCGGGTGCGGCCGCGACCGCGGGGCCGGGCGCGCCGGGCGGTCGCGGCGGCGGGCCGACGGTGACCTCGTAGCTCGCGATCTCCGAGCCGTCCGCCGCCGTCGCCACCACCACGGTGCGGCCGCGGCCGACACCCGAGATGAACAGCGTGGTCGGCGAGGCGGCCTGCACGCGCGCGACGCGCGGATCGGCGGCGAACACGGTGGCGGCGGCCTGGGGCAGGGTGACGAGCTGCCCCCCGCCGGGCTCGATCGTCAGCGTGCCGCGTCCCTGCTGCGCCGCTGCCGGCCCCGCGCCCGTCGCTACCGCCGCGACAACGGCGCCGGCCAGGCACAGGGCGAGCGCGATGTGATGGAGCGCGCGCATCCTCATCGGAAGATGACCTCCTGGCGATCGTCGCCCTGGATGATGCGCATCCTGGCCCCGACCGGCCGCTCGATGCGGTCGCTCTCGGACAGGGCCGGCGAGACGTCGCCGCCGAACACCGAGCGGCGGGCGCGCTCCCCGCTCTCGGAATCGCCGTCCATCGCGCGGATCGTGAGCGAGAGCCGGCCGAGCTGGCCCGCGACGGCGACGCGTTCGGCCTCCTCGGGCGTCACCTCCAGCGTGACCGTGCGCGCGACCCTGCCCTCGGGCGAGGCATTGGCGCCCGCGGCGTCCTGGGTGAGCTGCTGGTCGACCGCGATCACGCGCACGTCGTTCAGCACGGTCTCGCCCACCACCCGGCGCGAGAGCTGGGTGACGCGCTCGTCGAGCGACTGGGTCAGCAGCAGATCGACCCGGTCGCCGGGCCAGATCAGGCCGGCGGTGCCGGTGACGGCATCGACGCCGACGGTGATCGCGCGCATGTTCGGGCGCAGCACGGCGGCGAGGAAGCCGCGGTCGCGCGGGCGCAGCACGTCCTCGATCGCGATGCGTTCGCCGGGCTCGAGATAGCGGCGCACCAGGGCGCCGGCGAGTTCGGCGCGCGTCTCCGGAGTGTCGCGCAGCACGCCCCCGCCGGCCTCGCCGGTCGGCACCTCGCGCACGCCGAGATCCTCGGCGCGCAGCAGCGATCCGGCCGGGATCGGGCGGGCTGCGACGAGGGTGCGGACCAACAGCGGCGGCGGCGGCTGGTTCGGGACCGTTTCGGAGACGACGGTGCGGGCGGGCTGGGCCGGCAGCAGCGCCTGCATGCCAAGGAGCGACAGGCCTGCCGCCGCGAGGACAATCAGACCGATAAGGATGATGCGGACGGCCATGCCGTCACTGCATCATGAAATGGTTGCTGAAGTATGTAAGCCCGCCGATGGCAATGGCGACGCCGTAGGGCAGAGGGCCGCGCCGCCGCATGCGCCAGCGTTCGGCGGCGGCCACGCGGGCGAGGGCCGAGGCGCCGCGTCCGGCGGGCGCGACAGTGGCGGGGATGAGGCGTTGCGCGGCCAGATAGCCAAGGGCGAGCACGCCGCCGCTGAGGGCGGTGGCGACGACGAAATCCCAGATCGTTGCCGGCGGCAGGCCGAGCGCGACCGCTGAGGCAAGCTTGACGTCGCCGCCGCCCAGCACGCCGCGTGCGAAGCCGGCGAACAGCAGGATGAACAGGACACCCGCGGCCGCGACGGTCGCCGCCAGGGGCCCCGGTCCCTCGACCATCCGCAAGGCGAGGCCGGCCAGGGCCACCACCGCCGAGGCGGCGTTCGGAATCCGGCGGACCGCGAGATCAGAGCAGGCGGCCACGATCAACGCCGCGGCGATGACGATCAGGAGCAGGGTCGTCATGGGTTCCGACCGTCCGGCGGGGCGGCGCGCGGCTCACGCGCCTCGGAACGGCGACGGGGCCGCACAAGGCGGCCCCGCGTTCCCCCGCCGCGACCCGAATGCGGCGCGACCGGCCTCAGGCCGGATCAGGGACTGCCGCTGCCGGTCAGGGCCGTGGCGACGGAGTTGAACGCCGTCGTCAAGCCGCCGGCGACGCCGCTGAGAACGCCGACCAGCGCGACGATGATGACCGCCGCGATCACGCCGTACTCGATCGCCGTCACGCCCTTCTCGTCGCGGCGGAGGGTGGCGAGGCGGGACCGAACCAAGCTGTATGCCTTCAACATGTGCAGTCTTCCTTCTGCCGGGGACACCCGGCCCGACGCTCGCAGTGAATCGTTAAAGATTCGTTGCCGGGCATGATCCGATCGGCAAGCGATCGTGAAAAAGACTCGCCATGGATTGATTGTTTCCTGTCGGCGACAGACAGGCGTCGGCACATGGTGGGGATAAAGCGTCCTCGAACATGCAAACCCGCATGTATTCGTATGACGACTGCATCCGTAGTCGCGCGTGCTGTCGTGTGCGCCGCCACGATTTCGGTGAACCTGCAATAAACCGTTAACCGCCTGCTTCTAGGGTCGGTCGAAGCCTCGCGCAGGACGCCAGGGCCGACCGGACATGATGCTGCGCACCGCCTGCCGCCTTCGCCGTTGCCGTGACGATGCCGCGCGCACGCTCGCGCGGCTGTTCGCGTGCCGGAAGGGCGCGACCGCGATCACCTTCGGCGCGATGGCGACCGTGCTGGTCGGCTTCGCCGGGATCGCGGTCGAGGGTGGCTCCTGGTACGTCGCCCGCCGCGCCGCGCAGACCGCGGCGGACACGGCGGCGCAGGCCGCGGCGGTGGCGGTGGCGTTCAACCGGCCGGCGGCGGCCGCGGCCCTGGAGACGAGTGCCCGCAACGGCTTCACCAACGGCAGCAACAACACCCTCGTCACCGTCGACCATCCGCCGGCGACCGGCCCGAACACGGGCGACGCGACGGCCGTCGAGGTGCGCGTGCGGCGCACCACGCCCTTGCACTTCGCCGCCCTGTTCATGGGCGGCAACGCCGCGATCGAGACGCGCGCGGTCGCGCGCGCCGTCATCATGGGCGGCGGGTCGGCCTGCATCCTCGCCCTCGGCACGGCCGGCGGCAGCCTGGTGCAGGAGGTCGATCTCTCGCTCGGCGGCAATGCCAGCGTCACCGCCGCGGCGTGCAGCCTCGCCTCCAACACCTCGATCAGGCAGTTCGGCAACTCGAGGATCACGGCGTTCACGCTCGCCGCGGTCGGCACCGTGCAGATCGGCAATCCGAACAACGTCACGCTCGAACGCCCGCCCTCGTCGTACCAGCCGCCGATCCAGGATCCGTTCGCCCCGGACGTGCCGGGCACGGGCATTCCGCTGCCGGCGCAGAGCGGCGCCTGCACCCACACGAACTACTCGGTCAACCCGAACCAGACGCGCAACCTCTCGCCGGGCCGGTACTGCGGCGGCATGGATCTGAAGGGCAACGCCGTGCTCTCGCCCGGCGTCTATGTGATCCAGAACGGAGACCTGACCGCCAATGCGCAGGCCTCCATCACCTGCCCGAGTTGCACGCCGGGCAACGGCGTCACCTTCGTCTACACCGGCGAGGCGAACCAGATCGGCGGGCCGAAGATCAATGGCGGCGCGAACATCGACCTGATCGGCGGCACCGCCGGCTATCCCGGCATCCTGATGTACCAGGACCCGCGCGCGCCCGCCGGCAATGCCGTGAAGCTGAACGGCGGCGCCAACATCCGCACGCGCGGGCTGTTCTACTTCCCCTCGGCGGACCTGACGATCAACGGCAATTTCGGCGGCAACAACACCACCTGCAAGGCGTTCATCGGCGAGTCGATCACGCTCACCGGCACGACCGAGCAGACCGTGATCGTGGACGGGTGCCAGGCGCTCGGGCTCGACCCGGCCACCGCGCTGCCGCAGATCCGCGTCGTGCGGCTGGTGGAGTAGCGCGATGCGCCGGCTCTTCTCCCGTCTCGGCCGCTGCCGCTCGGGGGTCTCGGCCGTCGAGTTCGGCGTGATCGCGCCGGCGATGATCGTGCTGCTCGCCGGGCTGGTCGATGTGGCCGGGGCGATGCAGCAGACCATCCGGCTGGAGAACGCGGCCCGCGCCGGCGCCCAGTACGCGATGAGCTTTCCCGAGAACACCGCCGGCATCATGACGGCGACCGCGGCCGCGGTCGGCGGAACCGGGGCGACGGTTGCGGTGGTGCCGGCCTATTGCGCCTGCCCTGGCGGCAGCACGGCGGTCGTGTCCTGCGAGGGCACGCCCTGCGGCGGGGCGCCCGCAGGCGTCTATGTCGGCATCACCGTCACCCGGCCCTATGCCGCGATCATCGGCATCGGCGGCTATGTGCTGCCGAGCACGCTCAGCGGCTCGGCGGTCGCCCGTGTGCGCTGAGCGGGCGCGCGTCCGGGGGCTGATCGCGCCGCGCCGCGGGCGGAGCGCGGGCGGCGCCGCGCTCGAATTCGCGCTCGTCGCGCCCGTGTTCCTGATGCTCGTGTTCGGCATCATCGATTTCTCGCGCTACGCCTTCTCGGTGATCTCGGTGCGCCAGGCGGCGGCCGAGGCGGTGCGCGCCGCCTCCCTGGGGCGCACGGTGGCGGAGGTGCAGCGGATCGCGCGGGCGCGGGCGCCGTTCCTCGGCGAGGCGCTGACGGTGAGCTGCACGGGCTGCGGCGGCACCGATCCGGCGGTCGCGCGCACCTACCGCGTCACGGCGAGTGCGACGTTCACCTTCCTGCTGCCCTACACGCTCGGGCAACCGATCACGATCAGCGAGGTGACCGAGGTCACGTACTGAGCGTCGCGCGCCGCCGAATCGTCACCGTAACGAGACGCGGCGCCGCGATGCCGCGGGCGCGGGCTGGCCATCGGGGAACGGCCGTGCGACGGTCGCCGCGGTTCCTGCCACGCCTGGCCGTGGCCTGTCCTGTCCTGCCCACCCGACGCGAGAGACCCCCCGATGACGCTCAAGGCCGCGGTGCTGCCGGTCACGCCGCTCCAGCAGAACTGCTCGATCTTCTGGGACGACCAGGACCGCCGCGCGAGCGTGATCGATCCGGGCGGCGAGCCCGACCGGATCGCCGCGGTGCTCGGCGAGCTTGACCTCACCGCCGAGCGGATCCTGCTGACGCACGGGCATATCGACCATGCGGGCGGCGCGGCCGCACTCGCCGAGGCGCTCGGCGTGCCGATCTGGGGCCCCGCGATCGAGGACCGGTTCCTGCTCGAGGGGCTCGCGGCGCAGGGCCGCGCCTACGGCGTGCCCGAGGCGCGCGCGGTGACGCCCGATCGCTGGCTCGCCGAGGGCGACTCGGTGCCGATCGCCGGGCTCGACTTCGCGGTGCTCCACTGCCCCGGCCACACGCCGGGCCATGTCGTGTTCGTCTCGACCGCCGCGCGCGTGGCGATCGTCGGCGATGTGCTGTTCCGCGGCTCGATCGGCCGCACCGACTTCCCCTATGGCGATGCCGAGGCGCTGGTAACGGCGATCCGCACCAAGCTGTTCCCGCTCGGCGACGACATGGTGTTCCTGTGCGGCCACGGCCCGGGCGGCACCTTAGGCGAGGAGCGGCGCAGCAACCCCTTCGTCGGTGACGGGTGCTGAGCGCGCGCGTCAGACCGTGGTGATGTCCGGCGCGTCCACCGCCTTCATGCCGACGATGTGGTAGCCGCAATCCACGTGGTGCACCTCGCCGGTGACGCCCGAGGACAGCTCCGACAGCAGATAGACGCCCGCGCCGCCAACATCCTCGATCGTGACGTTCCGTTTCAGCGGCGAATTGTACTGGTTCCATTTCAGGATGTAGCGGAAATCGCCGATCCCGCTCGCCGCCAGCGTCTTGATCGGCCCCGCGCTGATCGCGTTCACGCGGATGCCCTCGCCACCCAGATCGGCGGCGAGATAGCGCACCGAGGCCTCGAGCGCCGCCTTGGCGACCCCCATGACGTTGTAGTGGGGCGTCACCCGCTCCGCGCCGAGATAGGTGAGCGTGAGCAGCGCCCCCCCCGGCTTCATCAGCTTCACCGCGCGCTGGCAGATCGCGGTGAAGGAGTAGCAGGAGATGTCCAGGCTCTTCAGGAAGTTCTCGCGCGTGGTGTCGAGGTAGCGGCCCTTGAGCTGGTCCTTGTCCGACCAGGCGATCGCGTGGACGAGGAAGTCGAGCCCGCCCCAGCGCGCCGCCAGCTCCGCGAAGACCGCGTCGATCGAGGCTTCCTCGATGACGTCGCAGGGCAGCACGATGCTGCTGCCGACCGAGGCGGCGAGCGGCTCGACCCGCTTGAGCAGCGCCTCGCCCTGGTAGGTGAAGGCGAGCTCGGCTCCCTGGGCGGCGCAGGCGGCCGCGATGCCCCAGGCGATCGAGCGGTCGTTCGCCACCCCCATCACCAGGCCCCGCCGTCCCTGCATCAAGGTCCCGGAAGGCGCCGTCACGCGGGCCGTCGCGGCATCATCCATCGCCATCCTGCCATCCTGCCTCTGCCGCCTTGGTGGCACGTGGCACGCGCGCCGGGCAAGAGGGTCTGGACAGGGCCCGCGGTGCGCGCACATTCGCCGGCGAGCAACGGAGAGCGGATGTGGCGGAGCCCGAAGACCCGATCGCGCGGTTCGAGGCCTGGATGGCCGAGGCGGCGAAGACCGAACCGAACGACCCGAACGCGGTCTGCCTCGCCACCGCCACCCCGGACGGGCGGCCCTCGGCGCGCATGGTGCTGCTGAAGGGCGTCGATGCGCGCGGCTTCGTCTTCTACACCAACCTCGAGAGCCGCAAGGGCGGGGAGCTCCGTGCCAACCCGCAGGCGGCGCTGTGCTTCCACTGGAAGAGCCAGACCCGATCGGTGCGGGTAGAGGGGCCGGTCGAGACGGTGGCGGACGTCGAGGCGGATGCCTATTACGCCTCGCGTTCGCGCGGCTCGCGCATCGGCGCCTGGGCCTCGAAGCAGTCGCGCCCGCTGGAAGGGCGCTGGGCGCTGGAGAAGGCGGTCGCCGAGTACACGCTGAAATTCGGCCTCGGCGAGATCCCGCGCCCGCCCTTCTGGTCGGGGTTCCGGCTGGTGCCGCGCGCGATCGAGTTCTGGCGCGACATGCCGTTCCGCCTGCATGAGCGGGTGGTCTATCGCCGCGACGCCCCCGGTGCCCCGTGGCGGACCGAACTGCTCTATCCGTGAGCGAGGCCGACGGGCAGGCGGAGATCGTCGCCTTCCTCGCGCGCCTCGCCGGCCGCCCGCCGGTCGAGACCCATATCAGCCGCGTCTTCGTCGGCCGCGACACGGTCTGGAAGCTGCGCAAGCCGGTGCGGCTCTCCTTCCTCGACTTCTCCTCGCTCGCGGCGCGCGAGCGGTACAGCCGCCGCGAGCTCGCGCTCAACGCGCCGCACGCGCCCGGGCTCTACCGCGATGTCGTGCCGGTCACGCGCGCCCCCGACGGCCGGCTCGCCCTCGGCGGCGCGGGCGAGGTGGTCGATTGGGTCGTGCGCATGGCGCCGGTGCCGGCGGAGGATTTCCTCGACCGCGTCGCCGCGCGCGGCGCGCTGACGCCCACGCTGCTCGACGCGCTCGGCGATGCGGTGGCGGCGATGCATGGCGCGCTGCCCGCGATGCCCGGGGTCGATGCGGTCGCGGCGATGGCGCGTGTGATCGCCGGCAATGCCCGCGCGGCCGAGGAGGCGGGGCTCGCGCCCGCGGCGGTCGGCGCGTGGCGCGCGGCCGCCGAGGCGCGTCATGCCGCGCTCGCGCCATGGTTGAACGCGCGCGCGCGCGACGGCTTCGTCCGGCGCGCGCATGGCGACCTGCATCTCGGCAATCTCTGTCTCTGGCAGGGGCGGCCGGTGCCGTTCGACGCGCTGGAGTTCGACGAGGATCTCGCCACCATCGATCTCGGTTACGACCTCGCCTTCCTGCTGATGGACCTCGAGGCGCGGGCGGACCGCGCGGCGGCGAACCGGGTGCTGAACCGCTATGTCGCGCGCACCGGCGATGTCGCGCTGACGCGCGGCCTGCCGCTGTGGCTCTCCTGCCGGGCGATGGTGCGCGCGCATGTGCTGGCGCGGCTCGGCGCCGAGGAGGCCGCGCGCTACCTCGCCTTCGCCCAGGCCGCGCTCGACCCCCCGCCGCCCTGCCTGGTCGCCATCGGCGGGCTGCAGGGCACCGGCAAGACCACGCTCGCGCGCGCGCTCGCCCCCGCGCTCGGCGCCGCGCCGGGCGCCCTGATCCTGCGGACGGACGAGATCCGCAAGCGGCTCGCCGGCCTCGCACCCGAGGAGCGGCTGCCGCAGGACGCCTACACGCGCGCGGCCACCGAAGCGGTCTATGCCGCGCTGGAGGAGGCGGCCGCGACGGCACTCGCCGGCGGCCATGCCGCGATCGCCGACGCGGTGTTCCTCGACCCGGCCGAACGGGCCCGGATCGCGGCGATCGCCACTGCCGCCGGCGTGGCCTTCCGCGGCCTCTGGCTCGACGCGCCGCTCGCGGTGCTGGAGGCGCGGCTGATGGCGCGCCAGGGCGATGCCTCGGACGCCGATGTGGCGGTGCTGCGGCAGGCGGCCGCGCGCGACCCCGGGCCGATCGCCTGGGCGCGGCTCGACGCCGCCGCCCCCGACATGCAGGATCGCGCCCGGAGCCTGATCGCGAACCCGTGATGCGTCGCCTTGTGACGTGCTAGGATTCGCATCGGAGAGACGAACCACAGGGGAAGGCGCATGGCCTACCGCAAGTTGCTGCTGCCCGTGATCGGCACCGAGGCCGGCGAGGCCGCGCTCACCACCGCCTTCATGGCGGCGCGCATCTGGAAGGCGCATGTGCACGGCCTGCATGTGCGCATCGATCCGCGCGACGTCGCCCCGCTCGCGGGCGAGGGCCTGTCGGGCGCGATGATCGAGGAGATGATGAGCGCGACCGAGCGCGAAAGCGCCGAGCGCGCCCAGGGCGTGCAGGCGCTGTTCTCGCGCTATGTCGAGGAGCACGGGATTCCGATCGTCACCGACCCGGCGGCCGCGTTCAGCGCCGGCGCGGTGACGGCGAGCTTCGGCTCGGTGGTCGGGCGCGAGGAGGACGTGGTCGCGCAGCAGGCGCGGCTGTCGGACTTCGTCGTGCTCGCGCACCCCGAGGCGGGCGACGACGTCTCGACCTCCGACGCGCTGCACGCGGTGCTGTTCGATTCCGGCCGGCCCGTGATGGTCGCGGCCCGCACCGCGCCCGCGCATCTCGGCCGGCGCGTCTGCATCGGCTGGAACGGCACCGCCGAATCGGCCGCCGCGGTCGCCGGCGGGCTGCCCTGGATCGAGCGCGCCGAGGCGGTCGCCGTGCTGCACGCCGAGGAGTACCAGCGCCGCGGGCCCGACGTCACCGGCCTGATCGACTATCTCGCCTGGCACGGCGTGAAGGCGGAGACGAAGCAGTTCAGGCCCGTGAACAACTCGGTCGGTGCCGGCATGCTCGCCGCCGCCAAGGAGTTCAATGCCGACCTGCTGATCATGGGCGCCTACAGCCACAGCCGACTGCGCCAGCTCATCCTCGGCGGCGTGACACGCCATGTGCTGGAGCACGCGGACCTGACGCTGCTGATGAGCCGCTGATCAGGCGCGCAGCAGCCGCAGCGTCTCCAGCGCGATCATGCGCTCCTCGTCGGTGGGGATGCGCAGCACGCGCACGCGGCTCGCCGGCGTCGAGAGCACGGTCTCGCCACGCGCGTTCGCGGCCGCATCGAGCGCGATGCCGAGCCAGCCCATCCCCTCGCACACCGCGGCGCGGATGGCGGCGCTGTTCTCGCCGATGCCGGCGGTGAAGGCGAGCGCGTCGAGCCCGCCGAGCGCGGCCGTGAGCGCGCCGAGCTCCTTGCGGATGCGATAGACGAAGTAGGCGATCGCCTCCTGCGCCTCGGCCGTGCCCGCCCGTTCCAGGGCGCGCATGTCGCTCGACAGGCCGGACAGGCCCTTGAGCCCGCTCTCGTGGTAGAGCAGCCGCGTCAGCGCCGGCGCGTCGTAGCCCTCCGCCGTCAGCAGGTGCAGCACGACGCCGGGATCGAGCTGGCCCGAGCGGGTGCCCATCGGCAGGCCGTCGAGCGCCGTGAAGCCCATCGTCGAGTCGATCGAGCGGCCGTCGCGGATCGCGCACATCGAGGCGCCGTTGCCGAGATGCGCGACGACGACGCGCCCGCGGGCGATCTCCGGCGCCACCTCGGCGAGCCGCATGGCGATGTAGGCGTAGGAGAGGCCGTGGAAGCCGTAGCGCCGGATGCCGCGCCGCCAGAGCGCGCGCGGCAGCGCGAAGGTATCGGCGACCCAGGGATGGCCGCGGTGGAAGGCGGTGTCGAAGCAGGCCACCTGCATCACCCCGGGATGCAGCTCGGCCATGGCGTCGATGCCGGCGAGGTTGTGCGGCTGGTGCAGCGGCGCGAGCGGCGCGAGCGCCGCGAGCTCGGCGCGGATGGCCGGATCGATCACCACCGGCGCGGCGAGCGTGGCACCCCCATGCACGACCCGATGCCCGATCGCGACGATGCGATGCTGCCCGGCCACGCGCGCGAGGGCTGTGCCGATCGCGGCGAGGGCGGCGCGGTGGTCGCGCGGACCCTCGCCCTGTCCCCACGCCTCCTCGGCGACGGTCGTTCCCGCGGCATCGCGCAGCGCGAGGCGCGGCGCGAGCCCGATCGCCTCGATCTGGCCCGACAGCAGCGAGGTCAGCGCCGCGTCGGCCGCGAACAGCTCCACCTTGATCGAGGACGAGCCCGCGTTGACGACCAGGACCGTGTCGGTCACGCCGCGCCGTCCGCGGCCGGCACCGCCGAGACCCCCGTCGTCTGCCAGTGCCGGTACAGCACCGCGAGCGCGGCCGAGGCGAGGCGCGCGCGCACATCGTCGGCCCGGCTGGTCAGCATCACCGGCACCGAGGCGCCGAGCACCAGCCCGGCCGCATCCGCCTGCGCGACGAAGGTCAGGTTCTTCGCCAGCATGTTGCCCGCTTCGAGATTCGGCACCACCAGGATCTCGGCCCGGCCCGCGACCAGCGAGGTGATCCCCTTGGTGCGCGCGGCATCGCAGTCGATCGCGTTGTCCATCGCCAGCGGCCCATCGACGAGGCCGCCCGTGATCTGGCCGCGATCGGCCATCTTGGACAGCACCGCCGCGTCGATCGAGGACGGGATCGAGGGGTTCACCGTCTCCACCGCGCTCATCACCGCGACCTTCGGCTTGGCGATCCCGATCGCGCGCGCGAGCTCGATCGCGTTCTGCGTGATGTCCGCCTTGGTCATCAGGTCGGGCAGGATGTTGATCGCCGCGTCCGTGACGATCAGCAGGTGATCGAGCACCGGCGCGTCGAGCACGAAGGCGTGGCTGACGCGGCGCTTGGTGCGCAGCCCCCCCTCGCGCTTGACGATCTCGGCGAGCAGCTCGTCGGAATGGAGCGCGCCCTTCATCACCGCCTGCGCCCGGCCCTCGTGCACCAGGGCGACCGCGCGCTCGGCCGAGGCGTGGCTGTGCGGCGTCTCGACGATCTCGATGCCGGCGAGATCGAGCCCGGCCCCGGCGGCCGCCGCCTCGATGCGCGCGCGCGGGCCGACCAGGATCGGCACGATCAGCCGCGCCTTCGCCGCCTCGATCGCGCCGGCGAGGCTCGGGGAGTCGCAGGGATGTGCGATCGCGGTCGGCAGCGGGGCGAGCGGCGCGCAGGCGGCGATCAGCGCGTCGAACTTGGCGCGCCGGTGCAGCGCGAGCCGCGGCAGCCCGGCATCCTCCAGCGTGACGCGCCGTGTCGGCGCCGCGACCTCGGCCTCGGCCTCCGCCACCACCGTGCCGTGCTGGTTCACCGCGCGGCCGTCGAACACGATCACCGAGTCGGCCAGCTTCAGCTTCGCCGTCACGGTGGTGGTCAGCGTGTCGCCGACGCGGGCGGGGGCGAGGAACCGCACGGTCTGGCTGCGGTAGCACGTGCCCGGCCCGGGCAGGCGGTTGCCGAGCACCGAGGAGAACAGCGACGCGATCCACATGCCGGGCGCCACCGCCGGCTCGTCGTCGCCCTCGCCCTGCCGGCCCGGCAGGTGGATCGGGTTCAGGTTGCCCGAGGCGTGCGCGAACAGCACGAGATCATCCGCCGTCAGCACCCGCGTCTCGCTGGCGCTGTCGCCGACGGCGATCTCGTCATAGGTGCGGTTGACGGCCCGGCGCGGGGTCACGCGGCGCGGCCCGTCAGTCCGGCAGGGCGTTCAGCAGCGTCATCGCGACGAAGGCCTCGCCCGGACGCCGCCCGGGGAAGTGCCGCTCGGCGACCTCGATCATTCGGCCGGAGCGGGCGAGCTCGGCGATCGTCCGGTCGGCGAGCACGCGCAGCGCCCGCTCACCCGGCCGCACGCCGAGCGCGTAGGTCTCGAGCGTCAGCGTCTGGTCGGCGATCGCCAGCGCATCCGGGTCGGCCGCCTGGGCGCGCAGCGCGATCAGGATCTCCAGGTCGGCCGTGTAGGCGTCGGTCAGCCCCGCGGTCAGGGCCGCGAGCCCGTCCTGATGCGTCGCCGCCTCGACGATTTCCGTATTGAGGCTCCCGCCGGCCACGTACGCGCGGAGCGCCCGTTCGGTCGTGGTGCCCGCGAGCACGCCGACGCGCCGCGGCGGCTGCGCGGGCAGGCCGAGCCCTCCGCCGCCGAGCGGCGGCAGCGCGATCGGGCTCGGGCCGATGCGGATCATCAGCCCCGCGCCGGTGACGAAGGTGGGCAGCGAGAAATCCACCCGGTCGGCGCGGCCGAGGGTGCGCGAGGTCGCCTCGCAGAGCAGGTCGATCCTCCCCTCGGCGAGCAGGCTCAGCCGGTTGCCGGCATCGACGGCGACGTAGTCCGCCCGGATCGGGCGGCCGATCTTCGCCGCCGCGGCCGCGACCACGGCGCGGCAGAGATCGACGCTGTAGCCCTCGTAGCGCCCCGGCTCGACCGAGATCGAGAAGGGCGGCGCATCCGCGCGCACGCCGAGCCGCAGCGTGCCGCGCGCGGCCGCCTCGTCGAGCGCATCGGCGGCCGCCGGCGCGGCGGGCAGGGCAAGGGCGAGGGCGGCGATCACAAGCCGGCGGGGACAGCGCATGCGGACAATCCTGGCTGATGGGGTGGGGCGAGAGTGCCGTCCGGGCGCGTCTGCGCGCAAGCGCGCTCAGGTGACGGCGCGGGCGGCGAGCCAGTCGAAGGCGGCGAGCGCGTGCGCCTTGGCGACGTGCAGGAACTCCTCGACCGTGACGTGCTCGTCGGCCTGGCCCATCGTCACCGGGCTCGGGCCGTAGAGGAAGGCCGGCACGCCGGCCCAGCGCCAGTAGCGGCTGTCCGACCCGCCGAGCGAGCAGCAGGGCACAGGGCGCGGCTTGCCGAGATCGCGCTCCACCACGTCGGCGAGGATGGCGACCATCGGGTCCGCCGGGTCGGCGAGCGAGGGCGGGTAGGAGTGGTCCTCGTGCACCGCGAGGCTGGCCTCGGGGAAGCGGGCGAGGATGCGCCGCACATTGCCCTCCATCGCCGCGCGGTCGAGGCCCCAGGGGTAGCGGAACTCGCATTGCAGCTCGCAGCGGTCGGGCAGCACGTTCACCTTGGAGCCGCCCGCGATCACGCCGGCGTTGAACACCACCTGGCGCACGATGGCCGAGGCGCCCTGGCCGAGCCCGGCATCGTGCGCGGCGATCACCGCCGGATCGGCGAGCGCCTGCGCGACCGCCTCGGGCAGCGCGGGCTCGAAGCCGTGCAGCCCCTCGAAGGCCGTGATGATCGCGGCCGCGAGCTTGATCGCGCTCGGCGAGAGATGCGGATAGCCGCCATGCGCGCCCTTGGTGCGCACGGTGACGGTCATGCGCAGCGTGCCCTTCTCCATGAAGCGGATGTTGTTGATCCCCGAGGGCTCGCCGTTCAGGCAGACATCGCCCTTCACCGCCTCGCCGAGCGTCTCGAACAGGTAGCGCGTGCCCCAGCGCCCGCCGGTCTCCTCGTCGCTGACGGTGGTGAGCGTCACCCGCCCGGCGAGGTCGGGCGCGATCCGGGCGAGCGCGGCGAAGGCGATCGTGCTCGCCGCCGTGCCCGCCTTCATGTCGGCGGCCCCGCGGCCGTAGAGCCGGCCGTCGCGCAAGGCGCCCGACCAGCCGTTGGCGTCGTTGGGCGGGAAGACGTCCATGTGGCCGTTGAACACCAGATGCCCGCCCGGGCGGGCGCCGGCGACGGTGGCGACGATGTTGGGCAGCTCCGGCCGCGCCGCGTGGATCGCGGGCGCGAGGCCGCGTTCGGCGAGGAAACGTTCCAGCACGGCCGCGGCGGGGCGCGTGTCGCCCGGCGGATTGGCCGAGGGGGCCTGGAGGAAGGCGCGCAGCAGCCCGATCTGCTCCGCCTCCGTATCGCGCAGATGCTGAAGCAGCGCGCGTCGCGCCGCCGCGGGATCGGTCATGCTTCGGTTTCCTGCACCACCCTTGATGGCGCGGCAGGTTAGGCCGACACTCCGGCGCCGTCACCCCGAGGGGATGGTAACCGACCGCAACGGATCACCGCATGAACGCGATGCCGCCGCAACCGCCCACCGCCGCCGCGACCGAGCGCGGGCTGCGCGAGGATCTCGCCGCCGCCTATCGCCTGATCGCGCGCTTCGGCATGGACGACCTGATCTTCACGCACCTGTCGGCCCGCCTGCCGGGACCGGGCGAGCCGCGTTTCCTGATCAACCCCTACGGCATGATGTTCGGCGAGATCACCGCCTCCTCGCTCGTCGTGATCGATGTCGAGGGCAATCCGGTCGGCGAGGCGACCTGGCCCGTGAACCCGGCCGGGTTCGTGATCCATTCCGCGATCCACATGGGCCGCGACGACGCGCATTGCGTGATGCACACCCACACGCTCGCCGGCATGGCGGTGGCGGCGACCGAGGATGGCATCCTGCCGCTCAACCAGATGTCGATGGAGTTCGTCGGCCGCGTGCCCGTGCACGACTACGAGGGCATCGCCGCGGACGACAACCTCTCCGAGCGCGACCGGCTGGTGCGCGATCTCGGCGACGCGCCGGGCATGCTGCTGCGCAACCACGGCCTGCTGACCGTCGGGCGCACGGTCGCGGAGGCCTTCTACTACATGTACTACCTGGAGATGGCGTGCCGCATCCAGGTCGCCGCGACCTCGATGAACCGCACCCTGTCGATGCCGCCGCCCGAGGTGGTCGCGCGCACGCAGGCGCAGTTCACCGCCGCCCCGAACAAGGGCTGGCGGCCCTGGGCCGCGCTGCGCCGGATGCTCGATCGCGAAGACCCGTCCTACCGCGACTGATGGCCGCCCTTCAGCACAGCCTGACGGTCCGGCGCCTCGCGAAGCATTACGGGCCGACCCGCGCGGTCGACGACGTCACGCTGACGATCGGGCGCGGCCAGTTCGTCACCCTGCTCGGACCCTCCGGGTCGGGCAAGACGACCATCCTGATGGCGATCGCGGGCTTCGTGCAGCCGACCGCCGGCGAGATCCTGCTCGACGAGACGCCGATCACGCCGCTGCCGCCCGAGAAGCGCAATTTCGGCATGGTGTTCCAGGGCTACGCGCTGTTCCCGCACATGACGGTGGCGGAGAACGTGACCTTCCCGCTGCGGGTGCGCAACGTCGCCCGCGCCGAGGCCGAACGGCGCGTCGCCGAGGCGCTCGATCTGGTGCAGCTCGGCCATCTGAAGGACCGCCGGCCGAGCCAGCTCTCGGGCGGGCAGCAGCAGCGCGTGGCGCTCGCGCGCGCGCTCGTGTTCCAGCCCGCGCTGCTCCTGCTCGACGAGCCGCTCTCGGCGCTGGACAAGAAGCTCCGCGCGGAGCTGCAGGTGGAGCTGAAGGCGCTGCACCGGCGCGTGGGCCTCACCTTCATCTACGTCACGCATGACCAGGAGGAGGCGCTGTCGATGTCCGACAGCATCGCCATCCTGCGCGACGGCAAGCTGGTCCAGGAAGGGCCGCCCGGCACGCTCTACGAGCGGCCGGCCACGCGCTTCGTCGCCGACTTCCTCGGCAAGTCGAACTTCCTCGCGGGCCGCATCGTCGAGCGGCGCAACGACGGCTTCGCCTACGCGGTGGATGGCGCGCGCTTCGTGCAGCACGGGCCGCCACCCGCGGGCGACGATGTGCTGATCGCGCTGCGCCCGGAGAAGATCGGCATCGCGGCGGAGGGCGAGCCTGCGCCGAACACGGTCGAGGGCACCATCACCGCCTGGTCGTATTTCGGCACCTCCTTCGCGCTGATCGTCGAGACCGCGGCGGCCGGTACCTTGCAGGTGACGGTGCCGGCCTGGCGCTGCCCGGTGGAGCCGGCGGAGGGGCGGCGCGTGCGCCTCGCCTGGACGGCCGACGCCTCGGTGCCCGTGGTGCGCGACTGATGGCGACGCTGGCGGCCGCGCTGCCCGAGACGGCGCCGCAGACGCGCATCCTCGGCGCATCGTTCTCGTGGTGGCTGCTGATCGCGCCGGCCGTCATCCTGATGCTGGCGTTCTACGCCTTCCCGCTCGCCGAGGTGCTGTGGATCTCGTTCACCGAGCCCGAGCCGGGCTTCGGCAACTACGAGCGGCTGCTGACCAGTGCGGCCTTGCAGCGGGTGTGGATGACGACGCTGCGCATCTGCACCATCACCACGGTGATCACGCTGGTGGCGGGCTATGTCGTCGCCTATGCGCTGGTCTCCGCGCCGCCGCGCATGCAGCGCTGGATGTTCGTCTGCGTGCTGCTGCCCTTGTGGATCAGCGTGCTGGTGCGCGCCTTCGCCTGGGTGACGCTGCTGCGCAGCCAGGGCGTGGTGAACGAGGCGCTGCTCGGCATCGGGGTGATCGACCAGCCCCTGCGGCTGATCTGGAACGAGTTCGGCATCGCGGTGGGCATGGTGCACTACATGATCCCCTACGCCGTGCTGCCGCTCTACGCCTCGATGCGCGACATCGATCCGCGCCTCGTGCCGGCCGCGCGCGGGCTCGGCGCCACGCGGATCGAGGCGTTCCGGCGCGTCTTCCTGCCGCTCACCCTGCCGGGCATCGTCGCCGCGACGGTGCTGGTGTTCATCTTCTCGCTCGGCTTCTACGTCACGCCGGCGATCCTCGGCGGCGGGCGGACGCTGATGGTCGCCGAGTACATCAAGCTCCAGATCCTCGACCTGATCCGCTGGGGCGTCGGCACCATGATGGCCAGCACGCTGCTGGTCGCGGTCGTGGTCGTGCTCGCGATCTTCGCGCGCGTCGTCGATTTCCGGCGCCTGTTCGGCGGCAGGCACTGAGATGGACCGCTCCGCCCAGGCTGGCCCCGTCGCCAATGTGCTCGCCTGGTCGGTGCTGCTGTTCCTGCTGCTGCCGATCAGCATCGTCTTCCCGCTCAGCGTGACCGACCAGCGTTTCCTCTCGCTGCCCTACGAGGCGCCGAGCCTCCAGCACTACGTCACGTTCTTCACCTCCGAACGCTGGCTCACCAGCACGTGGCAGAGCCTGGTGATCGCGGTGTTCTCGACCGTGCTGGCGGTGACCTCGGGCACGCTCTGCGCGATCGGCTGCTGGAAGCTCTCGACGCGGCTGACCGATCTCGTGCGCGTGCTGATGCTGCTGCCGATCATCGTGCCCTCGATCGTCTATGCGCTCGGCATCTACCGGCTCTGGATCCGGCTCGACCTGCTCGACACCTATCTCGGCATCATCCTGGTGCACGGCGTGACCGGCAT
The DNA here is from genome assembly GCF_000378465.1 of Elioraea tepidiphila DSM 17972. Lineage (GTDB taxonomy): Bacteria > Pseudomonadota > Alphaproteobacteria > Acetobacterales > Acetobacteraceae > Elioraea > Elioraea tepidiphila. The sequence continues at coordinate 41,216 of NZ_KB899927.1, forward strand.
CCCCTACGTGGTGATCACGGTCACGGCGACGCTCGCGAATTTCGACCCCAGGCTCGAACAGGCGGCGCGCAGCATGGGCGCCAACCTGTCGCAGACGCTGCGCTGGGTGATCATGCCGCGGGTGATGCCGGGCATCGCCTCGGGCGCGATCTTCGCCTTCATCCATTCCTGGGACGAGGCGGTGCTGATCCTGTTCATCGCGAGCCGCGCGCTGTTCACGCTGCCGCGGCGGATATGGGACGGCATCAACGAGAATCTCGACCCGGTGATGGCGGTGGCGGCCTGCGTGATGATCCTGCTGTCGATGCTGATGCTCGCGGGCGATCTGTGGCTGAGGAGGAAGCGGGAACGATGACGGAGCTGAGCGCGGCGCAGCGCGACGCGGCCGGGTGGGTGGCCGCGCACGCGGCGTCACTGTCGGCGGACCACCTGCATCTCTGGCGCCTCGCCGAACCCTCCTGGCGCGAGTACCGCTCGGCGGCGTGGTTCGTCGAGCGGCTCCGGCGCGAGGGCTTCACGGTGGAGGCGGGGGCGGCCGGGATGCCGACGGCGTTCCGCGCCACCTGGACCGCGCCGGGCACGCCCGATGGCGCACCGGTGCTCGCCAACATCGCCGAGTACGACGCGGTTCCGGGCACGAGCCAGGAGCCGGTGGCGCGCCGCGAGCCGCGCGCGGGCACGCATCCGCACACGGCTGGCCACACCGATCCGCACTCCGCGCTCGGCATCGGCGCGCTCGCCGGCACGCTCGCGGCCAGGCACGCGATGGAGCGACACGGCCTCAAGGGCACGCTGGTGCTGATGGGCGAGCCGGCCGAGAAGATGTGCGGCTCCAAGCCGGTGCATGCCGCGCACGGCTACTACGACCACTTCACCGCGGCGATCTCCTGGCACCCGACCTCGTTCCTGTCGCTCGCGAATTCCTGCCTGTGGGACACGCATTGCGCCACCTACTGGTCGCGCATCTACACCTTCGAGTGCCTGGAGCCGGAGACCTGGTCGTCCTCGATCGCGCGCACGGGCGTGCACTCCTCGCACTCGGTGAGCCGCGCGCCCGGCGCGATCGACGCGGTGTGCCTGATGTACACCTCGGCGAAGTATCTCAAGGAGAACATGCTGCCGCACCAGGGGGCTTGGTCGCTGAACGAGGCGATCCTCCAGGCCGGGCAGGCGACGGCCGACAACCTGCCGCCTGGGCTCGCGGTGATCCAGTACGCGCTCCGCGCACCGACGATCGAGATGCAGGAGCGGGTCTGGACGGTGCTGGACCGCAACGCCGACCACGTCGCGGCGATGACGCACTGCACGGTGCGCAAGGACTGGGTGACCAAGACGCGGCCGGGCCTGCCGAATCACGCGATCGCCCAGGCGACCTTCGACGTGTTCGCCGCCCTCGGCCCGCCGCGCTATTCGGCGGAGGCGGTCGCGTTCGCGAACGAGTTGCGCGCGGCCTGCGGCGCCTCACCCGTGCCCGATCCGTTCCCTCCCGAAATCCTTCGCCTCTGCACGCCGCAGGACGCCGAGGCCGCGCTGCGCGCGCATCTGCCGCCCTGGCAGAAGAACTACACCTCCGACGACTACACCGACTGGACCTGGCACTGCCCGACCGCGCGGCTCTATGTCGGGCGGGCGCAGCTTCGCGTCGATGCGCCGGGGCGGAACTGGCCGGACTGGACGCGCTACGCGATGGGCGGGCACCCGGCCTGCATCGATCCGATGTGGCTGAAGGCGGCGGAGGTGACGGGCGCGACCTTCGTCGGGCTGCTCGAACGGCCCGCGCTGATCGAGCGGGCGCGCGCGGAGTTCGTCGAGCGCACCGGCGGCGGCATCGGCGGATCACGCTGGCTCGCGCCGCTGCTGCCGAAGGACTTCGCCGCGCCGATCCACTACCGCTGGCCGGAATACGTCGAGACCGCGCGCGGCCCCGAATACACGATCCCCGCGCCACGCTGACATCGCAACAACACGAAGGAGGACCGGTCGTGTCGATCATGACCGAGGGCGAATACCGCTACAACATGCTGATCAAGACCTTCGCCTCGCGCCCCAGCCCGGGCTTTGAGGACGCAAGCGAGCAGCAGGCGGTGTGGGGGCGGCGCTGGGGCTGCACCAACGACGTGGGCCGGCTGCGCGTGGTGCTGATGCACCGCCCGGGCGACGAGCTGAAGATGGTCGATCCGGCCAAGCGCATCGAGCATCTCGGCGCCTATGGCGACACCGAAACGGGCTGGTACTGGCGCGGCCGCGAGATCCCCGACATCGCCACCCAGCAGGCCCAGCATGACGCGCTGGTCGCCGCGCTGCGCGAGGAGGGGGTGGAGGTCGTGTTCCTCGACCGCTGCGCGCCGGGGAAGATGAAGTCGGTCTACACGCGCGATCAGGTGATCGCGGTCGATGGCGGGGCGATCGTCTGCCGGATGGGCGCGCCGATCCGCCGCGGCGAGGAGGCACCGGCGACCGCCACGCTCGCGCGTCTCGGCATGCCGATCCTGCGCACCATCCACGGCACCGGCATCATGGAGGGCGGGTCCTTCGCCTTCATCACGCCCAAGGTCGCCGTGGTGGGGATCTCGTCACGTGTGAACGAGGCGGGTGCCGATCAGGTCGAGGAGGTGCTGCGCGTGCAGGGCGTGGAGCTCTTGCGCGTGCACCTGACGGGCTATCGCCTGCACATCGACGGCGCCTTCGTGATGATCGACGTGGACACCGCGATCATCAACCCGGTGCAGCTGCCGTTCTGGTTCCTCGAGAAGCTGAAGGAGATGAGGATCCGCACCATCGAGGTGCATCCCGAGGATCCGGTGTGGACCATCAACTGCCTCGCGGTCGCGCCCGGGCGCGTGCTGATGGCGGATGCCGTCAGCCCCTACACGGCCGAGGCGCTGGACAAGGCGGGGATCAGCGTGCGGATCGTGCCCTACAGCGCGGTCTACCAGGGCGGGGGCGGCATCCACTGCTCGACCGCGCCGCTGGTGCGCGACCCGATCTAGCGGGCGAGCCGCCTCGCACGAGCGCGGCGGGGCGGCCGGCGATGCCATTCTGCATCCCGCGTGGATGGCGCCGGTGGCGATCGCCGTGCCGCTCCTGGTCCGGGGCACGCCGGCCGTCCTTGCCTGCCGTCGGCAGCCAGGGGGCCGATCGAAGACCGAACCGTCTCACGCAGGCGTTCTCGTGACGTGGCGGATCTCAGGCATCAGCCATGGCGCATTTCGACCGCCGGCCTCAAACGACAAAGAAATCCCACGGGTCGATGCCTTGCGCGTTCGACGATATGTCCCAGGGCACCACCTGTGCGTTCAAGCTGTTCCTCCAGAGGACGTCGCTGCCGCCATTGCCATTGAAGTCGCCGACAGCGGCCACGTTCCAGAGCGCACCCGCTTCGTCCGCCAGCACATTGCGTGCGGCGGCGGTGCTGTCCTGCATGCTCCAGACCTCCAGCCTGTTGATCGACTGGTTCCACATGAAGAGATCGTCGATCCCGTCTCCATTGACATCGGAGATGCCCCGAACGGCCATGTCGAAGCTGAGGTTCCTTTCGACGATCTTCTGCCCGGCGAAACCGCCGTTGTTGATGCTCCACGTCACCACCGTGCCGCTCGCGCTGCTCCGGAGCAGGATGTCATCGTAGGTATCGCCGTTGAAGTTGCCGACACCGACGATCTTCCACGTCAGATCGGTGTTCTTGTGGATCACCGTCTGGCTGGCGAAGGAGCCATTGTTCATCAGCCAAACCACGATGGTGCCACTCGATGCGCTGCGTAACAACAGATCGGATGTGCCATCGCCATTGAAGTCACCCACGCCCTGCAATTGCCAGACAGGATCGGTGTTGCGGTGAACAATCGCCTCACGCGCGATGCGGCCATCCTTGATCGTCCAGGTCGCGACGGTGCCGTCGATGCTGCTCCTCAGCACGATGTCGTCGAAACCGTCGCCGTTGAAGTCGCCCACGCCCTGGATCTGCCAGGTCGTCGGGGCGCCCAGGTAGAGCGTGCTGTGGTTGGTGATGAAACCATCCCTGGACCATCGCACGGCCACCGTGCCGTCGAAGCTGCTGCGGAGCAGAACATCGTCGGTGCCGTCGTTGTTGAAATCGCCGACGCCGACGATCTGCCAGGTCGGGCTGACGTTCAGCAGGTGTCCGGAGCGCGTGCCGGTGATCCAGTTGTCCTCGGAAACCGGCTTGTTGAACACGGTCCCGCGATCCTGCTCCACCCGCATGTAGTCGATCCACATGGCCGGCGACACATCGGGCGTGTCGTCGGGGAAGCTCCACAACTGGTTCTCCCAGGCATAAGGGAGATCGCTCGGCACACCGATCTCCGACCGCGCCGCCTCGACGCCGTCGATAAAGGCGATCGCGATGCCGTCACCGGTCTCGATCCGCACCGTGAACGGAACCCCGGGGATGTGATTGAATCCGGTGGAAACGTTATTGTATTCGTTATTGCTGATGGTCTGAAAAAACCATTCCTGCCGGTCTGCCCGATAGAGCAGGGCGCCGCCGACATTGATGGGATCATCGCGCGAGACCCAGCCGATCGTGAGGTGCAGACCCTGGGTCGTGTTCACAACGACCCGCTGTTCCCCTACGGCCCCCAGGGCGGGAAACCAGTTCATCGCATCGTGCGGGCTGACGGCCGGGTCTTCGCCCAGCCGGATCCGCGCCGTGCCCGCCTCGGTCGAACTGGCAAACAGCTCCAGCCAGTCGCCGAACGAGGCAAGACCCACCGTTCCGGAACCGGCTCGCGACACCCAGTATTGCGGGGCAAGCGTTGGCGAACTGAACTCGTCATGCCATCCCGCGGTCTCGATCGGCCCGATCACCGGGTCCGAGGTGTTGTCGTGCTCGACCCAGAGGTAGTCCACCCAGACCGTCGGCGCGGAGTAGCCGCCGGCGTAGGCCTTGTTCCACAGCTGCGTATCCCAGGCGACCCGTTCGTCGCTTGGCAGGTTGGTGATGGACCGAGCCACTTCGACACCGTCGATGAAGGCGGCCGAGTAGCCGATGCCTGTCTCGACCCTGACGGTGAAGGTCTCGCCAGGCGTGTGCAGCCAGTCGGTCGCGATGTTCGTGTACTGGCCGTCGGCGCCGGTCTGGAAGATCCACTGGCCAAGATCGGCGCGGTAGAGCAGGGCGCCGGCGACGTTCGACGGATTGTCGATAGAAACGAAGCCGATCGTGAGATCGATGTTCAGGATGGTGCTGATCAGGAGTCGCTGCTCACCGAAGGTGGCCCAACCCAGCCCGTCGTACCCCGTGTCAGCCGGAGTGACATAGCGGAGCTGTGCCGCCCCGGCACCCGCCGGCCCGGCGCCCAGGGCGAGCCAGCCGCCGATGGAAGGGTTGGCAGAAAGCCGGATGTTTCCTGTCCCACTCGTGGCTACGGAGTAATCGTTCCACAGGGCGACTCCAAGGAACTCATCGAACCACGAGATATTCACCATCGAGCTGAACCTTTTTCTCACGCCACTGGCAGGCGGCGGATATGATCGCAATGATGGAAAAAAACTTAACATTTGGATGCGCTCCTCGCAATCAGAACGCGATGATTGCGTCGCCCTGCCTCTTGATTGGGCTGGTGTTTCGGACGGCTGCCCACGATCCGGATTCACAGGCACGACGCTGCAATGGCGGCGATGTGCCCTCTGGTCGACCCTCGGTGTCGGACTGCGGCGAGGCGGGTCGCCGCGAGCCGACGGACCATGCGTTCGATCGCGTGGCGGC
>NZ_KB899927.1:47043-105293 GCF_000378465.1 Elioraea tepidiphila DSM 17972
GCCGGTCCTATCGGGTGGCAGCGCGCCGGGTGTCCTTTAGCCGACGGACCATGCGTTCGATCGCGTGGCGGCCGCGGTGCGGTGGCCGACTGAGCCGGATCTTTCGGCGGCGCTTCGCCTCGGGCGGACTGTTCGGCGCCGCGCCGCCGCGGAGGTCGGCGGCGGCGCCGCGCGGGAGACGGGATGCGGTCGGCGAGCCGTCATGGTTTGCCGCCGCGCGGATCCCGGGCGTTCGCCCCGCGCGCATGCGATCGGGCGCTCGCGCGCGCTTGCCCCTGCGGCGTCCGGCCGGCCTTCGGACGCCCCGCCCGAGGCCCTGCTCTGCGCCGTGGCGTTGGTCGCATCCGGTACCAGCCCGCAGGGCGGGCCCCCATCCTCCGCGAGTCACTCAACGATCCGTGGACAGCGCCCCTTGATCGTCCAGCGGACGGAAGGGCTGCGCACTGTCTGTCGGGAGCCGCACTCGCAGCGCGTGTCGTCCAAGGGGATGGCCGAGCGCTAACTCGGCCGCCGCCGGTTCCAGGGCATCGCCGCGAGCAGGCGCGCCATGCCGCAGAACCCGGTGACGCCGGCGACCAGGAGCCCGGCGCCGGCGAAGGCGGGCAGGGCGAGGAACCAGGGCGAGACCAGCCAGCCGAGCCCGAGGCCCGCAAGGATCATCGCGCCGACCGCGATCTGCACCTGGCGCATCAGTTCGAGCGGGGCGCGCGCATCGCGCGTCACTGGCAGGCCGGCCCGCTTCCAGGCCTCGATCCCGCCATCCAGCACGGCCATCCCCGTCGGGCAGCGCATCCTCAGGCGCTGCGCGTGCGACCTGGTGCGGTCGCCGCTGCGGCAGGTGAGCACGACAAGCAGGCCGGCCTCGGCGGCGATGTCGCGGCGCTCCCACGCCGACAGCGGCACGTGCCGTGCACCCGGAATGCGCTCGCGGGCGAACTCGTCAGCCTCCCGGATGTCGATCAGCATCGCGGTGCCGTCGTCAAGGCGGCGCTTCAGCGTCGCCGGATCGATGAACTCGGCCATGGGGGCTCCCTCGTCGAGGTGGGCGGCGGCGCGCCACGGTCGCCGACGCCAGGCCCGCCCGCTATCCTTGACGCGAGCCTATCCCGATCTCTACCTTCGAGGCAATGAAGATATGGGGAGCCTGAGATGACCGGTCGTCCCAACCGCCCCGAGGTCCGCACCTTCTTCCATGAGCCGACCAACACGGCGGCGCATCTCGTGTGGGATCCGACCACCAAGGCGGCGGCGATCGTCGACTCCGTGCTCGACTACGATGCCGCCGCGGGCCGCACCGACACCGCCTTCGCCGACCGGATCCTCGCCGGCGCGGCGGAGGAGGGGGTGCAGATCGCCTGGATCCTCGAGACCCACGCGCATGCGGACCACCTCTCCGCGGCCCCGTACCTCAAGGACCGCACCGGCGCGCCGATCGGCATGGGCAAGCGCATCATCGAGGTGCAGAAGGTGTTCCGGCCGATCTTCCACGCGACGGATCTCAACCCCGATGGCGGCCAGTTCGACCGGCTGTTCGACGACGAGGAGACCTTCCCGCTCGGCAACCTGACCGTGCGCGTGCTGCACACGCCCGGCCACACCCCCGCCTGCTCGACCTATGTGATCGGCGATGCGGCCTTCGTGGGCGATACGCTGTTCATGCCCGACTACGGCACCGCGCGGGCGGACTTCCCGGGCGGTGACGCGCGCACGCTCTACCGCTCGATCCGGCGGGTGCTCTCGCTGCCCGCGACCACGCGGCTGTTCCTCTGCCACGACTACAAGGCCAAGGGGCGCGACCACTATGCGTGGGAGACCACGGTCGCGGAGGAACGGTCCGCCAACGTGCATGTCCGCGACGGCATCACCGAGGACGAGTTCGTGGCGATGCGCGAGGCGAGGGACAGGACGCTGAAGATGCCCGCGCTGATCATCCCCTCGATCCAGGTGAACATGCGCGCGGGCCGCATGCCGCCGCCCGAGGAGGACGGCCATGTCTATCTCAAGGTGCCCGTGAACCGGCTGTGACCGACGCGCTGATCCTCGTCTGCCCGCGCTGCGGGACGCTGAACCGCGTGCCGAAGGCGCGGCTCGCGGAGCGGCCGAACTGCGGCTCCTGCAAGGCGGCGCTGCTGCCCGGCGCGCCGATCGAGCCTGACCCGGCGCTGCTCGACAAGCTGCTGAGCCGCGACGAGCTGCCGCTGCTGCTCGATCTCTGGGCGCCGTGGTGCGGCCCGTGCCGCAGCTTCGCCCCGGTCTTCGCCGAGGCGGCCTCGCGCCTGCCCGGGATCCGCTTCGCCAAGCTCGACACCGAAGCCCACCCGGAGGCCGCCGCGCGCTTCGGCGTGCGCGCGATCCCGACCCTGATCGCCTTCCGCGGCGGGCAGGAGGTGGCGCGGCGCGCCGGCGCGATGCCGCTCTCGGAGCTGCTGCGCTTCGCCCAGGCGCTCGCCGGGTAGAGCGGTTTCCAGATCGGTGGAGGTCAGCCTGGGCCTTCCGTGCGAGCATCGCCACCGCCACGGCTGAGTTGCGCCCTGGGCGATCCGCTCCGGGGGGCTCGACGGCACGCCCCGGGCGCGGCACGGTGCGGCGCCAACGCACGGAGGAGACCGCATGGCCGCGCACGACAAAGCCCTTCTGGAAGCCCTCGGCAAGATCGATACGCCAACGATCTGCAACGCGCTCGAGGAGCTCGTCTCGCCGCGGCAGCTGATCCGCTTCACGACGAAGCCCTTCGTGCACAACGACAACCCCGATGCGATCTTCGTCGGCTACGCGCGCACCGCGATGATCCGCGCCGAGAGCCCCGCGGCGATGAGCCCGGCCGAGCGCAACCGGCTGCGCGTGGCCTATTACGAGCACGTCGCCACCGCCCAGCCGGGCCCGAACGTCTCGGTGATCCAGGACCTGGATTCCACGCCCGGCACGGGCGCGTTCTGGGGCGAGGTGCAGACCACCGTGCACAAGGGGCTCGGCGTGGTCGGCTGCGTCACCAACGGCTCGATCCGCGACCTCTCGATGATGGCGAAGGGCTTCCCGATCATCGCCGGCATGATCAACCCGAGCCATGCCTTCGTGCACGTGGTCGCGGTCGGCACCACCGTCAGCATCCACGGCATGACCGTGCATGACGGCGAACTGATCCATGCCGACCGCCACGGCGCGGTGGTCATCCCGCATGACGTCGCGGCGAAGGTGCCGGGCGCGGTGGATCTCGGCGCGCGGCGCGAGAAGGTGATCCTGGATGCCGCCAAGGCGCCCGGCTTCGGCATCGCGCAGCTGCGCGAGGCGCTCGCGAAGATGGCGGAGATCCACTGACCGGCCGGCGCGGGCGGCACCTCCGCCCGCGCCGGACCGATCTCAGTACGGGCCCGCGCCCTTGGCCGCGCCGGCCTCGCCGCCCTTCGCCGCCGTCACGGCCGCCTTGGCGGCGTTCACCAGCAGCGCGGTGTCGGCGAGCACGGTCGCGAACTGATAGCCCATGCCGAACATCCGCTTCGCGCCCTCCGGGCTGCCGGTGTGGATGCCTGCGACCACGCCATGCTTCTTCGCCGCCGCGGCGATCCGCCGGATCTCGCCCAGCGTCTTCTCGCTGGTCGGGTCGCCGACCGGCTGCTCGCCGATCGCGAGCGCGAGATCGGCCGGGCCGACATAGATCGCATCCAGCCCCGGCGTGGAGAGGATCGCGTCGAGGTTGTCGAGCGCGCCCTTGGTCTCGATCATCGCGAAGGTGATCACGGTGTCGTTGGCGTTCTTCCAGTAGTCCGCGCCCGCGTACCAGTTCGCGCGCGTCGGCCCGAAGCTGCGATAGCCCTTGGGCGGATAGCGGCAGGCCTGCACGAAGCGCTCGCACTCCTCGCGGTTGTTCACCATCGGGCAGATGATGCCGAAGCAGCCGGCATCGAGCATCTTCATGATGATGCCGGGCTCGTTCCAGGGCACGCGCGCGAGCGGGGTGATCGGGCTGGTCGAGATCGCCTGCAGCATGCCGACGGCGGTGTCGTAGTGGACGAGGCCGTGCTGGAGATCGACCGTCAGGCTGTCCCAGCCGCCCTGCACCATCGCCTCGGCGGCGACGCCATGCGGGATGCCGAGCCAGCCGTTCACGGCGTGGCCGCCCGATGCCCAGATCTCACGAAGCCTGTTGGCGCGCACGCGCATCCTCCCTCGTCGGTGTCGGTGGGGCGGGGGCCGGATGCCCCTGCGGAGACGCCGCATCTGAGCCCAGCGCGGGCGCTCCGCCAAGCCCCGGACGGCCGTTTCCGCCATGCATGGAGGCGATTGCGGGGCTGAGACATCACCGATACAGTCCCCTTTGCAGGGACGAGCCAGGCGCGTCGCACGACCGATCGTGCCGAGACCGGGCCGCCGGCGAGGGAGCCAAGAAAGGAGAGATTCATGGCCAGAGATGTCGTTTCCCGTCGCACGCTGCTGAAGGCGAGCGCCGCTGGATCGGCCGCCGCCGCGCTGCCGCTGGTGAATGTGCACGGCCAGCCGCGCACGACGTTGCGCTGCGGCTTCTGGGACCACTGGGTGCCGGCCGGCAACGGCGCGCTGCGGGAACTCTGCGCCGAATGGGGAAGCCGTGAGCGGGTGGATGTGCAGTTGGACTTCATTACCTCGGCCGGCAAGCAGAATGAACTCACGATCGCGGCGCAGGCGCAGAGCCGGTCGGGCCATGACATCCTGTCCTTTCCGACTTGGTTCCCATCAGCCTATGCCGACCAGCTCGTGCCGGTGGACGATGTGATGGGACGGCTGATCGCGAAGTACGGGCCGGTGACCTCAGCGGCCGAGTATCTCGCGAAGCGGGACGGAAGATGGGTGGCAGTTCCTGCCGTTTCCGGTACGCAGATGAAGCCTTCCCTGGGCCGGATCGACCTGCTGAAGCAGCATGCCGGCATAGATGTGCGCGAGATGTGGCCGGCCGAGGATCGTGCCGGGCCCGGTGCCGCCACCTGGAACTGGGACGCGTTCCTGGTCGCGGCCGAGAAGTGCCATGCCGCCGGCGTGCCGTTCGGCCTGCCCATGAGCAACTTTAGCGACTCGGTGGACTGGGTCGGCTGCCTGTTCGAGTCCTTCGGCGCGCGCATGCTGGACGAGGACGGCAAGCCGACGGTGCGCAACAATCCGAAGCTGCTCGCCGCCGTCGAGTACATGGTCAAGCTGATGAAGTTCGTCCCGAGCGATGTCTGGGCGTGGGACGATGCGGCCAACAACCGCGCGATTCAGGGCGGCCGGTCGGCGCTGATCTTCAACCCGCCCTCCGCCTGGGCGGTGGCGCGGCGCGACAACATGGCCGGCCACGACCAGCAATGGACCTTCCCGATGCCGTCGGGCCCCGAGGGCCGGTTCGTTCCCTACCTGCCGTATTTCTGGGGGATCTGGAACTTCAGCCGCAACCAGACGGCGGCGAAGAACCTGCTCGAGTTCCTCTCCGAACGGGAGTCGGCGGACAAGCAGACCTCAACCAGCGCGGGCTACGACATCCCGCCGTTCCTCAGCATGAACGACTTCAATGTCTGGAAGACCGAAGGCCCGCCGGTCGGCGTGGTGTACAACTACCCGCTGAAGCCGCACCACAACGCCAAGACCGCCGTCGCCTTCGCCCCGGCGCCGCCGGAGATCGCGGTGCAGGCCTACAACCAGGGCCTCAACACCGGCCTGATCGCGCGCATCGCGCAGGGCGGGCAGACGATCGACCAGGCGCTCGCCTGGGCCGAGCGTGAGCTGCGCGCCTTCGCGCGCGGATGATCCGATGCTCCGGGCGCCGACCCCCGCGCGGGCCGGCGCCCGTCATTATGGTAGGCGATGATGGCACCTGACGGGTCGGCCCGGGCGATCGCGACGCCGGCGCCGCTGCGCCCGGCGCGTTCGCCGGGCGTCTCCTCCCTCGAACGTCTGGCGCGGCGGCGCTCGACCATCGCCTTCGTGATGACCGTGCCGCTGATCCTGGTGATCGCCGGGCTGGTGGCGTGGCCGGCCGCCTATGCCATGTACCTGTCGACGCTGAACCGCCGCATGACCGCGAGCGTCGGCTTCGACAACTACATGTTCATGATCGAATCCGAGACGTTCTGGATGGTGGCGTGGCAGTCCTGCTTCTTCGCCATCACCGCGGTGCTGCTGAAGGCGCTGATCGGGTTCTGGCTCGCGCACATGCTGCACAACCTGCCGGTGCGCGGGCAGCGCAAGTGGCGCGGCATGCTGCTGGTGCCGTGGGTGATCCCGCCGGCGCTGTCGACGCTCGGCTGGTGGTGGATGTTCGACCCCAGCTACTCGTCGATCAACTGGATCATCAACGTGTTCGGCTTCCCCGACGTGCCCTGGCTCGGCCATCCGTGGTGGGCGCGGATCGCCGTCATCATGGTCAATGTCTGGTACGGCGCGCCGTTCTTCATGATCATGTATCTTGCGGCACTCAAGTCGGTGCCCGAGCAGCTCTACGAGGCCGCCGCGATCGACGGCGCGACGTCGAGCCAGAAGCTGTTCTACGTCACCCTGCCGATGATGCAGAACATCATCAGCATCACCGTGCTGTTCAGCCTGATCGTCACCTTCGCGAACTACGACATCGTCCGCGTGCTGACGAATGGTGGGCCGCGCGACACGACGCATCTGTTCGCGACCTATGCGGCGCAGGTCGGCATCCTGTCCGGCCACCTGCCGCGCGGTGCCGCGGTGTCGCTGTTCATGTTGCCGGTGCTCGCGGTCGCGGCGTTCTTCATCCTGCGCGGTGTCACACGGCGCACCCGGGAGATGATGTGAGATGACCGCCGCCACTGCACGCCGCGACTTCCCGCGGGCCTACGGCAAGGTCGGCAGCCTGCACCGAGAGCGGCTCTGGGCGCTCAGGCTGTCCTACACCTCGCTGATCGTCGCCGCGATCATCTTCCTCGCCCCGCCCGTCTACATGCTGATGACCAGCCTGAAGACGAATGCGGAGATGGCGGATCAGACGCTGAGCCCCTGGCTGGTCCGCTCGCCCACCCTCGAGCATTACGGCGCCACGCTCGAAAACCCGCTGTTCCTGGGCTTCTTCGCCAACAGCGCGATCGTGACGCTGCTGGTGGTCTCCATCACCATGGTGATCTCGGTGCTCGCCGCCTTCGCGCTCTCGCGCATGCGGTTCTGGGGCAGCCAGACCCTGGCGACCGGCGTGTTCCTCACCTATCTGGTTCCCGACACGCTGCTGTTCATCCCACTCTACCAGATCGTCGGCGGACTCGGCCTCCTGAACTCCATCTGGGGCCTCGTGCTGGTCTACCCGACGCTCACGGTGCCGTTCTGCACCTGGATCATGATCGGCTACTTCGCCTCGATCCCGAAGGAGCTGGACGAGGCGGCGCTGATCGACGGCGCCTCATGGCCGCAGATGCTGCTGAAGATCTTCATCCCCGTCGCCCTGCCCGGGATCATCGCCGCGACGATCTTCGCCTTCACCGTGTCCTGGGCGGCGTTCGTCTATCCGACCGCGTTCATCACCCGGCCGGAGGAGATGCCGCTGACCATCGGCGTCGTCAGCCAGCTGGTGCGCGGCGACACCTTCGCCTGGGGCCAGATCATGGCCGGCGCCCTGCTCGCGGCGCTGCCGCCGGTGGTGGTCTATGTGTTCCTGATGGACTACTACATCGCGGGGCTGACCGCCGGCGCGACCAAGGGGTGAGAAGACGGATCGAGCGATGTCGGAAGTCAACCTGCGCAAGGTGGTGAAGCTGTTCGAGGGCGGCGTGCAGGCCGTGCGGGGGATCGACCTCGAGATCGCCGACCACGAGTTCTGCGTGCTCGTCGGACCCTCGGGCTGCGGCAAGTCGACCACGCTGCGCATGATCGCGGGCCTGGAGGAGGTGAGCGAGGGCGAGATCTGGATCGGCGGGACGATGGTGAACGACATCCCGCCCAAGGATCGCGACATCGCGATGGTGTTCCAGAACTACGCGCTCTACCCGCACATGACCGTGTTCGAGAACATGGCCTTCGGGCTGAAGCTGCGCCATTTCCCGAAGGACGAGATCAAGCGCCGCGTCGATCGCGCCGCCTCGATCCTCTCGATCGGCGAATTGCTGGACCGCAAGCCGAAGGCGCTCTCGGGCGGGCAGCGCCAGCGCGTGGCGATGGGCCGGGCGATCGTGCGCGACCCGAAGGTGTTCCTGTTCGACGAGCCGCTCTCGAACCTCGACGCCAAGCTGCGGGTGCAGATGCGCACCGAGATCAAGAAGGTGCACCAGGCGGTCAAGACGACGACGATCTACGTCACGCACGACCAGGTCGAGGCGATGACGCTCGCCGACCGCGTGGTGGTGATGAACCATGGCGTGATCGAGCAGGTCGGGCCGCCGAACGAGCTCTACCACCATCCGGCGACCATCTTCGTCGCCGGCTTCATCGGCAGCCCCGCGATGAATTTCATCCCCGCGCGTCTGGTCAACGCCGCTGGTGCGCTGACGATCCAGCTCGGCCAGGGGCTGTCGGTGCCGGTGCCGGCGGATCGCACCGCGCGCTACGCGCCGCACGCCAGCAAGAAGCTGCTGTTCGGCATCCGCCCCGAACACCTCACCGAGACCACGCGCACCGACAAGCAGAACCTCGCGCCGATCACGGTCGATCTCGACGTGATCGAGCCGATGGGCATGGAGACGCTGGTGCATTTCCGGATCGAGGGCACGCCGGTCTGCGCGCGCGTCGATCCGGCCGCCGGGGCGCAGGCTGGCGCGCCGATGCGGCTTGCCGCGCACATGGACCAGATGCACCTGATCGACGCGGATACGGGAAGGGTTCTGTAGGACGATGGCAGCACTGGACGGCAAGGCCGCCTGGGTCACCGGGGCGGGCTCGGGGATCGGCCGCGCGACCGCGATCGCATTCGCCAAGGCCGGCGCGCGCGTCGCGCTGACCGGCCGCAGGCGCGCGCCGCTGGAGGAGACCGCGGCCATGATCGGCGCGGGCGCGCCGGTCGTGCCGGCGGATCTGACCGACGCCGCGCAGGTGAACGCCGCGCGCGATGCCGTGCTCGCCGCCTTCGGCCGTCTCGACATCGTCGTCTCGAATGCCGGGCTGAACGCGCCCGAGCGGCGCTGGGCGGTGCTGAAGCAGGAGACCGCCTCGGCGCTGATCGATGCGAACCTGAAGGCGCCGTTCTATGTCGCCCAGGCCTGCCTGCCCGCGCTGCGCGCCTCGGGCGCGGGGCTGATCGTGCATGTCGCCTCCTGGGCCGGCCGCTTCATCGGCCATGTCTCCGGGCCCACCTATGTCGCGGCCAAGCACGGGCTGGTCGCGATGAGCCACACGCTCAACTTGGAGGAGTGCGGCAACGGCATCCGCTCCTGCGTGATCGAGCCGGGCGAGGTGAACACGCCGATCATGGACCTCCGTCCGGTGAAGCTGCCGCCGGAGGTGCGCGCGAGGATGCTGCAGCCCGAGGACGTGGCGAACGCGATCGTCTACGTGGCCTGCCAGCCGCCGCATGTCTGCATCAACGAGATCCTGATCAGCCCGACCCACAATCGCGGCTACCTTGCCGAGATGGCCCGCGCGGCGCAGGGTTAGCGCCGTTCCCTCCGCTGCCCGGGTGCCGCCATGCTGATCCAAGCCCAGCGTCTGCGCGACTTTGCCGCCGACATCTTCACCGCCGCCGGAACCTCGCGCGAGGAGGGCGAGCGGGTGGCCCGCTACCTGGTCGAGGCGAACCTCACCGGCCATGACAGCCACGGCGTGGTGCGCGTGCCGCGCTACGTGCAGTGGCTGCAATCGGGCTTCATCGTCGCGGGCGTGACGCCGACGATCGAGCGCGAGACACCGATCACCGCGGTGGTGGACGGGAAGTACGGCTTCGGCCAGACGGTGACGCCGATCGCGGTGCGGCTCGGCATCGCCAAGGCGAAGGCGAGCGGGCTCGCGGCGATCGCGCTGAAGAACAGCTCGCATCTCGGGCGGGTGGGCGACTGGGGCGAGATGGCCGCCGCCGAGGGCCTGGTCGCGATCCATTTCGTCAATGTGCATGGCAGCCTGCTCGTCGCGCCCTTCGGCGGGGTCGACCGCCGGCTCTCCACCGCGCCCTATTGCGTTGCCGTGCCGCTGCCGGACCGCGCGCCGGTGGTGCTCGACTTCGCCACCAGCTACGTCGCCGAGGGCAAGGTGCTGGTGGCCTCGCGCGGCGGCAAGAAGATCCCCGCCGACGCGCTGATCCGCCCCGACGGCACGCTGTCGGGCGATCCGGAGACGCTCTACGGTCCGCTCGGTTCGGGTGACCGCACGCCCGAGAACGGCGAGGGTGCGATCCGCGCCTTCGGCCTGCACAAGGGCTCGGGCCTCGCCTTCATGTGCGAGATCCTCGGCGGCGCGCTGACCGGCAACGGCACCTGCGGCCCGCGCGAGCAGGGGCGCGGGCGGATCACCAACGGGATGCTGAGCTTCTACCTCCGCCCCGACGTGATCGACGAGCCCGCGGCCTTCGTCGCGCGCGCGGAACGCTACATCGCCTTCTACAAGTCCTCGCGCCCGGCCGAGCCGGGCGGCGAGGTGCTGATCCCGGGCGAGATGGAGGCGCGCAACCGCGCCGAGCGGGGCGCGAAGGGCATCCCGCTGCCGGACGACACCTGGAACAGCATCGTCGCCACCGCGCAGGCGGTGGGGGTCGAGGGCGGGCGCATCCCGGCGGCGGCGTGAGTCGCGCCGGCGCGCCGCCGCGCAACCGTCGGTGAACCGAACGGGCGGGCCGACATCGTCGTCCCGCGGGATCGCCGCATCGCGCGCCGCCGCCGCCTTGCCGCACGCGGCAAGTGCACGCAGCATGGGTCGCACCGACCACGCCTCGACACGTCACACCCAGGGGAGAGAATGGCGCAGCCCACGGACATCGCGATCGCGCGCGCGGCAACGCTGCGCCCGATCGGAACGATCGCAGCCGCGCTCGGCCTGCCGGACGACGCGCTCCATCCGTTCGGGCGCCACATGGCCAAGGTGCGGCTGGAGGCGCTCGGGCCGCGCCCCGCGACGGGGCGGCTCGTGCTCGTCACCGGCATCAACCCGACACCGGCGGGCGAGGGCAAGACCACGACCACGGTCGGGCTCGCCGACGCGCTGAGCCGCCGCGGCCTGCGCACGGCGGCGTGCCTGCGCGAGCCGTCGCTCGGCCCATGCTTCGGCGTGAAGGGCGGGGCCACGGGCGGAGGCTATGCGCAGGTCGTGCCGATGGAGGAGATCAATCTCCACTTCACCGGCGACTTCCATGCCGTGACCGCCGCCAACAATCTGCTGGCGGCGATGATCGACAACCATCTCTACTGGGGCAACGCGCTGCAGCTCGATCCGCGCCGCATCACCTGGCGGCGCGGCCTCGACATGAACGACCGCGCGCTGCGACAGCTCGTCGTCGGCCTCGGCGGGGTGGCGAACGGATATCCGCGCGAGGACGGGTTCGACATCGCGGTCGCCTCGGAGGTGATGGCGGTGCTGTGCCTCGCGCGCGATCTGGCCGATCTGAAGGCGCGCCTCGGCCGGTTGATCGTCGGCAACCGGCGTGACGGCTCGGCGGTGACGGCGGCCGACCTGAAGGCCGACGGCGCGATGGCGGTGCTGCTGCGCGACGCGCTCAACCCCAACCTGGTGCAGACGCTGGAGGGCACGCCCGCCTTCGTCCATGGCGGCCCGTTCGCCAACATCGCGCATGGCTGCAACAGCGTGATCGCCACGCGCACGGCGCTGGCGCATGCCGACGTGGTGGTCACCGAGGCCGGGTTCGGCGCGGATCTCGGCGCGGAGAAGTTCCTGCACATCAAGTGCCGCCAGGCCGGGCTCGCGCCGGACTGCGTCGTGATCGTCGCGACGGTGCGCGCGCTCAAGATGCATGGCGGCGTGGCGAAGGCGGCGCTCGGCCGCGAGGATGTCGCCGCCGTCCGGCGCGGCACGGCGAACCTGCTGCGCCACATCGACAACATGGGACGGTTCGGACTGCCCGTGGTGGTGGCGCTGAACCGGTTCGACAGCGACACGGCGGCGGAGCTCGACGCGGTGCGCGAGGCGGTCGCCTCGGCCGGATCGGAGGCGCATCTCTGCACCCATTGGTCGGACGGTTCGGAAGGTGCGGCGGCGCTGGCCGAGGCGGTGGCGGCGCGGCTCGGGTCGGGGCCCGCGTCCTTCACGCCGCTCTATCCGGCCGGGCTGGGGCTTGCCGAGAAGATCCGCACGATCGCCACGCAGGTCTATCGCGCGGCCGATGTCGCGATCGCGCCCGCGGCGGCGAAGCGGCTCGCGGGCTTCGAGGCGGCCGGGTTCGGCCATGTGCCGGTCTGCATCGCCAAGACGCAGTACAGCTTCAGCGCCGATCCGACGCTGCTCGGCGCGCCGGAAGGGCACGTGCTGCCGGTGCGCGAGGTGCGGCTCGCCGCGGGGGCCGGGTTCGTGGTCGCGCTCGCGGGCGACGTGATGACCATGCCCGGGCTGCCGCGCGTACCGGCGGCCGAGACCATCACGCTGAACGACGCGGGCGAGATCGAAGGGCTGTTCTGAGTCGGCTCAGAGCCGCAGGTTGAGCTTCGCGCCGACGAGGCCGAGCAGGCCGTTCGCCGTGCCGTCGCCCGCGCCGCCGAACAGGGCGAGGCGCGGGTCGGAGGCCGGGCTCGCCGCGTCCTCGTTCAGCGTCAGATAGCGCTGCACGAAGCGGTTCACCCAGGCGGGGTCCTTGAATTTCTCGGGGTCCAGCCGCTTCTCGAGGATCGCCTTCTGCTGCTCGTATTCGAGCAGGCCGAACTGCTTGGGCAGGCCGAGCGCGGTGCGGGCGACGGCGGTAAGCACCCGGTCCCCCATCAGGCCCTTCACGTCGCTCACCGTGCCGATCATGCGCTGGAAGTAGAGCGCCTCGCGCAGGCCGGGGTTCGCCTCGCCGTTCGCCTTCTCGAAGCGGTTGGTGAGGGTGAGCTTGATGATCCGGTCCACCCGTGCGGGGTCGGCCAGGGGACGATCGCCCGGTTCGTCGAAACCGAAGGTCTGGTTGAGCTGCCGATAGCGCGGATCGACCATGCGGTTGGCGAAGCTGCGCAGGTCGGCGGGATCATCCGTCAGCAGGCGCTTGATGACCGCGCGCTTGTCGACCTCGCCCTCGAGCTGGAACGCCTCCAGCACGAAGGTGAGCGTGCGCCGGTCCTTCATCAGCTCGTCGATCGAGCCGATCTCGGCCGCGCGCTCGCGGAACCGTTCGACATCGCGCGCGACGTCCTTGCGCGCTTCCCAGCGCGCCTGCATCGCCTCGCCGTTCCTCTGCAGGACCGACCAGGCGGTGGCGGCGCCGAGGCCGTAGAGCATCAGGCGACCGCAGGGACGAAGCGCTGGCCGGCGGGCGCGGCCGACGGCTCGGCGGCGGTGGCGGGCGGGCGGGCGGACAGCGCCTCGATCATGTCGCGGTGCACCGCCATCAGGGGTTCGAGGCTCGCGGCATCGCTCATGCGCACGAAGCATTCGCGCTGCGCCCACAGCCCGAGCGAGGCGAGCCGGCCCTTCAGCTCGGCCGGCAGGGGATTGGCGGGCGAGGCGAGGTCCATCAGCAGGATGCCCCAGAGCTGGTGGGTCTTGTGCAGCGCCGCGACGCGCGACGGCGTGTCGGTGGCGGAGGCGAGCAGGCCGTTGACGTGGCGGAAGGCGCGCGCCTCGGCCTCGCGCGGGGTCTCGGCGGCGTCGAGCACGGCGGCGTAGCGGCGGAAGGACATGGCGCGACCTCACGCGGAACGGGGTGGGGGCGGCGCGCACGCCGCCCCCGTTGGTCACTCAGCGGAACAGGCCGAGCAGGCTCTGGCCCTGCTGGTTGGCGATCGAGAGCGACTGGATCGCCAGCTGCTGCTTGGTCTGCAGGCTGGTGAGCCGCGCGCTCTCCTCGGCCAGGTCGGCGTCCACCAGCGCGCCAAGACCCTCCTTGATCGAGTCGGTGAGCTGCTTGTTGTAGTCCTGCAGCCCTTCGACCTGGCGGATCGACGCGCCGAGATTCGCGAGCGTCGTGTTGATGGTCGAGATCGCCGCGTCCACGGCCGCGATCGCGGTGTTGCCGGCCGCCGCGCCCGTGATGGTGGCGACGGTTGCGGCCGCCGAGGCACCGCTACCGATGATCGCGTTCGGGATCGTCGTGCCATCGTACAGCGTGACGGTGTCCTCGGTCGCCGCGGCATCGACCGCGCCGGTGATGTCGAGCGTGAACCCGCCGCCGGTCGTGTTCAGGCTGGCGCCGAAGCCCTCGGCCTGGATCGCGTTGGCGAGCGCCGAGATGGCGTCGAACGGCGTCTGCGACGTGGCGTCGTACTGGACCTGGATCACCTTCACCATCTCGTTGGTGCCGGTGGTGCCCGGGTCGTCGCCCCTAGGCTGGGTGACCAGAGCCGCCGAGCCGTCGGTGAACTCGAACACGTAGCGCGCGCCGTCCTGGGCCTGGATCGCGAACACCTCGTTGTTCGCGACGTCGAAGCCGGTGCCGAAGGTCACCTGCACGCCGCCCTGGTTCAGGCGCAGGCCGGTGAGCTGGATGTCGGCCACGGTGCCGGCCTGGTTGTTCACCGTGAGCGAGTTGCTGCCCTGGATGTTGGTGATCACGCTCAGGTTCGAGTTGGCGGTGCTGCTGGCGGCGTTGGCGTCCAGCAGGTTCACGCCGTTGAAGGTGGCGCTGCGGGCATAGGCGTCGATGTTCTGCAGCGCCTGATCGATCTGGTTCTGCACCGTCGTCGCGTCGATGCCCTGCTGCTGGCCCTGCGTGACCGTCTGCTTCAGCCGCGCAAGCTCCTCGGAGATCTTGGTCGCCGCGTCGCGCGCCACGGTGAGGGTCGCCTTGCCGAAGGCGAGGCTGTCCTTGACCGCCTCCATGCCCTTCAGGTCGGCGCGCATGGTCTGGGCGATCGCGAACACGGCCGGATCGTCGTTGGCCTTGTTGATGCGCAGGCCGGACTCGACGCGCGCCTGCGTGGTCTGCATGTTGTTGTTGATCATCGACAGCGAGCGGATCGCCGCCATCGCCGTCACGTTCGTGTTGATCGAGGACATCGTCCTTCTCCTTCAACCGGGTTTCCGTTCCGCCGCCCCGCGCGCCCCAACCCAGTCCAGGACGGGCGGCGGCCGGCTGGCACGCCATCTCGCAAGCACCGTGCCAGATCGCTACGCAAGCGCGACAAATCTGAATCCTTGGTTAATCGAGCAAAATCAACGCGTTGCGCGCAGCGCGGCGCACGCGGCAGCATGTGCCGGGATGCCGGCATCCGCGACCGGGCAATCCCTTCCGGGGTCGCGTTCCGCCCGGCAGGAATTGCCGTGCCGGCAGGCGGGTTTTGCCGGCCCGTCCGGGCCGTTCGCACGACGCAACCCTGCCGCCCGCGGCGACATCGCGGTTGACCCGCTCACGCTGCTTTGCCATATCGCCCGCGCGTCGCGGATGGCCGCGGCGCGCATCGCAACAGCCGATGGAGACCCCGATGGACGACGGAAGCGGAAGTCCTCGCTTCACGTTGCACCGCGCCGCACGGCGTCGGGGTGGACGCGCGCTGAGCCTCTGACCGGCCGCCACATCCTCCCCGGGCCCTGAGCGCCCGTTTTCGAGACGGAGGATTGTGGCCATGACCCGTACGCTCCTCGGCGCCGCCGGCGCCCTGCCGCCCGAGACCGCGACGGCCCTGCATCCGGCGGACCTCGCCGCGCTGCTCGACCGCCGCGCGCCCGGGGATGCGTGGGAGGTGCTGGCGCGCCTGCCGCTTGCCCGCCGCGCCGAGACCTTCGGCTATCTCGCCGCCGCCACCCAGGTCGCGATCGCCGGGATCGCGCCGCCGCGCGACCTGGCTGCGGTGATCTCGGCGATGGACGCCGACGAGCGCGCCGATCTCTGGAACCAGCTTGACGAGGAGGCGCGCGCCGCCCTCGCGCCGGCGCTCGCCGCGGCCGAGCGCGAGGACATCCGCAAGCTCTCCTCCTACGAGCCCGGCACCGCCGGCGCGGTGATGACCAGCGAATACGCCGTGCTGCGCCCCGACCTCACCGCCCGCGAGGCGATCGAGGCACTGCGCGGCCAGGCGCATTCCAAGGAGACCATCCAGGTCGCCTATGTGCTCTCGCCGCAGCGGCGCCTGCTCGGCACGGTGCTGCTGGAGGATCTCGTGCTCGCCCCCGCCGATCGCCGGGTCGAGGCGCTGATGCGCAAGGACCCGCCCTTTGTGCATGCCGGCGATCCGGCCGAGGCGGCCGCGCGCGCGATCGCGAAGTACGACCTGCCGGCGATCCCGGTGATCAATGGCGGCGAGATGATGGTCGGCATCGTCACTGCGGACGACGCGATGGACGTCGCCGCCGAGGAGGCCACCGAGGACTTCCACAAGGCGGGCGGCTCGGCGAGCCTCGGCGTATCGATCCGCGAGGCGACCATCGGGCTGCTCTATCGCAAGCGGATCGCCTGGCTGGTGGTGCTGGTGTTCGCCAACGTCTTCTCGGGCGCCGGGATCGCGGCGTTCGAGGACGTGATCGCGGCGAATGTCGCGCTGGTGTTCTTCCTGCCGTTGCTGATCGACAGCGGCGGCAATGCCGGCAGCCAGTCGGCCACGCTGATGGTCCGCGCGCTCGCGACCGGCGAGGCACGCCTGGGCGACTGGGCGCGCATGCTGGGGCGGGAGGTCTCGGTCGCCGGGCTGCTCGGCCTGACCATGGCCGGCGCGGTCTCGATCCTCGGTCTCGTGCGGGGCGGGCCGGAGATCGCCGTGATCGTCGCCATGACGATGGTGTGCGTGGTGCTCGTCGGCAGTGTGATCGGGCTCTCGCTCCCCTTCCTGCTGACGAAGATGAAGCTCGACCCCGCCACCGCCTCGGCGCCGCTGATCACCTCGATCGCGGACGCCACGGGGGTGCTGATCTACTTCGCGATCGCCTCGGCGCTCCTGGTCGGGTGAACGCGGGGATGGCGCGACAGCGCGAGGAGGCCGCCATGGACGACGGAAGTAGACGGCGGGGGAGGCTGCATGAGCGGGCCAGAGGTGCAGACCTCCCCCTCTCGGACCCGGCCCGATCCCATCACCTGACCGACCGCATCGCCACGAGGATGCCGGGCGCCTGAGCGCGCGCGTCTTCGTCTCTCGGCCGCGGCCGGCCACGACGGAGACGCAGTTGTGATCAAGCCTCTCGAGAAGAACGCGCTGGTCGCGTTCATCGAGCGCAAGGACCTCGACTCGGTCCGCGCCGCACTCAAGCCCTGTCACCCCTTCGACATCGCCTCGCTCCTGCCCGAGCTGCCGCCCGAGCAGCAGGTCGAGATCCTGCTGTCGCTGCCGGCCAAGCGGCAGGCGCAGGTGTTCGGCTACCTCGATGCCGAGGAGCAGCTCGCGCTTGCGCGCGCGCTCCGGCGCGAGGATCTCGGCCGGCTGTTCGCCGACATGGACCCGGACGAGCGGGCCGACCTGTTCAAGCGCCTGCCCGCAGCGGTGCGCGAGGCGATCGTGCCCGGGCTCGCCCAGGCCGAGCGCGAGGACATCCGCAAGCTTGCCGCCTATCCGGAGAGCACCGTCGGCGCGGTGATGACCTCGGCCTACGCCGCGGTGCCGCCGGACGTGACCGCGCGCGAGGCGATCGACCTGCTGCGCCAGGAGGCGCCGAACCGCGAGACCATCTACGAGGTGTTCGTCATCGACGCGACACGCGAGCTGCTCGGCGTGGTGTCGCTGCGCGAGCTTCTGCTTGCGCCACCCGAGTCGCGCGTCTCGGAGGTGATGCGCCGCGAGGTGGTGAAGGTCGCGGCCGAGGCGCCCCGCGCCGAGGCCGCGCGGCTGATCGGCGAGTACGACCTGATCGCGCTGCCGGTGACCAATGGCGGCGGGAAACTCGTCGGCATCGTCACCGCCGATGATGCGATGGAGGTCGCCGAACAGGAGGAGCTGAAGCGGATCCAGACCTTCGGCGGCACCCTCGCCGTCGGCGGCCCAGACCTCGATCTGCTGAACTCCCCGTTCCGGCAGCTCTTCACCGCACGCTTCTTCTGGCTGGCGCTGCTCACGGTGTTCGGGCTCGCGACCAGCCATATCGTCGCCGCGCAGGAGGAGATGCTGGAGAAGGCGATCGTGCTCGCCGCCTTCATCGCGCCCATCGTCGACATGGGTGGAAACACCGGTAGCCAGACCGCGACGATGGTGATCCGCGCCATGGCGCTCGGCCAGATCGCGCTGCGCTTCTCTGACTTCTTGAAGGTGCTGAAGCGCGACCTCCCGGTGGCGCTGGCCCTGGGGGGCGGTGTCGCCGTGCTGGAAGCGGTGCTCGCCTACACGATGAAGAGTCTCGGCTGGGACGTCGTCGCCGTCATCGGGCTCTCGATGTTGGCGTGCACGGTCCTGGGCAGCCTGTTCGGCATCCTCCTGCCCTTCGCGGCACGGGCGATGAAGCAGGATCCGGCGACCCTGTCCTCGCCCGTGATCACGTCGGTGATGGATCTGGTGGGAGTGCTGATCTATTTCGGCATCGCCTGGATCGTCCTCGCGCATCTCTTCGTTGATTGAAACGAAACGGTCAGTCCCGATGCGGCGCGCGCGGTCGCGTCGGGACCCTCCGCACGCCCTTGACATGGAGCCGCCGCCCATGCGCACCCGTCTCCGCGCCGCCGCAGGCATCGCCGCGGCCTTCGTGTTCGCCCCCGTCGCCGCATCCGCCGAAGGCGGGCCCTTCCGTGTGGACAATGTCGGCGTCGAGGAAGCCGGCACGATCAAGCTGGAGTCCTTCGGCGCCTTCTCGGTGAACCCCAGCCGCGAGCGCGAGGTCTCCGTCCGGCCCGGCTTCGTGCCCACCGCGCTGCCCTTCGTCGAGTTCAGCCTCGGCCTCACGCGCAGCGCCGAGGCGTGCGACCCGGACGACGGCAGGCGCCCGTTCTGGGCGACACGCCTGGAGCCCGAGGCCAAGGTCGAGCTTTTCCCGGTCGAGCGGTTCGGCATCGGCCTCGGCGTCAAGACGGGCGCGGCCTGGCGGCTCTCGGCGCAGCGTGCCGGTGCCGGTGCCGATGCCGATCCGGACGCGCCGGGCGTCCGTCGGCCGGAGACCCTGTTCGCGACCGGCATCGCGACGGTCCGGCCGGTCGAGCCGCTCGCCCTCAACCTCGATCTCGTGGTCGGGCGCCATCTGAGCGACGACCGGGCGAGGTGGCTGGTCGGCGGGTTCGCGGCGCGCTTCTGAGCCCGGCGGACAGGGCGCGGCCTGGGGGCGCCCCGGCCCGCCAGGCCGCTGCCCTGGTCCTGCTGCGCTTCGCGGTGATCGGTCGCGGTCGGGTCGAGAGGCTGCTGCGCTGTCGGATCATCGGCATCGGGTCGGCGACCCGCCGTCTCGGCCTGCTCAGGCCGCCCGTCGCGCTGTCACAGAAGCTTCTTGCCCGCTGAGCGGCCGCCAGGCTCGACCGTTTCGAGGTTCTCGGCCATCGCGTCGAACACGACAGGGAGAGGAGGTCCTCGCCATGGTGACACTCGAGCAGACGATGCTGCGCCTCGCGGTCGCGCTGGCGCTGGGCGCGCTGATCGGCGCCGAGCGGCAATGGCGCCAGCGGATGGCCGGGCTGCGGACCAATGCGCTGGTCGCCCTCGGCGCAGCGAGCTTCACCGTGTTCGGGCTGATGACCCCGGGCGACCAGAGCCCCACGCGGGTCGCCGCGCAGGTGGTCTCCGGCATCGGCTTCCTCGGCGCCGGCGTGATCATGCGCGAGGGGCTGAACATCCGCGGCCTGAACACCGCCGCGACGCTGTGGTGCTCGGCCGGCATCGGCGTCTTTTGCGGCGCCGGCGCGCTGATCCCGGCGGCCGGCGCGACGGCGCTGATCGTGGCGGCGAATCTCGGCCTCCGCCCGCTGGTGCGGCTGATCGACCGCCAGCCCCAGGCCGGCGCGGAGGTCGATCATCACTACGTGATCGAACTGACCTGCAAGGCCTCCAAGGAGAGCCACATCCGGGCCCTGCTGTTGCAGGCCGTGGCGGCGGCCGATCTCCGGCTGCGCCGCCTCGACTCGGTGGATGTCGGCGCGCCGTCCGAGGGCGCGGCCGAGCGCGTTGCCGTCACGGCCGAGCTGGTGGCGCCCGGGCGGCGCGAAACCTGGCTGGAGGAGACGGTCGGCCGGCTCTGCCTGGAATCCTCGGTCAGCCGGGCCGGGTGGTCGGAGGCGCGCGCGCCAGCGTGATTGCGCAGGCGCCTTGGGGCGGAGGATAGTGCGGCTGTCCTGACTGGGGGCGAAGGTGCGTGCATTTGCAGGGTTCCTGTTGCTGGCCGCGGGGCTCGGCGTGCCAGCGCTGGCGACGATCGGCGCGGCGGTGCTGACCGCGTTCGGCTGGCGATGAGCCTGCCGCCACCCCCGCGTCCGCCGGGGCCGCCGCGCGCGCTCGCGACCGAAGGGCTGCGCGCGGCGCTGCTCTATCTGTTCGCCTGGCCGCTGCCGCTCTCGGCGCTGGTGTCGCTCTTCCTCGGCCGGCTGGACATGGTGGCCGGCACGGCGGGGGCCTTCGCGCTGGTGATCCTGGCGTCGTCGCTGATCGCGCGCGGGCTCGCCGCACGGCGCGAGCAGCGCCCCGCCACCGGTGTGCCGCGGCCGCTGGCGCTCGGCGCGGCGCTGGTCGGGCTTGCGGGGTTCCTCGCCGCTTGGCTCGGCGCGGGATATGGCGTGGCGATGAGTCTCGTCTTCGCCGCCTGCTCGGGCGCGGGCACGGCGCTGCTGTTCGGGCTGGACGAGGCGCCGCCGCGCCCCGCGCTGCCCGAGGGCGCGAGCCCGCTCACGGCCGACGAGCGGCGCGTGCTCGCCGAGGCGAAGGGGCGGGTCGCGGCGCTGGAGCAGGCCGCGCGCCGGATCGCCTCGGCCGAGTTCCGCGACCGGCTCGGCCGGATTGCCGGCTGGGCCGGCGCGGTGGTGACGGAGATCGAGCGCGATCCGCGCGATCTGCGCCGGGCGCGCAAGTCGCTGACGGTCTATCTCGACGGCGCGGAGAAGGTGACGGCGAAGTATCTCGCGACGCATGCGCGCGCCGGCGACCAGCAGGGCGCCCTGGAACAGAACTTCCGCACGCTGCTGGAGGAGCTGGAGCGCGCCTTCGCCGAGCAGCACGCGAGGCTGCTCCAGAACGACACGATGGACCTCGATGTGCAGATCGAGGTGCTGACCACGCGTTTGAAGCGCGAAGGCGTGATGTAGCAGGAGACTGGCATGACCGAGCCCCGCACCGCGACCGAGCCCGTGCTCGCGTCGACCCCGCCCGTGGCCGACGCGCTGGTGAGCTATGCCGAGGCGCCGCCCGATCGGCGCGCGCGCATCGAGGCCGCGCTCGCCGAGCTCGACATCAGCGACAGCAACTCGGTGATCAGCTTCGGCGCGCGGGCGCAGGCGCAAGTGACCGAGATCGCCGACTCGATGCTGGAGGGCGTGCGCAACAAGGACACGGGCGCGGCCGGCGCGGTGCTGTCCGACATGGTGGCGACCCTGCGCGGTTTCGATGTCGAGGAGCTGAAGAAGGGCGGCGGGTTCTTCGCCCGCCTGCTCGGCCGCTCGCGCCCGATCGTGAAGGTGCTGCAGCGCTACGAGCAGGTGCGTGGCCAGATCGACGGCATCACCGACCGGCTGGAGAGCCACAAGACCCGGCTGATGACCGATATCGCCCAGCTCGACCGGCTGTACGGCGCCACGCTGGAGTATTTCCACTCCCTCGCCGACTACATCGCCGCCGGCGAGGAGGCGCTGCGCCGGCTCGATGAGGAGGACATCCCCAAGCTCCAGGCGGCGGCGCAGGCCTCGGGCGACATGCTCGCCGCCCAGGCGCTCCGCGATCTGCGCGCGCGCCGCGACGAGCTGGAGCGGCGCGTGCACGACCTCAAGCTCACGCGCCAGGTGACGATGCAGGCGCTGCCCTCGATCCGCCTGGTACAGGAGAACGACAAGGCGCTGATCGGCCGCATCACCTCGACGGTCGCGAACACCGTGCCGCTCTGGCGCCAGCAGCTCGCCCAGGCGGTGACGATCGCGCGCAGCCAGGAGGCGGGCAAGACGCTCAAGGAGGCGACCGACCTGACGAACGAGCTGCTCGCGGCGAATGCCGAGAACCTGCGCATGGCGAACAAGGAGATCCGCGAGCAGATCGAGCGCGGCGTGTTCGACATCACGATCGTCAAGAAGGCGAATGACGACCTGATCGCGACCATCAACGAGAGTCTCGCGATCGCCGACGAGGGCAAGCGCAAGCGCGCCGAGGCCGAGAAGGTGCTGGTGCAGTGCGAGGCCGAGCTGAAGCAGGTGCTCTCGGCCGCCAAGGCGCGCGCGACCGGCGCCGAGCCGCAGGGCTGACGCGATGGTCTGGAACCTGATCCGCGGCCAGTTCGTCGATGTCATCGGCTGGACCGACGACACCGGCGACACGATGTGCTGGCGTTTCGAACGCCACGGCAACGAGATCAAGTACGGCGCGCAGCTCACGGTGCGCGAGGGCCAGATGGCGGTGTTCGTCAACGAGGGCCGCATCGCCGACGTGTTCCCGCCCGGCATGTACACGCTGGAGACACGCAACCTGCCGGTGCTCTCGACCTTGCAGGCCTGGCCGCACGGGTTCGAGAGCCCGTTCAAGGCCGAGGTCTATTTCGTCGCCACGCGCCGCTTCCCCAACCTGAAATGGGGCACGCGCAATCCGATCATGCTGCGCGACCGCGAGTTCGGCCCGGTCCGCCTGCGCGCCTTCGGCACCTACGAGGTGCGCGTGACCGACGCGCCCACCTTCCTGCGCGAGATCGTCGGCACGGATGGGCGCTTCACCACCGACGAGATTTCCGAGGCGCTGCGCAACATGATCCTGACCCGGATCGCGACCGCGCTCGGCGCCGGCGCGATCCCGGTGCTCGATCTCGCGGCCAACCAGCAGGCGCTGTCGGAGTATCTGACCAACGCGCTCAAGCCCGATTTCGGCCAGTACGGGCTCGATCTGACGCGGATGCTGGTCGAGAACATCTCGCTGCCGCCCGAGGTCGAGCAGGCGCTCGATACCCGCACGAAGATGGGCGTGATCGGCGATCTGCGCGCCTACACCCAGTTCCAGGCGGCCGAGGCGATGGCCAAGGCGGCCGCGAACCCCGCCGGCGGCGCGGGGGCCGCGGTCGGCGCCGGGGTCGGGCTCGGGCTCGGCCAGCAGATCGCCGCGGCGCTCGCGCAGAACCCGTGGGCGGCGGCGCCCGCGCCACCGCCGCCGCCGGCCGCGGCCCCGCCGCCCGTGCCGCAGCGGCAATGGTTCCTCGCCTTCGGCGGCACCGCCCACGGCCCGCTCGCCGAGAGCGCATTGCCCGACGAGGCGCGCGCGGGCCATCTCAAGCGCGACACGCTGGTGTGGCGCGAGGGCATGACCGACTGGAAGCCCGCCTCCGAGGTGCCCGAGCTTGCCTTCGCCCTGGTCCCGGTCCCGCCCCCGCTCCCCGGGGCCTGACCCCGCGCCCGAGGCGGCGGAGGAACGGCTCGATCGCATTCCGTGCTCGCAATGCGGCGCGGAGCTCACCTATGCGCCGGGCACGCGCATGGTGCGCTGCGCCTATTGCGGCCACGAACAGCAGATCACCGGCTCGCCCTGGCAGGTGGTGGTCGAGCGCGACCTCGCGGCCGCGTTGGCGAAGGCCGCCGACGAGCACCTGACCGAGGATCGCCGCGTCCTGAAGTGCCAGACTTGTGCTGCGAGCTTCGACGCGGCGGAGGGGCAGGGGGCGGGGCAATGCCCGTTCTGCGGCTCGGCGATCGTTGCCGATCCGGCGCGCACGCGGCGCATCCGCCCGGACGGCGTGGTGCCCTTCGCGATCCCGCGCGAGAAGGCGCAGGACTCGCTCCGGCAATGGCTCGCCGGGCTGTGGTTCGCGCCGTCGGACCTGTCGCGCAAGGCCGAGGCCGAGGCGCGCATCCAGGGACTCTATCTGCCGTTCTGGACCTATGACTGCGACACCAGCACCGAGTACCAGGGCGCGCGCGGCATCCGCGTGGTGCGCCACGTGCCGGTGACGCGCCAGGTGCAGGGTAAGCTCGTGACCCAGATGCAGCCGGTGACGGAACTGCGCTGGACCCCCGTCACCGGCCGGGTGGCGCGCCGCTTCGACGACGTGCTGGTGCCGGCCGCGCGGGCGCTGCCGCTCGCTGATCTCGGCCGCGCCGGGGTTTGGAACACGCAGACCGTGCGGCCCTATGCGCCCGACTGGCTCGCCGGGTTCCGCTCGGCCCTCTACGACGTGGCGCTGGCCGACGGGTTCGCGGCTGCGCAGGGCATCATGCGCGGCATCATCGAAGCCGACATCCGCCGCGACATCGGCGGCGATGCGCAGCGCATCACCGCCTCGCGCACGTCCTGGCGCGACGCGACCTTCAAGCACGTGCTGCTGCCGGTCTGGGTGGCGGCGTATCGCTATCGCGGCAGGACGTTCCGCTTCGTTGTCAATGGCCAGACCGGACAGGCGCATGGCGAGCGGCCGTGGAGTGTCGGCAAGATCGCGCTCGCGCTGCTGGGCGCGCTCGCGGTGGCGGGGCTGATTGCGTTGATCGCCGGGCAGACGGGGTGAGCGGTCAGGGCGTGTGCTGGCCGCACAGGATCGCGGCGAGAACCCGCCGTGCACCTCCCGCACCGGCCGCCATCCGGCTCACAGCCTCGGGCAGCACCCGGGCGAGGTCCGCGACCAGGGCCGACGGCTCCATCCCCACCTGGCGCGCCCATTGGTTCACCCGCGCCTCGCCGAGCGCGTGACGCAGCACCTCCGGCGGCAACGGCACGCGCGGTCCCGGGCCGGTCCAGCGCCGCAGCTGCGCGCCGAACCCCGCCCGTTGCAGTGCAATGACCACGGTCAGCAGCAGCCGGAGCTGCGGCGGCGCCAGCATCACAGGGGCGCCGCGCAGCATCGGCGTCAGCAGCGCGGCGAGCGGATCCTGGGGCCGCTCGCCTTGCGCGACCCATCGCGCGGCTGCGGCTGCAAGCTGGTGCAGCAGCGACATCCCGTGCCCTGCGTCTCGCTCCGAGGTTGGCGCAACCGTGACACCCGCGCTTGAGGCAACGCAAGGCCGGGGGACGATCGCGTGCTAGACAGGACGGGTGCGCGCGCTGATCCGCCTGGCCATTGCCATCCTTCTCGTCGGTGCCGTGGGCGGGGCGGCCTGGTGGTGGTTCGCGCGCCCGCCGCTCGTGCAGACGGCCGAGGTGGTGACGGGCCCCGCCGTCGAGGCGGTCTATGCCACCGGCACGGTGGAGCCGGTGATCTGGGCCCGCATCGGCCCGGTGGTGAAGGGGCGGCTGATGACGCTCGCCGCCGAGGAGGGCCAGCGCGTGCGCCCCGGCGATGTGCTCGCCCGGCTCGATGACACGGTGGCGCAGGCCCAGGTGCAGGAGGCCGAGGCGCGCGCCAGCTTCCTGCGCGAGGAGGCGGTCCGGCTGCGGGCGCTGGCCGCGCGCGAGATCGTCGCCCGCGCGGCACTCGACCGCGCCGAAAGCGAGGCGCGCGCGGCCGAGGCGATCGTCGAGGCGGCGCGCCGGCGGCTCGACGACTACGTGCTGCGCGCGCCGATGGGGGGCGTGGTGCTGCGCCGCGACGGCGAGATCGGCGAGGTGGTCGATACCTTGAACACCATCTTCGTGGTCGGCGAGAAGAGCCCGCTGCGCATCACCGCCGAGGTGGACGAGGAGGACATCACGCGGATCGCGCCCGGCCAGCGCGCGCTGGTGAAGGCCGATGCGTTCCCCGGCCGCCCGCTCGCCGGCACCCTCGCCGAGATCACGCCCAAGGGTGACCCGCGGCTGAAGGTGTATCGCGTGCGCATCGCGCTCCCCGCGGACACGCCGCTGCTGGTCGGCATGACGGTCGAGGCGAACATCATCATCCGCGAGGAGGCGCGCGCCGTGCTCGCGCCGGCGGCGAGCGTGCGGGACGGCGCGGTGTTCGTGCTCGACGGGACGGTCGTGCGCCGCGTGCCGGTCACGCTCGGCGTGCAGGGGCCGCAGCGCGTCGAGGTGCGGGAAGGGCTGGAGGCGGGGATGCGCGTGGTGGTCGATCCGCCGGCCGCGCTCGCCGATGGCGCGCGCGTGCGCGTGCCGACCAACGCGGTGGCGCGCTAGATGCCGCTCGCGCTCGACATCGCGCTCGGCCATCTCAAGCGCCGCAAGCGGCAGACCCTAGTGTCGGTGCTCGGGGTCGCGCTCGGCGTCGGGTTCTTCATCGGCATGACCTCACTGATGCGCGGGTTCCAGACCTACTTCGTGCAGCAGGTGATCGACGTCGCGCCGCATGTGGTGATGAAGGACGAGTTCCGCCGCCCCGACCTCCAGCCGGTGGAGCTCGCCTTCGCCGGCGGGGCGGTGGAGGTGCGGGGTGTGAAGCCGCGCGACACCGTGCGCGGCATCCGGGAGGCCGGCGCCAAGCTCGCCGCGATCGAGGCGATGCCGGGCGTGGCGGTCGCGCCGATGCTGCGCGGACCGGCGCTGCTGCGCTACGGCGCGCGCGACACCTCGGTCTCGATCGGCGGGATCGACCCCGAGCGCGAGCGCCGCGTCACCAACATCGAGAAGGACATGACCGAGGGACGGCTCGAGGATCTGCGCTCGACCGCGAACGGCGTGATCGTCGGCATCGGCGTGGCGCAGCGGCTCGGCGCCAAGGTCGGTGACACGGTGACAGCGATCTCGCCCGCCGGCGTCACGCAGCCCTTCCGCATCGTCGGCATCATCGCCACGGGCGTCACCGCAATCGACGCGAGCGAGGCCTATGTGCTGCTGCGCCTCGCCCAGGTGCTGCTGGACCGGCCGAACGTGATCAATTCGCTCCGGATTCGGCTCGATGACGTGCGCGAGGCCGAACCGCTCGCGCGAAGGCTGGAATCCGTGTTCCGTTATCGTACCGAGTCGTGGGAGGAGAGCAACCGCAACATCCTCGGCCTGTTCGTGATCCAGAACGCGATCATGTACAGCGTGGTCGGCGCGATCCTGCTGGTCGCGGCGTTCGGCATCTACAACATCATCTCGACCGTGGTGCACGAGAAGGCGCGCGACATCGCGATCCTGAAATCGCTCGGGTTCCGCGCCGCCGACATCCAGCGGATCTTCGTGCTGGAAGGCGCGATCGTCGGCGTGGCCGGCGCGATCGCCGGCTGGGGTGTCGGGATCGGGCTGATCGAGGCGCTCGCGCAGGTGCGCTTCGATCAGGTCGGGCCGGTGATCCAGGGCCGCAGCGGGTTCCTGCTCGCGCGCGAGTGGTGGCCCTATCTTGCCGGTGCCGTGTTCGCGCTGGTCGCGGCGACGGTCGCGGCGTTCATACCCGCGCGCCGCGCCTCGCGGCTCAACCCGGTCGAGATCGTGCGGGGTGCGGCGTGAGCACGATCCTGCGCGCCGAAGGCGTGACGCGCGTGCTGCCCGGACCGCAGCCGGTGACGCTGGTGCGCGACATCGACTTCGCGCTGTCGCCGGGCGAGTTCGTCGCCGTCACCGGCCCCTCGGGCTCGGGCAAGTCCTCGCTGCTCTACCTGCTCGGCCTGCTCGACCGGCCGACCGAGGGGCGCATCTCGATCGAAGGCCGCGACACTGCGGCGATGAGCGAGAACGAGCTCGCCGCCACGCGGCTCGCGCGGCTCGGCTTCGTGTTCCAGTTCCACTTCCTGCTGCCCGAGTTCACCACCCTCGACAACCTGCTGATCCCGATGCGGCGGCTCGGGCGCTGGGACGAGGCGGAGCGCGAGGATCGCGCGCGCGCGCTGCTCGCCTCGCTCGGCATGGACGAGGCCGCGGGGAAGCTGCCGGAGCAGCTTTCGGGCGGGATGCGCCAGCGCGCGGCCATTGCCCGGGCGCTCGCCAACGATCCCGCGCTGCTGCTGGCCGATGAGCCGACCGGCAACCTCGACACCCGCAACGCGCGCACCGTGTTCGACATCTTCGAGCGCCTGGTCGCGGATGAGCATCGCAGCGTGATCGTGGTCACGCATGACCAGGAGCAGGCCGCGCGTGCGCCGCGCCAGGTGCGGCTGGTGGACGGACGGATCGTGCATGACAGCGCGCGCGACTGACCGGCCCCTTGCGCAAAGCGTCCGGCGCCGGCATCTCCGCCCCATGGGCGACGGGGCGATGCGCGGGGCCGGGCGGTGAGGGCGGAGACGCCCTTCGTCGCGCTCGACCGCGTCAGCCTGACCTATGGCGGCGAGGGCGGCGGCACGCTTGCGGTCGAGGGGCTCGATCTGGCGATCTCCCGAGGCGAGTTCGCCGCCGTGGTCGGCCCGTCCGGCTGCGGCAAGTCCACCCTGATGAAGCTGGTGACGGGGCTTGCCCCGGCGAGCGCGGGTTCGGTCGCGGTCGGCGGTCAGCGCGTCGCGGGGCCGCTGAAGATCGTCGGCATGGCGTTCCAGAACCCGACCCTGCTGCCCTGGCGCACCACGCTCGACAACGTGCTGCTGCCGCTCGAGATCGTCGAGCCGCACCGCGCGGCGTTCCGCCGCGAGCGCGCGCGCCATGTCGAGCGGGCGCGTGCGCTGCTCGCGACCGTCGGGCTCGCCGGCTTCGAGGGGAAGTATCCGTGGCAGCTCTCGGGCGGGATGCAGCAGCGCGCGAGCCTCTGCCGGGCGCTGATCCACGAGCCCGAGCTCTTGATGCTGGACGAGCCCTTCGCCGCCCTCGACGCCTTCACGCGCGAGGAGCTCTGGGGCGTGTTGCAGGACCTCTGGCTCGTGCGGCGTTTCACCTGCATCCTGGTCACGCATGATCTGCGCGAGGCGGTGTATCTGGCCGACACGGTGCATGTGATGAGCGCGCGGCCGGGCCGCATCATCGCCACGCGCGCGATCGATCTGCCCCGCCCGCGCACGCTCGAGGGCAGTTTCGAGCCGCATTTCGTCGATCTGGTGCACGGATTGCGCGACCGCATCGCGGCGGCGCGTGCGGAGGCCTGATGCCCGCGCGGTTCTGGCACGATCTCGCCTGGCCCGAGTTCGCGGCACTCGATGCCGCGCGCGCGGTCGCGCTGCTGCCGATCGCCGCGACCGAGCAGCACGGCCCGCACCTGACGGTGAGCGTGGACACGACGATCAACGAGGGCGTGGTGCGCGCGGCGATGGCGCTGATCCCGGACGAGGTGACGCTGCTGGTGCTGCCGACCCAGGCGATCGGCGTCTCGGTCGAGCACGGGCGCTTCCCGGGCAGCCTGACCGTGTCGCCCGAGACGGCGATCGCGGCCTGGACGGAGATCGGCGCCTCGGTGGCGCGCGCCGGCATCCGGCGCCTGCTGCTGCTGAACAGCCATGGCGGCCAGCCGCAGGCCGCGGAGATCGTCTGCCGGCGGCTGCGCATCGCGCACCGGATGTTCGCCGCCACCGCGATGTGGGACCGGATCACGCCGCTCGCCGACCTGATTGCGGCGGACGAGCGGCGTTTCGGCATCCATGCGGGCCAGATGGAGACCGCGCTGATGCTCGCCCTCGCGCCGGAGCGCGTGCGCGCGGAGAAGCTGCGCGACTTCGCGAACGCCACCGCCGGCTGGGACGGCAACGCGCAGCTTCGCGCGGGCGGCGCGGTCGCGTTCGGCTGGCAGGCGCAGGACCTCAACCCCTCGGGCGCGGTCGGCAACGCCGCCGCCGCGACCGTCGGGCTCGGCGCGGCGGTGCTGGCGCGCGCGGCCGAGGCGGTCGCGCGGCTGGTGGGCGAGATCGCCGCGGTCGATGTCGAGACCTGGCTGACGGAGGCCCCGCGTGACTGATCTCGCCCCGTTCCTCGCCGCGATCGAGGGCGTCCCCGTCGAGACTGACCGCGCGCTCGTGCGCCAGAAGAGCCGCGACTTCTTCTGGTACTCGCCGGTGCTGAAGCGGCAGTTGAACCGCGTGACCGCCGACGCCGTGGTCACACCGCGCGACGAGGCCGAGGTCGCGCGCGTGCTCGCCGCCGCGGTGCGCCATCGCGTGAACGTCACGCCGCGCGGTGCCGGCACCGGCAACTACGGCCAGGCCATGCCGATCCGCGGCGGCATCGTGCTCGACCTTTCGGCGCTCGACCGTGTGGTCTGGACACGGCCGGATGCCGTGCGTGCGCAGTGCGGGGCGAAGCTGATCGACATCGATGCGCACACGCGTGCCTCTGTCGGCGGCGAGCTGCGCTTCCACCCCTCGACGAAGCGCACCGCGACGCTCGGCGGCTTCATCGCCGGCGGCTCGTCGGGCATCGGCTCCTGCACCTGGGGCATCCTGCGCGAGCCGGGCAACATCCTCGGGCTGCGCCTCCTGACGATGGAGCAGACGCCCCGCGCGATCGAGCTGCGCGGCCTCGACATCCAGAAGGCGAACCACGCCTATGGCACGAACGGCGTGATCACCGAGGTCGAGATGCCGCTCGCCCCCGCGTGGGAGTGGGTGGACGTGGTGGCGGCCTTCCCGACGCTGATGGACGCCGCCCGCTTCGCCGACGGCTTCACGCGCCAGGACGGGATCGCGAAGAAGCTTGTGTGCGTGCTCGCGGCCGGGATCGCGCAGGCGCATTTCCGTGCGCTCGCGCCCGTGCTGCCGGCGGGGCGGGCGATTGCGCTCCTGATGGTCGCGGCCCCCTTCCTGGAGTTCCTGCCCGCGCTGCTCGCCCCGCATGGCGGCACGGAGGTGCACCGGCAGCGGAGCGATGCGGCCGAGGTGCCGCTCTACGAGTATTCCTGGAACCACACCACCTTGCAGGTGCTGAAGACCGACAAGTCGGTGACCTATCTGCAGACGCTGTTCCCGCCGCCCGTGCATCTCGCCAAGGTGGCGGAGATGGAGGCGGCGTTCGGCGACGAGGTGCCGATCCATCTGGAGTTCGTGAAGTTCGGCGGCGAGGTGGCCTGCTTCGGCTTGCAGCTCGTGCGCTTCACCACCGAGGCGCGGCTCGCCGCGATCATCGCTGCGCACGAGGCGGCCGGCTGCCCGATCTTCAACCCCCACGCCTTCACGCTGGAGGAGGGGGGCATGAAGAAGGTCGATCACGACCAGTTGGCGTTCAAGCGCGAGGCGGACCCGCTGGGGCTGCTCAACCCCGGCAAGATGCTCGCCTGGGAGAACCCGGACTGGCGGCCCTCGCAGTCTCGGCACCTCTACGAGACGGCATAGGACCGTCCCGGACAGCGCGGTTGCCCTTTCGTTCGGCCCCGCGCTAGAACCCCGCCAACCCCCGACACCCCCCGTTCCGAAGGCCGAGCCCATGCCCGCCTACCAGTACGTCTATGTGATGAAGAACCTCACCAAGGCCTATCCGGGCGGCCGCGAGGTCTTCAAAGGCATCACCCTCTCCTTCCTGCCCGGCGTGAAGATCGGCGTGCTCGGCGTCAACGGCGCCGGCAAGTCGACGCTGCTCAAGATCATGGCCGGGATCGAGAAGGATTTCGGCGGCGAGGCCTGGGCGGCCGAGGGCGTGCGCGTCGGCTACCTGCCGCAGGAGCCGCAGCTCGACCCGACCAAGACGGTGGGCGAGAACGTGCGCGACGCGCTCGGCGAGGTCGTCGCCGCACTCGACCGATTCAACGAAATCTCCAACGCCTTCGCCGAGCCGATGGACGACGAGCAGATGAATGCGCTGCTCGCCGAGCAGGCGGCGCTCCAGGAGGTGATCGACGCGGCGAACGGGTGGGAGATCGACCGGCAGATCGAGATCGCGCTCGATGCGCTGCGCTGCCCGCCGGCCGACAGCCCGGTGACGCATCTCTCGGGCGGCGAGAAGCGGCGCGTGGCGCTGTGCAAGCTGCTGCTCGAGAAGCCCGACCTGCTGCTGCTCGACGAGCCGACCAACCACCTCGATGCCGAGAGCGTGGCCTGGCTCGAGACGACGCTGCGCAGCTATCCCGGCACGGTGATGATCGTCACCCACGACCGCTACTTCCTCGACAACGTCACCGGCTGGATCCTCGAGATCGAGCGCGGGCGCGGCTACCCGTACGAGGGCAACTACTCCTCGTGGCTGGACCAGAAGCGCAAGCGGCTGGAGCAGGAGGAGAAGGAGGAGACCGCGCGGATGCGCGCCCTCGCCGCCGAGAAGGAGTGGATCGGCCAGTCCGCGCGCGCGCGCCAGGCGAAGAACAAGGCGCGCATCCAGCGCTACGAGGAGATGCTCGCCGCCTCGAACGAGAAGGCCGCCGGTGTGGCCGAGATCGTGATCCCGCCGGGGCCGCGCCTCGGCGGCACGGTGATCGAGGCCGAGCACCTCTCGAAGGGCTTCGGCGACCAGCTGCTGATCGACGATCTCTCCTTCAAGCTGCCGCCGGGTGGCATCGTCGGCGTGATCGGGCCGAACGGCGCGGGCAAGACCACGCTGTTCCGCATGATCATCGGCCAGGAGAAGCCGGATTCCGGCACGCTGAAGATCGGCGAGACCGTGAAGCTCGGCTATGTCGACCAGTCGCGCGACGCGCTCGATCCGAACAAGACGGTGTGGGAGGAGATCTCCGGCGGCACCGACGTGATCTATCTCGGCAAGCGCCAGGTGCCGTCGCGCGCCTATGTCGGCGCCTTCAACTTCAAGGGGCCCGACCAGCAGAAGAAGGTCGGCATCCTCTCGGGAGGCGAGCGCAACCGCGTGCATCTGGCGAAGATGCTGAAGTCCGAGGCGAATGTGCTGCTGCTCGACGAGCCGACCAACGACCTCGACGTCGACACGCTGCGCGCGCTCGAGGAGGCGCTGATGGATTTCGCCGGCTGCGCCGTGGTGATCAGCCACGACCGCTGGTTCCTCGACCGGCTCTGCACGCACATCCTCGCCTTCGAGGGCGACAGCCACGTCGAGTGGTTCGAAGGAAACTTCGAAGCTTACGAGGAGGACAAGCGGCGCCGTCTCGGCGAGCACGCCACCGATCCGCACCGCATCAAGTACAAGCCGCTTGTCAGGGTGTAGCAGGCGGTACCGTCACACGGGGTCCCAGGAGAACACGTCGCCGCTGCGCTCCAGCGCGTAGAAATGCGCGCGCAGCGCCGGCATCGCATGCTCGGCGATCGTCTCCGGCGTCCAGCCCCCGTCGCGATGCACCGTGCGCAGCGGCCGGTTCTGGCTGAACAGGATCAGCTCGTTCTGGCGCATCCCGAAGATCTGGCCCGTCACATCCTTCGCCGCATCCGAGGCGAGAAAGACCGCGAGCGGGGCGATTGTCTCCGGCGTCATCTTCTGCAGCTTCGCGACGCGCGCCTGCTGCTCGGGCGTGTCGGTCGGGATCGAGCCGATCATGCGGCTCCAGGCGAAGGGGCTGATGCAGTTTGAGCGCACGCCGAACCGTTCCATGTCGAGCGCGATCGACTTCGAGAGCGCCGCGATGCCGAGCTTGGCGGCCGCATAGTTCGCCTGGCCGACATTGCCGATGAGCCCCGAGGTCGAGGTCATGTGCACGAACGCGCCCGCGCCCTGCTCGCGGAACAGCGGCGCGGCCGCGCGGCTGACGAAGAAGCTGCCGTTCAGGTGCACGCCGATCACCGCGAGCCAGTCCTCGACCGACATCTTGTGGAAGATCGCATCGCGCAGGATCCCGGCATTGTTGACGACGATGTCGAGCCGGCCGAACGCCTCGGTCGCGCGCGCGACGATGCGCTGGGCGCTGTCCCACTCGGCCACGCTGTCGGTGTTCAGCACCGCGCGCCCGCCGGCCTCCGTGATGGCCTTGACGGTCTCCGCGCCGGGGCCCTCGTCGCTGCCGGTGCCGGCGACCGAGGCGCCGACGTCGTTCACCACCACCGACGCCCCGGCCTTGGCCATCGCGAGCGCGACGGCTCGGCCGATGCCGCGTCCCGCGCCGGTGACGATCGCGACCTTGCCCGACAACATCATGCGCGCGTTCCTCCGTGGTCCTGTCTCGCTTGGCGGTTGTAGAGCCGGCGGGGCAGGCGGGGAAGCCCGGCGGGGCTACTTGATCCCGGCGCGCATGAAGGACTGCACGAACTGGCGCTGGAACAGCAGGAAGCCGAGCAGCAGGGGGGCGGAGGTCATCAGCGTCGCGGCACTGATGATCGCCCAGTCGATGCCCTGATCCAGGGTGGCGAACACCGCGAGCCCGACGGTCAGCGGCCGGGTCTCGACCGAGTTGGTGATCACGAGCGGCCAGAGGAAGTTGTTCCAGTGGAAAGAGACCGAGACGAGCCCGTAGGCGAGGTAGGTCGGCTTCGCGAGCGGCACATAGACGCGCAGCAGGATCGCCATCGTACCGCAGCCCTCGACGCGTGCGGCCTCCTCGAGTTCGAGCGGCACCTGCTTGAAGGTCTGGCGCAGCAGGAAGATGCCGAAGGCCGAGGCCATGTAGGGCAGGCCGATCGCGAGGATGGTGTCGACCAGGCCGAGCGCGCTCATCGTCCGGTAGTTCTCGACCAGCAGCACGTCGGGCGTGATCATCAGCTGAACGAGCACGAGCGCGAACAGGATGCCCGCGCCCGGGAAGTCGGCGCGCGCGAACACGAAGGCGGCGAGGGTGCACAGCACGAACTGCGCGACCAGGATCATGGTCACGAGGAGGAAGGTGTTGAGGAAGTAGCGCGCGAAGGGCGCCGAGACCCAGGCGGTGGCGAAGTTCTCGAGCGTCAGCGGCGCGAACAGGTCGAAGGTGGTGGCGTAGCCGGTAGGGTGGATCGCCGCCCAGACCGCGTAGAGCAGCGGTGCGATCCAGACGATGCCGAACAGCCAGGCCGCCGCGGTCTCGATCCAGACCCAGAGGTCGAAGCGCGGGAGCGGCGCCGTTTCGGTCGCGGCCGCTGTGATCGCGGTGCCGCTCATCGGTAGTGCACCCGCCGTTCGAGCACGAGGAACTGGAACGCCGCCGTCGCGGCCAGGATCGCGAGCAGGATCATGGTCAGCGCCGACGCGGAGGCGGTGTCCCAGAACCGGAAGCCGAGCTCGTAGATGTAGGTCAGCAGCAGCGCGGTCGCGTTGTCCGGCCCGCCGCGTGTCATGACGATGATGTGGTCGACGAGGCGGAAGGCGTTGATCACCGCGTTGACCAGGATGAACAGCGTGGTCGGTCCCAGCAGCGGCACGGTGACGCGCCAGAACACCCTGGCGCGCGAAGCCCCCTCGATCGCCGCGGCCTCGTAGAGCGAGGGCGGGATCGCCTGCAAGGCGGCGAGGTAGAAGATCATGAAGAAGCCGGCTTCCTTCCACACCGCGACCGCGATCATCGCGCCGAGCGCGGTCTCGCGCGAGCCGATCCAGTTGGTCGGACCCCAGCCGAACAGGGCGGCCGTCACGCGATCGAGCAGGCCGTAATCGGGCGTGTAGAAGAACAACCAGAGATTGGCGACCGCGATCATCGGCAGCACGGTCGGCGTGAAATAGGCCATGCGCAGCGCCGTGCGGCCGGCGATCCGGCTGTTCACCCAGAGCGCCATGGCGAGCGCGATCGCGATGGAGAGCGGAATGGTCGCGAGGGCGTAGATGGCGTTGTTCCAGAGCGCCTGGAGAAACACCGGATCCTCGAACAGGTAGGTGTAGTTCTCGAACCCGACCCAGCGGGCGGGGCGGCTGCCGCGCGGGGTGGAGAACAGCGAGTGCCAGAAGGTCGCGACGGCCGGGTAGTGCGTGAAGCCGAACAGCAGCACGAGGGCCGGCGTCAGCATCAGCCAGGCATGGATGGTGGTGCGTCGCGGCATCGTCTCGTATGCGGAATAAGGGGCGCGACCAGCGCCGCGCCCCGGGGTTCTCAGCCGCGGCGGAACGGCCGCAGCACGCGATCGGCCTCGGCCTGCGCGTCGGCCATCGCCTGCTGCGCCGACTTCGATCCGGTCAGCAGCGCCTGGAGGTTGTCGTTCAGCGCCTTGTAGACGCGCTGGTTCTCGTAGGTGGAGAGTTCGCCGGTCGCAACCGGCAACTGCTCCTTCGCCACCAGCGCCGGCGGGAACTCGGCCGTGTAGCGCTTCAGCGCCTCGGTCTCCCACGCGTCCGGCCGCACCGCCAGATAGCCGGTCTTGATGCACCAGTCGGCGGCGAGTTCGGGCGAGGTCAGGAAACGGGCGAAGCGCAGCACGGCCTGACGCTCAGCCGGATTGGCGTTCTTGAAGATGTAGAGATTGCCGCCGCCGACGACGGTGCGCGGCGCCTCCTTGCCCGGCAGGCCCGCCACGCCGAACTCGAAACTCGCGTTCGTACGCACATTGGTGAGGTTGCCGGTGGTGGACCAAATCATCGCCGCCGTGCCCTGCAGGAAGTTGGGCGCCAGCACGGCCCACTCGGTGACGCCCTGCGGCGTGATCTGATGCGTGAACGCCATGTCGCGCCAGAACGACGCCGCCTCGATCGCGCGCGGATGGTTGAAGTACACCTCCGTGCCGGCCTCGTTCATCAGCGTGTGGTTCACCTGGTTGCATAGCGCGCCGAAGGTCCATTGCGCGGTGCCGTGGTTGGTGGCGAGCTGCACGCCCCAGCGCCCGCCCGCGCCCTCGCGGCGGGTCAGCTTCTTGCCCGCGTCCACCAGTTCGGCCCAGGTGCGCGGCGGCGCATCCGGGTTGAGCCCGACCTCGCGGAACATCGCCTTGTTGTAGAAGTAGATCGAGGTCGAGCGCTGGAACGGCACCGACCAGGTCTTCCCCTCGGCCAGGCTGTTCGCCATGAAGGCCGGGAAGAAGCCCGAGAGCCACGCCTTGGTCTCGGCCGAGTTGTCGATGTCCTCGATGGGGGCGAGGATGTCCATGTCGCGCAGCGAATGAAGCTCGGCGGCGAGCAGCACCGAGAAATGCGGCCCCGTGCCGCCGCGGATGGCGGTGACCGCCTTGGTCAGCGTCTCGCCGTAGAAGCCCGAGTACACGGGCTTCACGGTGATGCCGCTCTCGCGCTGGAACGCCTCGCAGTAGCCGTCGATGATCCGCGGCACCGGGCCGCCGATCGCGATCGGATAGTAGAAGGTGAGCTCGCGCACCTGCTGTGCGCGCAGCACGGCAGGCGCGGCGAGGGTCGCGGCAGCGGCGGCGAGCGCCGTGCGTCGGGTGAGAGTCATCGGAGGGCTCCGTCCAGACTCAGCGATAACGGCGGAGAATCCGCTCCGCCTCGGCCTGTGCGTCCGCCATGGCGGGGCCGGCCTGCTTGCGGCCGGTCAGCGCCGCCTGGAGGTTGTCGTTCAGCGCCTTGGTGACGCGCTGGTTCTCGTGCGTCGAAAGCTCCGCGACCGCATGGGAAGCTGGTCGCGCGCGACGGCGGCAGCGGGGAAGTCGGCCACATAGGCCTTCATCGCCTGGGTCTCCCACGCCGCCGGCGTGACGGCGACATAGCCGGTGTCGATGCCCCATTGCGCGGCCAGTTCGGGGGCGGTCAGGAACTTCGCGAAGCGCACGGCCGCCTCGCGCTGCGCCGCGTTGGCCTTCTTGAAGACGTAGATGTTGCCGCCGCCGGTCGCGCTGCCGCGCCGGCGCCCGGCCGGCAGCATCGCGACGCCGAACGGGAAGGGCGCGTTGCGCCGGACATTGGTCAGGTTGCCGGTGGTGGTCCACATCATCGCCACCTTGCGCTCGAAGAAGTCGCGCGGCGTGGTGCCCCACTCGACGATGCCGGGCGGGTGCACCCGATGCGTCATCGAGAGGTCCATCCAGTACTGCAGCGCCTCGACCACCTTCGGGTCGTCGTAGAAGGTGCGGTTGCCCTCGGGGTTCATCAGCCGCACGTCGTTCTGCGTCGTCAGCCCCTGGAACAGCCAGTAGGGGAAGCCGGAGGAGGGGATCTGGATGCCCCACTGCGCCGTCTGGTCACCCTCGCGCCTGGTCAGCCGGCGCGCGAACTCCAGCTGCTCGGCCCAGGTCGCGGGCGCGACCTCGGGATCGAGCCCGGCGTCGCGGAACATCTCCTTGTTCCAGTAGAGCACCTTGGTCGAGCGCTGGAACGGGATGCCCCAGGTCTTGCCGCCGGTGCGGCTGTTCTCGAGGAAGGCGGGATAGAAGCTGTCGAGCCAGGCACGATCCACGCCGGGCAGATCGTCCCAGGGCAGGATCGCGTCCTCGTCGATCAGCGTGAAGATGTCGACCGAGAGCAGGCACGCCGTTTCGGGCGCGTCACCGCCGCGCGCGGCCGTCAACGTCTTGGTCAGCGTGTCCTGGTATGTGCCCGCGTAGATCGGGCGTACGCGGAAGCCCGGATTGGCGCGCTCGAAATCGGCGCAGTAGCCGTCGATCAGGCGCGTGATCGGTCCGCCGACGGCGATCGGGTAGTTGAACACGATCTCGACGGGCGCCTGCGCCAGCACGGCGGGGGCGGCGGCGAGGCTTTGCAGCGCCCGGCGTCGGGTCAGGGTCATGTGCGGTCTCCGTTGCGGGGAGGGGTCAGGCGTCCACGGGCACGCGCCCGGGGATGGGTTCGGGCAGGCGACGTCCCGTGGTCGGATCGAACAGGTGCAATGCCGGCGGCAGGCGCAGGCGCAGCGGCGTGCCGGACGCGACGGCGTGATTGCCGTGCACACGCGCCTGGATCGTCTCCTCCGCCGCGCCGACGCGGCACGAGAGCACGGTCTCGGCGCCGAGGAACTCGGCCGAGATCACCGTCACGGCAAGGCCGGGACCGTCGGTCAGCGCGATCTCCTCCGGCCGCACGCCGAGGATCGCGCCCGCGGCTTCGGCCGGAGCGACCACGGGGCCGGGCGTGCCGGCGATCACCGCGCCGTCCGCGCCGGGCTCGAGACGCAGCAGCGACATCGGCGGCGTGCCGATGAAGGCGGCGGCGAACAGCGAGGCGGGGCGGGCGTAGAGCTCGGCCGGCGTCGCGTCCTGCTCGATCCGGCCTTCGTTCATCAGCACGACCTGATCGGCCATGCTCATCGCCTCGGCCTGGTCGTGCGTGACATAGACCATGGTGAGCCCGAGCCGCTGTTGCAGCGCGCGGATCTCGCGGCGCATCTCGGCGCGCAGCTTGGCGTCGAGGTTGGAGAGCGGCTCGTCCATCAGGCAGATCGGCGCCTCGGCGACGAC
Organism: Elioraea tepidiphila DSM 17972; assembly: GCF_000378465.1. Classification (GTDB taxonomy): domain Bacteria; phylum Pseudomonadota; class Alphaproteobacteria; order Acetobacterales; family Acetobacteraceae; genus Elioraea; species Elioraea tepidiphila. The sequence goes on from NZ_KB899927.1 coordinate 85,889, forward strand.
GGCGCGGGCCAGCGCGACGCGCTGCTGCTGCCCGCCCGAGAGCTGGTTGGGCCGGCGGTGCAGAAGCTGCGTGAGCCCGAGCATGCCGGCCGCGCGCGCCAGCCGCGCCTCGCGCTCGGCCCGCGGCGCGCCGCGCGCGCGCAGCCCGAACACGATGTTCTCGGCGACCGAGAGATGCGGAAACAGCGCGTAGTTCTGGAACACCATGGCCACGCCGCGCTCCTTCGGCGGCAGGCCCGTGACGTCGCGGCCGCTCAGGTACACCCGGCCGGTGTGTTGCGTGTCCAGCCCCGCAACGATCCGCAGCAGGGTCGATTTGCCGCAGCCCGAGGGGCCGAGCAGCACGACGAAGCGCCCGCCCGCGGTCGCGAGCGACACGCCAGACAGCGCGGCGGTCGTGCCGAACCGCCGCGTGACATCCTCGAGGCGGAGCTCTCCCCTCGACCTTGCCCCCGCATCCATGCCACGCACCCTAGCACAGGTCGCTCACGGTTGGGTGAAGGGCGCATGACGATGCGGTGCAGCAATCGTCGCGCCGGACTGCGGCGTTCCGGTTCAGCCCGGCGCGGGGCGCCTGCGGAACGACCGGACGATCTCCAGCATCTCCTCGCGCCGGTCCTCGAAGGAGGCTTCATCGACGGTCGCCACGCACTCGGTCAGCACGTCCGCGTCGATGCGCAGCACATGGACCTGCGCCAGCGTGGCGATCGGCGTCGGGAACTGGATGTCGAGCGAGAGCCCCGCGCCGCCGTCGTCGAACGCGAACGGCTCCGGGCCGCGCAGGACCCGCAACCCGGCAACGCTCTGGAGCATGTTCGTGCGCGTCATCTCGATCGCCGTCTCGAGGGTGAGGGGCTCGGTCAGAAGCCGCCGGCCGACCACGACATTCGCACGCGGGCCGGGCGGCAGGGTCTCTCCCGAAGCGAGCTCGGTCACGATCGCCGGCTCGACGAAGGTCGCCTGCAGCGCGACCTGCCAGCCCTCGCGGTCGCGCAGGGCCGGCAGGTCGAACAGCAACATCTCGGGAATGGTCATGACGGTGCTCCCCTGACGGTGCCCGGCCCGATGCGGCCTCGCACCCACGCCGCGAGGCCGCGCGGCAGCTCGTGCGCGGCGATGACCTGAAGCATCGGGTGACGTGCAGCGATGCGCCGGCGGATCTCGGCCCGCCGCGACGCCGGCGCCAGCACCACGCCGCCGGCGCGCGCGCATCCGTCCAGGCGCCGGGCGAAGGCGTCGTTCCATGCCGCCTCGTCGGCCGCGCCGGCACCGGGGGCGTCGGCGAGCGCCGCCTCCTCAACCAGCCACAGCCCGATCCGGCCGGCCCCGTGAACCGCCGCCAGGGTCGCGGGGACCAGCACCGCGCGGGCGATCGCCAGACGTTCGGGGTCGGGCGCGGCCGTGCCCGGATGCGGCAGCGCCAGGTGCCCGGGCAAGGCGGCCGCCACCAGCCCCTCACGCGCGAGCCAGCGCACCCGGCGCGCCGGCTCGGCGAGCGGCAGGGCGACACGGTCGAGCGCGTCCAGCGAGACCCCCTCCGCGATCAGTGCGCGCAGCAAGCGGCCGAGCGGCGCAAGGCCGAGCCGGAGCAGGGCCGTCGCCTCGCGGGCCGGTATGGTGGCGAGACGCGCCAGCACGGCCGCATCGTCGAGGCAGCGCACCGCGATGGCCGGGCCAAGCGCGGCAAGGGCGCGCGCGACCCAGGCCGCGGGGGAGAAGACCGAAGGGAAGTCGCCCGCGACCAGCGCGGCCTCGGCCACGCCTTCGACCAGCGTGGCCGGTGTCGCCGGATGCCTGGGGTCGCTGATGGGGACAAGACGTTCCGTGTCCGCCACGAGCGCGCGAACCCGTTCCGGCGAGTCGAGGACGACAAGGGCGCCGGCGGGCGGCGCCTCCGCCTCCGCCAGCACCTCCGTCCCGCAGGCAAGCCGCCATCGTCGCGGCGTCAGCGGCTCCTCGGCGACCAGGCGCAGCGGCGGCAGCCCGACGCCGAGGGCGCGCGCGGCCTGCTCGATCGCGCGCTCGACCACGGCGTTCCGCGCCGCGGCGAGCTCGGCGTGCAGCGCGGGGCCGGCGGTGAGCGTGAGCGACCAGTCCGCGCTGATCCAGGGCGCCTCGGCGGACCCGGCGGCCGGAAGGGCGACCCCCCGGCGCCAAGCGGGGGGATCGCCCCGCTGGACGGGCTCGGGCGGCGGGTCGAGCGGCGCGACCGGCCGCCCGCCGCACTCCGCCCGCGCGACCACCGGCACGTCGGGGCGGTCGATCCGCAGCAGCGCGCGGATCAGGGGCCTGAGCCGCGCGTCGCGGACGACCAGGGCAGGCCAGAGCCCGTCGCCGTCCGGGGACAGGGCTGCGACGATCCGACGCAGGCGCGCGGGCTCGGTCGCGATCGCGGGGCCATCCACGCCGGCGGCCAGCGCCGCCTCGTCATCGCGCGGCAGCCAGCGCAGGGAGCGATCGGGTTCGAGCCCCCAGGGCGGCGGTTCTCGGGGCGTGAGCCGCTCGATCGTCAGCGCCGTCATGGCATCGCTGAAGGCCTCGGGCACGGGCTGCACGTCGGCCGCGGGGGCCTCCATGCGCTCCGCCAGACGCAGCCGCGCGAGCGCCGCCGGCCAGTGGCTCAGCGTGCTGTCGAGGGGCATGCGGTCGAGGCCGCGCAGGGCCACTTGTGCGAGGGCGCGCAACGCTGCAGGCGCGGCGGCGTGGGCCTCCCACCAGTCGAGATCCCCGGCGGGGATCTCGGCGGGGACGCTCAGGGGAGGCTGCTCGGGCGCGCGGATCACGGCAGCGCCCTCGCCCAGCGCGGCGGCGCGCAGGCTGATCCCCGGCAGGATCACGCCGAAGCGCTGACGCAGCGCGGCACGCAGCCCGATGATCGACGGGCTGCCCGCGCCATCCGTGCCGGTCCCGATCAGCGCGTTCGCGGCGGCCTCGATCCGCTTCTCATCGGCGCCGCCGATCTCCAGCACGATCCGCACCTCCAGAGCCGGCGGCACCGGCCGGCCAAGGCGGAGCGCGAGCTCGGCGGCCATCTCGGGCAGCGCGTCGCCGTGGCGATCGAGCCAGGCCGGGTCCGCAATCGCGGCAAGGGCGCGCAGGGGGCTGCCCTGCCGCACCCGCGCGGCCGGTCCTTCGGCATAGCGGACGACGCTGCGCACGGACTCGCGCCAGCCCTCGTTCAGCCAAGGCGCGTCGGCAAGCGCGCGCAGCCGTGCGGCGGCGCCATCGGCATCGCCGAGCGCGATCGCGGTCATGGCGCGCATCAGATGCACGTAGGCTTCGTGCGGCGCGGCCTGCACGGCCTCCTCGGCAAGCCGCGCCGCGTCGCGGAGCGAGCGGTCGATCGAGCCGGGCGGGATCTCCCATTCGGCGGCGCAGCGCGCGAGCATCGCCATCGTCTCGGCGCGCAGCAGCCTCAGATGCGCGAGCGCCTCGAGGTCGCGGCCGGCATCCTCGAGCGCGGCGCTCTCCCGCTTCAGCGACCGCAGGACGCGCGCGAGATGGGCGAGGCAGCCACGCCGATCGCCCGCGCCGAAGGCCGCCTGTGCGGCGATCATCTCGAGCGTCCGCGCGCCGGAGAGACCATCGGACCGGGCAGGCGACAGCACGCGCGGCGGCATGCTCTCGCCGGACGAGGCGATGAAGGCGGAGACGGCGCGCACCGCGTCGCGTTCGGCGGCGAGCGCCGAGAGGGTCTGCCACGCCGGTTCGGGCGGCGCCGTGCGCAGCGGTGCCAAGAGGCGCTGCACGGTCCGGATCATGTGGGCGTGTCCGGCGGCTTCAGGGCGGGCTCGACGCCGGTCCTGCGCGGCGGCGGCTGGCTGGGCGGCGACGCGCGGATCTCGTCCGCCGGCTCCGATGGCGGCGGCGGGGCGGCCGGCGCCTGCGCCGCCGGCGCGACCGACGGTGCCGCGCCCATGCTGCCGAAGAACGCGCTCTGCTCGCGCACGCGGCGCAGCGTCGCGATGTCCTGCGCGGTCAGGATGCCGGGCCACGCATCGCGCGCGACCGCGCGTTCGGGCAGCCAGACATCGTCGTCGGCATGGCGGTCGTGGAAGAACGCGCGGTGCAGCCGCGCCAGTTCGCTCGAGAACAGCCGCGCGAACGCCTCCAAAGCCTCGGTCGCCTCGACAACGCGCGGAAGCTGGTCGCGGAGCCAGGTGGCGAAGCGGTCCTGGCTCGCCGTCAACCCGGCCTCGGCGAGCCATGCCGGGTCGCCGATCCGCGACGAGCCGATATCGGCGGCCCCGTCCTTGCCGCGCGGGGCCTTGGTCTCCGTCTGCAACAGGATCGTGGCCGCGAGACTGCCCGAGCTTCCGCCTTCGGCCGGGGGCAGCAGGCCCATGAACCGGTTGTACAGACGGCGGAGCTGCTGGCCGGCGCCGTGGCTCGGCAGCAGGTAGGTGTTGCTGCCACGGAACTGGAACGAATCCAGGTGCCAGACCAGCCGGACGAGATGCGGGAACAGCGCGCGCGACGCATCGCTGGCCGCGACCCTGAGGGCCTCGCGCATGGCCGCGTGGTCGCGTCGTGTCAGGCTGTCGTCGCGCAGGTCGAGATAGAGCGTGATCTCGACCTGGCGCAGATAGGCGCGCAGCCCGTGCGCGAGCGTGCCGGAGGCGTTCGCAACGGTCCAGTAATGGCTGCGCGAGAGCGAGGCGACGTCCTTGGCCGTCTGCGCGCCGAACTCGCGCTGGATCTTCAGGTGCGACGAGTACTGATCGAACAGCCACTTGCCGAGGAAGCCGATCGCCGGCAGCAGGAACAGCAGCAGGAACACGACCCAGGTGGAGAGGGTCGCGCTCTCCAGGCGTGCGACCAGGCGGTCGACCCCGGTGATGACGGCATCCAGCTTGTCGGGCGGAAGCTGCGCGGCGGCGGGCGGGATCGTCAGAGCCGGCCCCAGCGTGCCGCCGATCGCCGCCGTGATCCTTCGCCTCATGCGCGTCCCCCAGGCGAGGAGGAGCTTCGCACGCGGCCGGCGCGCGGTCCATCGCGCGTTGGGGGAGCGGATCAGCCCGCGCCCGGGGTGATCATGACGGAGAAAGGACGATCGCGCATGGTGCCCAGGGCCGGAATCGAACCAGCGACACCGTGATTTTCAGTCACGTGCTCTACCAACTGAGCTACCTGGGCCCACGGCGCGAGGGCGGGGTCATAGCCGGATCGGCCTTGGCTGTCCACTCCGCCTCGCCTGGATCGGGCGTCTCCTCGGTCTCGACCCGGTAGGCGCCGCTGAACCAGCGATGCAGGTCCACATCCGCGCAGCGGCGGGAGCAGAACGGGCGGAACGGCTGTGCGGTCGGCTTGCCGCAGATCGGGCAGCGCGGGGTGTGGGCCTCAGCCATGCCCGGCATCCTCCACGCTCCAGCCGAGCGGCGCCAGCGCAGGGTCGGCCACGAGGTCCGGCGGCCGACCGAGGCGCGCGGCCAGGAAGGCGAGCGCCGCGGCCTCGTCGCGCGCCGCATCGATGACGGCCGGCGCGCCACGGAGGCGGGGCAGCCTGCCGCGCCGCGCCTCCGCCTCGCGCCAGAGGGTGCGCAGTGCCGTCAGCGCTGCGGTCACCGCCGAGGGCACCACCGTGGCGACGGGCGTGCCGAGCACCTCGGCGAGCGGCGGGCGGATGCGCGGCCGCACGACTTCGAGCAGGCCGGCGCGCGAGAAGCCGAGCACGCGCGCGCGCAGCGGATCGTCCGCGAAGGCCGCCTCCGCCGCCTGACGCAGCGCCTCGCGCGCGCCGCGCGCGCCCGGCAGTCCGGCGAGGTCGATCGCGATCACGCCCGAGAGGTTGCGCAGCACCACCTGCCGCGCGATCTCCGCGAGCGCCGTGCGGTTCGCCGTCTCGCGCCGATGCCGCGCCGCCTCGCGCCCGGTGCCGCCCGAGAGATCGACGTCGATCGCCGTCAGTGCCGGCGTGATCGCGATGCGGAGCGTGAGTCCCGGCGCGATCTTGACCGCGGGCTCGGCGAGGGCCGCGAGCTCCGTCTCGATCGCCTCGTCGAGCAGCGGCGCCGGGCCGCGATGGACCGCGATCCGGCCGGCGAGCGCGGGCAGCGCCGCGCGCAGCGCCAAGACGTGGTCCACCTCATCGACCACGATTTCCGCCGGTGGCGCGCTCTCCGTCAGCCATTCGACCGCGCGCGGCGGCGCGGCCCGGATGAGCGCCGGCGCGGCCGGCGGGCTCGCCCCGTCGGTGAGCGCCGGGGCGAGGCGCGCCGTCACGCGCGGTCCCTTGCCGCCCATGGCGGCGCGGACGACGCGCACGACGACGGCCTGACCCTCCCGCAGGAGCGTGCCGATCGGGCGCACCTGAGCGCCATCCTCGCGGCCGGGATCGGCCTCCTCGGCCGGCAGGAACGCCTGAACATCATCGGCCAGCGCGACGAAGGCGCCGGCGAGCGCGGGGACCACCGACACCACGCGCGCGCGATGCACCTCGCCGACACGGTCAGGATGACCGGGCCGCTCGATCGCGAACGCGACGATCCGCTCGCCCGCCAGCCCGACCAGCCGGCGCTCGCCCGGGCCGCAGGCGATCAGCAGCCGCTCGACGCGAGCCATGGCGGAGCGAAGCCGAGCCCGCTGAGCAGCGCCGTCGTTTCCATCACGGGCAGGCCGACGACGGCACTGTACGATCCAGAAATGAAGCGCACGAACGCGCCGGCCCGACCCTGGATCGCGTAGCCGCCGGCCTTGCCGCGCCATTCGCCGGTCGCGAGGTAGCCGTCGATCTCCGCCGCGGTGAGGCGCTTGAAGGTGACGATCGTCGTGACCAGGCGCTCGGCGCGCCGGCCGTCCGGCGCGATCACGCATACCCCCGCATGCACGCGATGCCGCCGCCCCGAGAGCAGCGCGAGGCACGCGCGTGCCTCCTCCTCGGTCTCGGCCTTCGGCAGGGCGCGCCGTCCGGCAGCGACCACGGAATCCGCGCCCAGCACCAGCGCGCCGGGATGCGCGGCCGCCACCGCCTCGGCCTTGGCGCGCGCGAGCCGGCGCGCCATCGGCGCGGGCAGCTCGCGCGGCAGGGGCGTCTCGTCGATCTCGGCGGGCACGATCGCGTCGGGCGCGAGGCCGATCTGGGCGAGCAGGTCGCGCCGACGCGGCGAGGAGGAAGCAAGCACGAACGGGCCGCGCAACGGCGCGGCCATGGCCGGGGCGGCCGTCACTTGAAGCGGAAGGTGATCCTGCCCTTCGTCAGGTCGTAGGGCGTCATCTCCACCTTCACCCGGTCGCCCGCCAGCACACGGATCCGGTTCTTGCGCATCTTGCCCGAGGTATGGGCAAGGATGACGTGGTCGTTGTCGAGCTTCACACGGAACATGGCATTGGGCAGCAGCTCCGTGACCATGCCGTCGAACTCGATCATGTCTTCTTTCGGCATCAGACCTCTTTCCAAGGGGTATTCGATTTGGCCGGGAACATGATCCCCGGCATATCAGGGGTCAAGGACGCGCGCGGTGGGGCGATCCGCACCCCAATCCCGCTACAGACGCACGGACACCGACAAGGCGTGGGCGCCCAGCCCCTCCGCCTCGGCAAGGCGCACCGCCGCTGGGCCGATCGCGGCCAGGGCCGTTTCGTCGGCCGCGACCCATGTGGTGCGTTTGAGGAAGTCGAACACCGACAGGCCCGAGGCGAACCGAGCCGTGCGGCTGGTCGGCAGCACGTGGTTCGGCCCGGCCACGTAGTCGCCGATCGCCTCCGGCGCGTGATGGCCGAGGAACACCGCCCCCGCATGACGGATGCGCGCGAACAGGGGCGCGGGGTCGGCGACCGCGAGCTCCAGATGCTCCGGCGCGAGCCGGTTCGCGAGCAGGGCCGCCTCGGCGAGGTCGCGCACCACGATCACGGCTCCGTGCGCGCGCCACGAGGCCCCGGCCACCGCCGCCCGCGGCAGCGTCGCGAGCACCTGCTCGACCGTCGCGACCACCGTTTCCGCAAGCGCCGCGTCGGGCGTGACCAGCACCGCCTGCGCCGCCTCGTCGTGCTCGGCCTGCGCCAGCAGGTCGATCGCCACCCAATCGGGGCGCGCGGTCGCATCCGCGATCACCAGCACCTCGGACGGGCCGGCGATCGAATCGATGCCGACATGGCCGAACACCTGCCGCTTCGCCTCCGCCACATACGCGTTGCCGGGGCCAACGATGCGATCGACGGGCGCGATCGTGCTGGTGCCATAGGCGAGCGCGGCCACGGCCTGCGCGCCGCCGATGCGGTAGATTTCCGTCACGCCAGCGCGCCGCGCCGCCGCGAGCACCGCCGGGTTCAGCGCGCCGTCGGGCGCTGGCACGCACATCGCGATGCGCGCCACGCCCGCGACACGCGCCGGGATCGCGTTCATCAGCACCGAGGACGGATAGGCCGCCTTGCCGCCTGGCACATAGATGCCGACCGCATCGAGCGCGCCCCAGCGCATGCCGAGATGCACCCCGGCACCGTCGCGCGTGGCGAGATCGGCGGGCATCTGCGCGCGATGGAACGCCTCGATCCGGCGTGCCGCGAGGTCGATCGCCGCCGCGAGCTCGGCGGGTACCGCGGCGACCGCGGCTGCGATCTCGTCCGCGCCGATCGCGAAGCGCGCGGGCGTGAGCTCCAGCCGGTCGAAGCGCGCCGTGTAGCGTGCGACCGCCGCATCGCCCTCCGCCCGCACCTCGGCGAGGATGGCCGCCACCGCCTCGGCCACGCCGGGCACGGCCTGCTCGCGGTCGGCGAGCAGTGCCTTGAACGCCGCCTCGAAACCGGGCTCGGCGGTGGAGAGCCGGCGCGGTCCGTTCATCCGGCCGCGACCGCGGCGCGGAATCGGGCGATCCAGGCACCGATCTGTTCGGGCCGCGTCTTGAGCGCCGTGCGGTTGACGATCAGCCGCGACGAGACATCGGCCACGTGCTCGATCTCCACGAGCCCATTGGCGCGCAGCGTCGAGCCGGTCTGCACGAGATCGAGGATCAGCCGCGACAGCCCGAGCGAGGGGGCCAGCTCCATCGCGCCCGAAAGCTCGATCACCTCCGCCTGCACGCCGCGTGCGGCGAAGTGCCGGCGCGCGATGTTGGGGTACTTGCTCGCGACCCGCACCTGGCTCCAGCGCGAGGGGTCGTCGGCGATCCCGTTCTCGCGTGGCGCGGCGATCGACAGGCGGCACAGCCCGAGCCGCAGATCGAGCGGCGCGTAGAGTTCGGGATAGTCGAACTCCATCAGCACGTCCGAGCCGACCACGCCGATCGCGGCGGCGCCGAAGGCGACGAAGGTGGCGACATCGAACGGACGCACGCGCACGACGTCGAGCCCGCGCTCGTTGGTCGGGAAGCGCAGGCGCCGGCTGTCCTCGTCGAGATAGTCGGGCGCGGGGTCGAGGCCGGCGCGCTCCAGCAGAGGGGACAGCTCCTTCAGGATCCGGCCCTTCGGCAGGGCCAGCACCAGCGGGGCGTCGGGATTGCGCAGGCGGAGGGTCGTGGCGGCGGGCAGGGGAACGGTCACGGCGGTGGTGGTAGCATCGCCCCCGCACGCTGCGCCACCCCGTGCGGGACGGGGCTGCTATCGCGACAGCCGCATGCCCTCAACGACCGTCTCGGCGAGGGCCTTGCCCAGGCAGGCATGCAGCCGGTCGGTCTCGCGCGGCCAGGCGGCGCGCGGGGCGCGTTCGACGTCCACCTGGCCGGTCTCGGCCCAGTAGCGCATCAGATCGTAGCGGCGGAACAGCATCCCGTTCGGGGCCGCTGCCGCCACCGCCTGCATGGCCTCGCGATAGGCGCCGTAGTTCATGGCCGCACGGCCGAAGCGGCTGAACTGCATGTCGATCAGCACGAGATCGGCCCTGGCCTCGGTCACCTTGACGAAGCCCGCCACCAGCGTGGCGGCGAACAGGTCGGGGTCCAGACCGCGCACCGCGTCCACCGTCCCGGTCTGCCAGATCACCAGATCGGGCTTCACCTCCGGCAGGGCCTGCTCGAGCACCTTGAGCAGGTCGGGCGCGGTCAGGCCGCGACCGCCCCGCGGTGTGACCTCGACCTCGGTGCCGGGCAGCAGGGTGCGCAGGGCCTCCTGGAGGCGCGCAGGATAGACGTTGTCCGGCGCCGAGGTGCCGCTGCCGGTGGTCGAGGCCGAGCCGACCACGAGCACGCCAAGGCGCCGCTTCTGGGCCACGGCGCGGGTGGCGTGGGGGAAACTGTCGCTCGCCGCGGTCAGGTCGCGCGGCGCGGTGCAGCGTTCGGCGGCCGGCGCGGGCAGCGCGGCGGCGAGCAGCAGGACGAGGATCGCGGCCATCCTCATGACGCCCCTCGGGTATCAGGCGGCGAGGGCGTCGCCAAGGCCGGACGTTTCGCCGCGCCCTTGCCGTCGTACCAGGCCTGGGTCGCGGCGAGCGCCACCATCAGCGTGAGCCCGCCGGCGGCGATCGCGAACTGGGTGGGCAGCGAGGCATCGAACTCCTGCATGATCAGGCGGCCGAGGAAGGACAGGAACACGCCGAGCGAGAACACCGCGAGCCCGTGCTGGCCCGTCAGCGTGAAGGGTTGCGCCGGCGGCGAGGTGAGCCAGGCCGCGCCCGGCCTGACGATCCGCGTGGCGAGATAGGCCATCGACAGGAAGTGCAGCAGCCGCGCGGGGTGCAGCGACGACTTGTCGATCCGCGTGTAGATCGCGAGCGCGACCGGTTCGGGCAGCAGGGCGTAGGCCGCCGGGATGCGCCAGACCGCGCTGATCGCGCCGCCGCAGAGCACGCCGAGGATCGAGAGCGCCAGCAGCGTGCGGCGGTGGCGCAGCAGCCGCGCCCGCTCCTCGTCCGGCAGCCGCCCCATCGCGACGCCGATCATGAACAGGAACTGCCAGGCGAGCGGGTTGAAGAACCAGTCGCCGGTGGCGGTCTTGAGCGTGATGCCGGTCAGCCGTACCGCGACATAGAGCGCCCCCGACACGCCGATCAGCCAGAGCGGCCGGCGCACCAGCGGCAGGAACAGGATCAGCAGCAGCAGGATGACGATGTAGAGCGGCAGGATGTCCATGAAGGCGGGCTGGAACCGCAGCGTCAGCGCGTCCAGCACCGCCTCGTAGGGTGTTTCGAGGAACGCGCCGACATTCTGTTCGTCCACATAGGCGGGATTGGCGAAACGGTTGGCACTCCACGACACCTGCGCGACGAAGGCGAGGAACATGAAGACGTGGACGATGTAGAGCTGCCAGATGCGCAGGCCCACCGCGACGGCCGCATAGGCGAGCCCGTTGCGGTCGAGCGCGCGGCCATACGCGAAGGCGGCCGAGTAGCCGGCGAGGAAGATGAAGGTCTCGGTCGCGTCCGAAGGCCCGAGCACCTGGATCGTGGCGACCCAGAGCACGTGGTCGGCTATATGCCCGATGAAGATGCAGTAGAGCGCGAAGCCGCGGAAGAAGTCGACGCGGATGTCGCGGTTCTGGCGGATCAGATGGCGCATCACGCCTCCTGACCACCGTGCGCGGGCCGCGTGGCCGAGCGAGGCGACATCACGCCCCGACCCCGTCCGGTCGCGGCGCATCGCCGGGCGGTACGGCGATGCGCGACGGCTGCTCGGTCAGCGCGATGCGGCGATGGAAGCGATGCCCGGCCACCGGGCGATGCGCGATCGTCACGATCGCGGTTTCCGGCAGGCGTGTCACCAGCAGGCCCATCAGTCGCTCCTCGCTCTCGGCATCCAGGCCGCTGGTCGCCTCGTGCATCAGCAGCCAGCGTGGCCGGTGCAGCAGCGCGCGCGCGAAGCCGAGGCGCTGCTGGTCCTCCACGCCCAGTTCCTCGTCCCACGCCGCGACCGTGCCGAGCCGCGGCACGAGATGCGCGAGCCCCGCGTCCACCATCGCCTGCGCGACATCCCCGGGCGGGAAGCTCGCCACCTCACGCGGCGCGGCAAGCAGCTCGGCGAGCGGCGCCTCGGTGAGATAGGGGCGGTCGGACATGAAGAAGGGTTGCGCGTCGTCGGGCAATTCGATCCGCCCGGCACCCCAGGGCGAGAGGCCGGCGATCGCCCGGAACAGGGCCGTCGCGGCCTGCGGCGTCGTCTCGACCAGCACGCGCTCGCCGGGCCGGATCTCGGCATCGAGATGCGCGACCAGCACCTCGCCCGCGGGCGAGACCAGGCTGAGATCGCGGAACGCGAGGCCCGGGCCGTTCTCGGGCACGCGGCGGAGCCGCCCCGGCTCGTCATCGTACTGGCCGTCGATCAGATCCGAGACCGCGTCGTGCAGACGCAACACGCGCTCCGCCGAGGCCTCCCACTCCGCGATCGCGGGGTAGTTGTCCGAGATCCAGGAGAGTGCTGCGGTCACCTGCCCGAAGGCGAGGGCCACCTGCATCATCGTCCCGAGGGTCATGTCGCCGGCAAAATGCCGTGGTGCCAGCAGCAGCAACGGCAGGACGACCGTGAGCTGGGTGTAGCCGGAGGAGAGGAAGACGAGCTTGCGGAACGAAGCGGTCTGCTCGGCCCAGGCCGTGCGCACGACGGCGAAGGCCGCCTCCATGCGCGCCCGTTCCGCCGCCTCCGCGCCGGTGAGCGCGATCGTCGGCGAGTTCGCGAGCGCGTGCAGCAGCCGCGCCCGGTGCCCGGCCTCGGCCTGCTGGCGGCGGTCGGTCGCGCGCACGAGCGGATATCCGACCTTGGTCGTGAGCGTCGCGCCGGCCGTGGCGTAGAGCAGCGCGACCCAGACCATGTGGCCGGGCAGGGTGATGGAGATCGGCCCGAGCGTCAGGGTCAGGGGGCCGGAGGTCAGCCAGAGCACGCCGACGAACAGGATCAGCTGCAGGATCGCGTAGAGCAGCGAGGCCAGGAAATCGACCACCATCTCGCAGACGATCCGCCCGTCCTCGGCGATCCGTCCGTCCTCGTTGTCGTGCTCCCCGGGCAGCGCGCGCAGGCGGTAATGCCGTCCGTCCGCCATCCAGGCATCGCGCACGGTGCGTGTCAGGTGCAGGCGGAGCTCGATCTGCAACCCGCGCCGGAAATGGATGCCCGCCGCCTGCACCACCATCAGCCCGAACACGATGGCGGCGAAGATCGCCGCCTGGGTCGTCAGGCCGGACATCGACTTGCGCTCGACGATGTCGAAGAAATCGGCGTTCCACGCATTCAGTCGCAGGATCAGCAGCACCTGCGCGACTGTCGTCGCGATCACGCCCGCGAGCAGCGCGGCCGCCCGCCACCGCGCCCGGGTCGCGAAGATGCCGCCCAGCAGGCGGAGCATGCGGAGCGCGTCCGGTCCCGGGTGCGGACGCGCGAGGGTGCGTGCGCGCGCCTCGGCGTGGCTCGCGAGGCGGTCCTTCAGGCCCGCCGGGTGGTCGATGTGCATGCGGCGTGGTCCGGCGGCTACCGGCGGCGTGGCGTGTCGGGAGGACGGAGGGGCAGCGGCACGATCGTGCGCATGGGCAACGATATGCGCCAAGAGGGCATGGCCCGCCGCTCACGACCCCGTGCGGGGCGGCGGATCAGCCGGGGATGCGCTCGATCGCCGCGCCGCAGGCGGCGAGCTTCGCCTCCACCCGCTCGTAGCCGCGGTCGAGATGGTAGACGCGGTTGACGACCGTCTCGCCCTTCGCCGCGAGCCCGGCGAGCACCAGGCTGACCGAGGCGCGCAGGTCGGTCGCCATCACCGGCGCGCCCGACATCGCCGGCACGCCGCGGATGATGGCCGACGCACCGTGCACGTTGATGCGGGCACCCATGCGGTTCAGTTCGGGCACATGCATGAAGCGGTTCTCGAAGATCGTCTCGGTCACCATCGCCGCGCCGTCGGCGACGCACATCAGGGCCATGAACTGGGCCTGCATGTCGGTGGGGAAGCCGGGATAGGGCTCGGTCATGACATCGACGCCGTGCAGGCCGTTGAGCCGCTTCACCGACAGCCCGCCCTCGGTCTCGGCGATCTCGACGCCGGCCTCGCGCAGGATGCGCACGACCGCGCCGAGATGGTCGAGCTTGGCGTTCGCCAGCACCACCTCGCCGCCGGTGATCGCGGCCGCGCAGGCATAGGTGCCGGTCTCGATCCGGTCGGGGATGATCGCATGGGTCGCGCCGTGCAGCCGGGCCACGCCGGTGACCGTCAGCCGGTCCGTGCCGATGCCCTCGATGCGCGCGCCCATGGCGGTGAGGCAGCGCGCGAGATCCTCGATCTCCGGCTCGCGCGCCGCGTTCGCCAGCACGGTGGTGCCCTCGGCGAGGCTCGCGGCCATCAGCAGGTTCTCGGTCGCGCCGACCGAGACGAAGGGGAAGACGATCTTCGCGCCCTTCAGCCCCTTCGCCGCGCGGGCGGTGACGTAGCCGCCCTCGAGCAGGATCTCGGCGCCCATCTGCTCCAGGCCCTTGAGGTGCAGGTCGATCGGGCGCGTGCCGATCGCGCAGCCTCCCGGCAGCGACACCCGCGCCTCGCCGCAGCGCGCCACCAGCGGCCCGAGCACGAGCACCGAGGCGCGCATCTTGCGCACGATGTCGTAGGGCGCCTCGGTGTTGGTGATCGCGCCGCCGATCGAGAGCGTGCGGCCGTCATTGTCCACGCGCTCCACCGCCACGCCGTGCTGGGCGAGGAGCAGCGACATCGTGTCGATGTCGGCGAGCCTGGGGACATTGGTGAGCATGAGCCGCTCGTCGGTCAGCAGCCCCGCGGCCATGAGCGGCAGGGCGGCATTCTTGGCGCCGCCGATCGGGATCGTGCCCGACAGGGGCTGGCCGCCGCGAATCCTGATCCGGTCCATCTCAGACGATCCTCAACCTACAGGCGGGGCAACGCCACGCCGCGCTGGCGCATGTACTTGCCGGCGCGGTCGGCATAGCTGGTCTCGCATACCGACTCGCCCTTGAGGAACAGGAACTGGCAGATGCCCTCGCCGGCGTAGATCTTGGCCGGCAGCGGCGTGGTGTTGCTGATCTCGATGGTCACCTGCCCTTCCCACTCCGGCTCGAGCGGGGTGACGTTCACGATGATGCCGCAACGCGCATAGGTGGACTTGCCGAGGCAGATCACCAGCACCTCGCGCGGGATTCGGAAATACTCGACCGTGTGCGCGAGGGCGAAGCTGTTGGGCGGGATCACGCACACCGCCGCCTCGCGATCGACGAACGAGGCCGGGTTGAAGTCCTTCGGATCCACGATCGCGGACTCGACGTTGGTGAAGATCTTGAACGCGTGCCCCACCCGGGCGTCGTAGCCGTACGAGGACAGGCCGAAGGAGATCATCCCCTCGCGCGTCTGCTTCTCCACGAACGGTTCGATCATGCCGTGCTCGACGGCCATGCGGCGAATCCAGGTGTCGGGCATGATGGCCATGGCGGGGATCCGGGGGACGCGGGAGGCCGTCACCCGCCACGGCCCGCCGCGCGAGTCAAGGCCGCGCTGGAGCACCGCGCCGCCTCCGTCGGTCCGGCTGCGTCGGCCCAACGCGGCCTGCCCGCGCCGCTCGGCCCGTTCCGTCACACGGCCATCCATCGTCCCTGCTCGGCCGAGCCGTAGCACGCCTCGACCAGGCGCAGCGTCGCGAGATAGTCGCGCGCGCCGTTCTCCACGGCCGCGCCCTCCGTCAGATGGGCGATCACGTGCCGCTGCAGCGCGAACACGCAGTCCCCGCCGTAGCCCTGGGCGGGGCGATCGTAGCCGTGTTCGCGCTCGTCCGCCGCGCCGCGGGCGCGCCGCCACAGCCGGCCGGCTCCGTCCAGCCTGAGCGTGCCCGCCGTTCCCTCGGCGAGCAGCTCGCCCATGGTCAGCCGTGGATTCGCCGCCGCGTGATCGACGAGCCGGTTGCCGTCGAACACCGCGCGCCGACCGTCGCCGTAGCGCAGGATGATCAGTCCGGCATCCTCGCCGGCGATCGCCGGGTTGAGCCGGCGCAGATCGGCGAACACCGCCTCCGGCATGCCGAACAGGAAACGGAACACGTCGAGCAGATGCACCGCAGTCTCATGGACGAGAAAGCGCGGCAGGGTCTGGAAATAGGGCTGGCGGTCGAGATAGGCCCGCGGCCCCTGACCATCGCCGGGCCGCAGCCGGAACGCGAGCTGCAGGGGTTCGCCCAGCGCCCCATGCGCGACCAGCCGGGCGACCTCGCGATACCAGGGCTGGAAGCGGAAGTTCTCGTGCACGACGAGACGCAGGCCGGCTGCCTCGGCCTCGGCGGTGATCGCCTCCGCCGCCGCGAGCCCGCCGCAGAACGGCTTCTGGCAGATTACCGTCCCGATGCCGGCGGCGATCGCGGCACGGATCGCCGGCGCGTGGGCGGGCGGCGGGGCGGCGATGTCGAGGATGTCGAGCCGTGCCGCGGCGAGCATGGCCGCGAGGTCGCCGAACACCGCGCCACCGTATCGCGCGGCGGTGGTCTCCGCCCTGGCGCGATCGGGATCGCAGATCGCGGCGAGCCTCGTCCCGGGCATGCGCGCCCAGGCCTCGGCGTGGAACTGCGCGAAATAGCCCGCGCCGACGAGGCCGACCGCGAGCGTCATGCCGCTCCGGCGGGATCGAGGGCCGCCATCGCGGCGCCGACCGCGGCGGCGACCGCGCGCGTCCCCGCCGCGCCGCCGTGCTCCGGGGTGATGAGCCGTCCGCCGGCGAAGGCGGCATCGACCGCGCGCCGAATCAACGCGCCCGCCCGCTGCGCGCGCGGCTCGCCGTGCCGCCCGCCCAGCCACTCCAGCATCATCGCCCCCGAGAGGATCATCGCGGTCGGGTTGGCGATGCCCCTGCCGGCGATGTCCGGCGCCGAGCCGTGGCAGGGCTGGAACACCGCATGCGCCTCGCCGATATCGGCCGAGGGCGCATAGCCCATGCCGCCCATCAGCGCCGCCCCCAGGTCCGAGAGGATGTCGCCGAACATGTTCTCGGTCAGCATCACGTCGAAGTCCCAGGGCCGGCGGACGAGGTCGAGCGCCATCGCGTCAATGTAGTGGTGGGCCGCGCGCACGTCCGGGTGCGCGGCCGCGCGCTCGTCGAACACCCGCCGGAAGAACGCGAAGGACGTGAACACGTTCGCCTTGTCCACGCAGGTGACGAGGTTCTTGCCGCCGCGATCGCGCCGGGCCCGGGCGAGCGCGAAGGCGAAGTCCGACAGCCGCGCGGTGGTCGCGCGGGTGATCACCAGCGTGTCGCGCGCCTCGGCGTCGTTCCGCACCTCGCCCCGGCCGCGCGACCAGAACAGCCCCTCGGTGGATTCGCGCAGGATGACGAGGTCGATCGCGGCGGCGCGCGGATCGGCGAGCGGCGTCTTCACGCCGGGGATCACGCGCACCGGCCGCACGCCGGCGTAGAGGCCGAGATCGAAGCGCAGATCGAGCTGGGGCGCGATCTCGGTGCCGTCGGGGTAGCGGATCGCCGGATCGCCCATGGCGGCGAGCAGGATCGCATCGGCCGCCCTGCACGCCGCCATGGTCGCCTTGGGCAGCGCCTCGCCGGTGTCGCGCCAGCACACCGCGCCGGCCGGGTGCTCCTCGGTCGCGAGCCCAAGCCCCACGCGCTCGGTCGCCGCGCGCAGCAGGTCGAGCGTGGGCGCCATCACCTCCGGGCCGATCCCGTCCCCGGGCAGCACGGCGATGCGGAAACTGGGCGCCATCGGTTGCTCCTCCCCCACGGCAGTGCGCTGACGCATAAGGGCTCACGGGGATCGCCGCCAGCCCGTTGGCCGCGCCTTGTGCCGGCCCGGTGCCGCTGCGATCCTCGCCGCCGGTCAGCCGCAGGGGAGGGGACGATGTGGGAGGTGTTCGCCGTCAAGTATGCCGAGAACACCGGGCGGCGGCGGCGCAACCACTTCATCGTCCAGGACGACCTGCACGACACGCCGCATCCGATCTTCTACTACGTCTGGGCCGCGCGCCGCGGCGGCACGGTGGTGGTGTTCGACACCGGCTTCGCGCGCGAACTCGCCGCCCCGCGCGGTGCGACCTATGAGCGCACCCCCGCCGAGGCGTTGGCCGCGATCGGCATCGACGCCGCCTCGGTGCGCGACGTCGTCATCACCCATTTCCACTACGACCATGCCGGCGGCATCGCCGCCTTCCCGAACGCGCGCTTCCACGTGCAGGACGCCGAGATGGCCTACGCCACCGGCCGCTGCATGCTGCACGCGCATCTGAAGAAGCCCTTCATCTGCGAGGACGTCACGGCGCTGGTGCGCGCCCTCTATGACGGGCGGATGGTGTTCCACGACGGCGACGCCGAGCCTTGGCCGGGCATCCGTCTGATGCGGATCGGCGGCCACTCGGCGGGGCTGATGTCGGCGCGGATCGACACGGCCGAGGGCCCGGTCGTGCTCGCCTCGGATGCCGCGCATTTCTGGGAGACGCTGGCCGGCGAGCCGTTCCCGATCGTCTATGACATGCGCGCCGTGCTGGAGGGCTACCAGCGGCTGATCCGCGAGGCGGGCGGCGATCCGAACCGGGTGGTGCCGGGCCACGACCCGGCGGTGATCCGCCGCTATCCCTCGGCCGGCCCGGGCCTGGAGGGGGTGGCGGTGCGGCTCTCCGGCCCCGCCTCCTGAGCCTGGCGCGCGCGGGCCTGCGCCTTGCGCCGGCGCAGGTTCTCGCGCAGCGCGGCGGCGCGGCGGGCGGCGCGGGCTTCGGCCTCGCCGCGGCCGCGTTCGCTCAGGGTGGGCGGAGGTTTCATGGCCTGATCTCGTGCGATGCTGCACGGGCCGTCAAGTCATGCCACCGGAGTCGGGATGCGCGTCCTGCTGGTCTACTGCCACCCCCGCGCGGACAGTTTCTCGGCTGCCTTGCGCGAGACCGTGCGCGAGGCGCTCGCGGCGCGCGGCCACGACGTCGAGCTCGTCGATCTCTACGCCGAGGGGTTCGCCCCCGCACTCACGGCCGAGGAGCGGGCGGCCTACCACACCGAGGGTGGCAACCTCGCGGGTGTCGAGGCGCATGTGGCGCGGCTGCGCGCCACCGACGCGCTGGTGTTGGTCTATCCCACCTGGTGGTACGGCATGCCGGCGATGCTGAAGGGCTGGTTCGACCGGGTGTGGGTGCCGGGCGTGGCCTTCCGCCTGGGCGACGGCGCGATCGAGCCCTTGCTGACCAACATCCGCCGCATCGCCGTGGTGACGACCTATGGCAGCCCGCGCTGGCTGCTCTGGTACCTGGGCTGGCCGGATCGGCGCCTGCTGGGGCGCGGCTTGCGGCGGCTCTGCGCGCGGGGGTGCCGGCTGGACTGGCTGTCGCTGACCCGGATGGACCAGCGCCAGCGGAGCGAGCTGGCGGCGTTCCGTGACCGGGTGGCGGGGCACTTCGCCCGGTGGTGAGCGGGTCGTGCGGCGGCCCGTGAGTTGTCTTCTTAACCTTCTAGGCTTGCTATGATGTGGGCGAGGAGAGGGGGTTGGGATGTCGCAGAAGCAGGGTGAGCGGTTGGCGAAGGCGGTGGCGCGCGACGCGGCGACGAAGGTGGCGCGGCAGCGTCTTTCGGTGCTGGAGCTGGC
>NZ_KB899928.1 GCF_000378465.1 Elioraea tepidiphila DSM 17972
AGCTTACGACAGCGCCGCCCGCCGCGAGGCGCTGGCCGAAGCCGGCATCGCCGATGGCATCATGCACCGCGGCCATGCGCGGCGTCCGCTCGCGCCCTGGCAACGCTGGATGAACCGTGCGCTTGCGCCGATCCGCGCCCAGGTCGAACGCAGCTTCGGCACGCTCAAGCGCAGCTATGGCTGGCGTCGGGTGCGCTATCGCGGCCTCGCTCGCAACGGCGCCCATCTTCACCTGCTCTGCACCGCCATGAACCTCCGCCGTGCCGAACGCCTCTCGCCTGACAGCAGAGCTGCCCCCGGAGACGCGCCATCAGCCCACCGAACGGCACGCAGCACCCCGCTCTCCGAAATCGCCACCCTCCCTCGCTGCAACCACAGCCAATGAAACCCGTTCCGCTGAGGCCTCCAAAGACGAGGGCGCGGCTCGTGGTCCCGCTGCGCGGCGATCGGCTGCATACGGCGTTCGGCTGCCGTGTCACACAGCCGGCGCCGGTCGGGCCGCCGATCCCCAGCCTGGTCAGCCTCGATCGCACACCGCCGAGGACCCCGCGCTACGAACCTGTGTCCCGCGCGATGCGAAGCATGACCGCGCCCGGCCTGGGCCTGGTAACCGGCATCACAAGCACGGCCGCGGGATAGGGTGTGCGGATCTCGCCGACACCGTCATGGCCGAGATAGGTGCCGGCTTCGGCGATCTCGACGATATCCGGCCACACGGATTCGAGTTCGGCGCCCGCACAGCGAGCGCGGAACGTATGCGTCACCGTCAGAACTCTTGGTGGCGCCACCGGCACCGACATGCCGAACGCGTGCGCCGTGCCGGCATCGATCGTCCCCACATGCGCCATCAGGTGCAGAGCGGCCCGGAGCGCATTGGCCCCGGTTTCCGCAACCCAGTGTTGGCCGCATTCCACCACCAGACCGACCCTCGTTCCATCTTCCGCGCCGAGCCCGCGCCAGTCGCGCAGCCGTCCGGCGCCGTCGTCGCGGATGACGAGCGGGGGCCAGCCGAGCGCGCACGCGAAGGCGACCTTGCGCGGCGGCCAGCCTGGCAGCGTCATCGGCGGCGAGGGCTGCTGCGTCGAATGCAGGTCGAGCAGGACGTCGACCGTTTCGATGAAGTGGCGCAGCTCCCGCGCACGATCCAGCTCGACGCCCGCCTCCGCCGCATCCAGATGCGCCTGCTGC
This sequence comes from Elioraea tepidiphila DSM 17972, assembly GCF_000378465.1. Classification (GTDB taxonomy): domain Bacteria; phylum Pseudomonadota; class Alphaproteobacteria; order Acetobacterales; family Acetobacteraceae; genus Elioraea; species Elioraea tepidiphila. Next base: position 1,189 of record NZ_KB899928.1, read on the forward strand.
CAGATCCGATTCATGTCGTGGTCGATATAGAAGGCCCGGTTCGGCGCAAACGGATCCCACCGCTGATGGGCGCGCCAGTTGTTGAACAGCAGCGAGAGCCGTCCGCGCCGCGGCCGCACACGCTCGCGCAGGAGCAGATCGAGCGCGTAGCTGCCGCAGATCTCCTCGCCATGGGTGAGCGCGACCAGGGCCACGTGGGGCCCTGGCTCCGTCGCCTCGAAGCTCCAGAGATACGGGATGCCGGTATTGCCCTCGGCCCAGCGGTCGATCGGTACCGGCGCGACCTCGATCGGGAAACCGTGGGGATAGGGCGGCGTGGGGTTGAACGGACGCGGATAGAAGGGCGAGTCGGGATTGCCGATATCGCTAAACGCAGCGGCTTGGGTGGCGTCGGTCTGGTGTTGCATGTGATCACATTACCGCCTAACCTCGTGGGCAACCAGAACGATCCGGCGCCGCCGGAGATGGAGATGTCCACGATGAGGCAGCGTCCCGAGTCGCCGAGCTCCACCCTCGCCCTGTCGCGCCGTTCCCTCGGGCGCGGAACGATCGCAGCCCTCGGCGGTGTCCTCGCCGCGCCGGCGATCCTGCGCGCCCAGCAGGGCGCGCCTTCCCGCGTGCTGACCATCGCCGCGGCGGCAGAGCCGACCTCGCTCGATCCCCATTTCCAGGACCACGACCCGACGATCAACCTGCAGCGGCACATCTACGAGTTCCTGGTCGGGCAGGGGCCGCGGATGGAACTGATCCCCGAACTCGCGGAGAGCTGGCGCGCGCGCGATCCGCTCACCTGGGAGTTCCGGCTGCGTCGGGGTGTCGTCTGGCATGACGGCGCGCCGTTCACGGCCGCCGACGTGATCGCCTCGTTCCGCCGTGTTCCGACGGTGGAGAACAGCCCGTCCTCCTTCGTGCCGTATCTGCGGCAGATCACCGCGATGGAGGCCGAGGACGCCCACACGCTGGTGCTGCGCACGGCCGCACCTTTCCCGTTGATGCCCAACTACATGGGCGCGGTGATGATCGTGCCGGCGCGGTTCGAGAGCACGAAGACCGCCGAATTCAACACCATGGCCGCGGCGATCGGCACCGGGCCGTATCGCGTCGTCGAGTATGCGCGCGGCCAGCGCATCGTGCTGGAGGCGAACCCGCATCATTGGGCCGGGCCGCCCCCCTACAAGCGCGTCGTCTTCCGCCCGATCACGGCCACCGGCTCGCGCGTTGCCGCGCTGCTCTCGGGCGATGTCGACCTGATCGAGCAGCCGCCGCCGGTGGACATCCCGGCGCTGCGCGCCAACCCGGCGATCCGCGTGTGGGAGAGCGTGGGCAACCGCATCGTCTATTTCGGCTTCGACTTCCACCGCGATCGCGCCGTCGGCGTGACCGGCCATGACGGCAGCCCGATTCCCAACCCGTTCCGCGACCTGCGCGTGCGCCAGGCCTTGAACCTCGCGATCAACCGCGAGGCGATCTGCAACAGGGTGATGGAGGGGCTCGCCTTCCCTGCCAACCAGATGGTCTCGGCCGGGGTGTTCGGCCACGATCCCGCAATCCCGGCGCCGGTGTTCGATCCCGACCGGGCGCGGCGCCTGCTCGCCGAGGCCGGGTATCCGAACGGCTTCCGCATGACCATCCACGGCACCTCCGACCGGCTCGTCAACGACGAGAAGGTGCTCCAGGCGCTCGCGCAGATGTTCGCGCGCATCGGTGTGCGCGCCGAGGTGGACGCGATGCTCTCCACCGCGTTCTTCCCGCGCGTCAACCGTCTCGAGTTCAGCTTCTTCTTCAACTCCTGGGGCGCGGGTTCGTCGGGCGGAGTGACGACGATCCGCACCGCGCTCGCCACCTATGACGATGCCAAGGGTATGGGGCGGGGCAATCGCGGCCGGTACTCCAATCCCGAGGTCGATCGGCGCATCCACGCGGCGCTGGAGACGCTGGACGATGGGGAACGCGAGCGGCTCATCCGCGAGGCGACCGCGCTCGCCATGGCCGACGTCGCCGTGATTCCGACCCATTGGACCATGAACCTCTGGGCCAGCCGGGCCAACGTCGTCTATCAGCCGCGGGTGGACGGGTTCACGCTGGCAACGAAGATGCGCCCGACGGCCTGACGCCGATGCTGGCGCATGCGCGGCGACCACGGTTCATCGCGCGGTATGACACGGGCGTCACGCCCTATTGGGCGTCGCAGGCCGAGCCGCGCGTCGGCTACCGGCTGTGCGTACCGGCGGACTACAAGCCGGCAGGCACGTCGCGCCATCCTTTGCTCGTGTCGCTGCATGGCTCCATGCGCGAGGATCACGCCGAACCGTTCCGGAACCTGGTCGAGGCGACCGGCGCGATCGTCCTGGCGCCGGTCTTTCCCGGTGGGCTCGCGATTCCCGACGACCTCGATGCCTACAAGTTCCTCCGCTTCAAGGACTTTGCCTGCGATCACCTGCTATTCGCGATGATCGCCGAGGTCGCGGCCAAGTACCGGCTGGAGGGCAACGGCGTGCCGTTCACCATGTTCGGTTTCTCCGGCGGGGCGCAGTTCACGCACCGTTTCCTCTACCTCCATCCGAATCGGCTGCGGGCGGTTTCGCTCGCGGCGCCGGGCCTCGTGACCCTGCTCGACGATCGGCTCCCGTGGTGGGTCGGCACGGGCGGCATGGCGGAGGCGTTCGGAACCGATGCGATCGACCGCGGCGCGATCGCGCGCGTGCCCGTGCAGATCGTGGTCGGTGCGCTCGATGACGATCCGGCCGAGATCACGATCCGCGAAGGTGCCCATGACTGGATGCCCGGGATCAATGACGCCGGTCGCACGCGACTCGAACGCGCCACTGCGCTCGCCGCCAGCCTGCGCCGTGCCGGCGTGACCGTGCACCACGAGCTCGTTCCCGGTGCCGGACATGACCACCTCGCGCTGATCCCGGCCGCGATGCCGTTTCTCGCCGCCATGCTTTCCCGAACCCAGCAGGAGACCTCCGCATGACCGCAGGCCCGAGACGCTCCATCCCCGCGACGGGCCGACCGTGGGAGGATCTCAAGGCCGAGCTCGAGGCCGCGAAGAAGGACGACTTCTCGTGGCGCGAGGGGAGGATGGCGCTCTACTTCTACTATCTCAACGAGGAGGTGAAGCGCGTCCAGCAGGAGGCCTATCTCAGCTACTGGACCGAGAACGCGATGGGCCAGCGCGCGTTTCCCAGCATGAAGAAGCTGGAGGACGAGGTGATCGCAATGGGCCTCGACCTGCTGCACGCTCCGCCCGAGGCCACCGCGACCTTCACCTCGGGCGGCACCGAGAGCATCCTGCTCGCGATCAAGACCGCGCGTGACTGGGCGCGCGCCACCAAGGGCATCACCGAACCGAACATGGTGCTGCCGCGCACGGCGCACCCGGCGTTCGACCGTGCGGCCGAGTATTTCGGCGTGCGCGCGATCCGCGTGCCGACCACGCGCAACGACTTCCGGGCGGATGTCGCGGCCATGGCCGAGCGCATCGACCGCGATACGATCCTGCTGCTGGGCAGCGCGCCGAACTACCCCTTCGGTGTGTTCGACCCGATCCGCGAGATCGCGGCCCTCGCGGAGGAGCGGGGGCTCTGGATGCATGTCGATGCCTGCGTCGGTGGCTTCCTCGCCCCGTTCGTGCGGCGGCTCGGCTACGACATTCCCGACTTCGACTTCGTCATCCCCGGCGTCACCTCGATCTCCGCCGATCTGCACAAGTATGGCTACGCGCCCAAGGGCGCATCGCTGATGCTGCTGCGTGACCGTGCGCTGCAACAGCACCAGACCTTCACCTTCAGCGGCTGGGAGCGGGGTACCTACGCTTCGAACACGGTGCAAGGTACGCGCGCCGGGGGCGCGGTCGCGGCCGCCTGGGCGGTGATGAACTATCTCGGCCAGGACGGCTACACGCACTGGGCGCGCGTGATCATGGATACGGTGGAGACGCTGACGCGCGGGATCAACGCGATCCCGGGCCTTGCGGTGCTGGAGCCGCATGAGCTCTGCATCTTCGTCTATCGCTCGACCGATCCTGCACTCGATATCGGCCTGGTCGCCGAGGCGATGACGCGGCGGGACTGGTTTGTCGGACGCCAGGCCGAGCCGCCGGGCATTCATCTGCATCTCAACCCGGTGCATGCCGAGACGGCGGAGCTCTATCTCGCCGATCTCGCGGCATCGGTCGCCGAGGTTCGCGAGGCTGGCGCGCGCGCGCGCGCGGCCCAGCCTGCCGGACAGACCTACTGACAAGAACCCAACGGGAGAGGGAGAACGGAGATGTTGCGCAGGACCGCATTGGCCGCGGCCGCACTGCTTGGCCTCGGCGCGGCCGGGGACGCGATGGCCCAGGCCGCACCCGACCAGCTCAAGACGATCCGCGACCGTGGCGTGTTCCGCTGCGGCGTGTACGAGAACGTCCCGGGGCTCTCGGCGCTCGATGCCCAGGGCAACCGGGTGGGCTTCGACGTCGACTACTGCCGGGCCATGGCGGCCGCGGTGCTCGGTGACGGCAGCAAGGTCGAGTTCCGCACCATGACGCTCGCCCAGGGCATCCCGGCGCTGAAATCGGGCGAGGTGGACATGATCGCGCTGGCGCTCACCTACACGATCCAGCGTGACACGGAGCTCGGCCTCGATTTCGTCGGGCCGACCCTCTACTCCGGCCACGCCTTCATGGTGCACAAGCGTTCAGGCGCGACCAAGCTCGCCGACCTGAACGGGGCGACGATCTGCCTGGTGGCGGGTGGCATCACCGACACCTTGATCTCGGACTACTTCCGCGCGCGGAACATGACCTTCCGGCCCGTGGCGATCGAGAACACGACGCAGATGTACGCGCTCTACGAGGAGGGGCGCTGCGACGTGGTGACCTCCGAGGTGCCGTTCCTCGGGATGCGCCGGTCGCGGCTGCGCAACCCGGCCGACCACCTGATCCTGCCGGAGATGTTCGCCAAGTCGCACATGGGTCCGGTGGTGCGCGATGACGACCGCGCCTACAGCCACGTCGCGCGCTGGGTGCACTTCGCGCTGGTGAACGCCGAGGAGATGGGCATCACCCGCGAGAACGTCGCCAGGATGGCATCGGAGAGCCGCGATCCTGCGATCCGGCGCTTCCTCGGCGTGGAGGGCGAGATCGGCATCAAGATGGGACTCGCCAATGACTGGACGCAGAAGGTGATCGCCGCGGTCGGCAACTACGGCGAGATCTTCGACCGCCACTACGGCGCGCAGTCGGTGATCAAGCTGCCGCGCGGGCTGAACGCGCTCGCCTTCGACGGCGGGCTGCAATGGTCCCCCACCTGGCGGTGATGTCGCCGAAGCCCGCTCGGCGCGCGCTCGCGCGATGAGCGGGCTTGCGACGCTCTGGCTTCGCCCCGGCGTGCGCGCTGCCGTCTGGCAGGCACTCGCCGCGGCGGCCGTGCTCGCCGCCCTGCTGTGGGTTGCCGGCAACATCGCCGGCAACGTTGCCCGTCGCGGTCTCGACATCGATTTCGGCTTCCTCGCCGGGCGAGCGAGCTTCGAGTTCGGCGAGAACCTGATCGGCTACCGTCCGGGCGACACCTTCCTCACGGCGTTCCTGGCGGGGCTGGCCAACACGGTCCTGGTCGCCGTACTGGGGATCGTGCTCACCACCATGGTCGCGACGCTGCTGGCGCTCGCACGCCTGTCGCGGAACCGGCTGCTCTCGCGCCTCGCCTGGATCTGGATCGAGGCGGTGCGCAACACGCCGCTGCTGCTCCAGCTTCTGTTCTGGCACCAGCTGACGATCCGGACCCTGCCCGCACCTCGCCAGGCGTGGGAGCTGCTGCCTGGAACGTTCCTGTCCAACCGGGGTTTGGTGTTCCCCGCCCTGTACTGGCAGCCCGCCATGGGACTCGCGCTCGCGGCCCTGGCTGTCGCGATTCTAGCAGCGGTGATGCTGAGACGGTTGGCGCTTGCGCGCGGCGACGGTCCGGCACTCCGCACGGGCGCACCGCTGCTGCTGGCGCTTGGCGCACCCGCGGTCCTGTTTGCCGCAGCGGCCGAGCCGCTCCACGGAAGCGTGCCCGCGCTGCGCGGCTTCAACTTCCAGGGCAGCATCGCGGTGAGTCCGGAGTTCGTCGCGCTGCTGCTCGCCCTGGTCGTCTATCAGGCCGGCTTCATGGCCGAGACGATCCGCTCAGGGATCCTCGGCGTGCCGAAGGGACAGGTCGAGGCCGCTGCCTCGCTCGGGCTCAGTCGGCTGCAGCAGCTTCGCCGGGTCGTCTTCCCGCAGGCGCTCTGGATCATCGTGCCGCCGGTGACCAGCCAGTATCTGAGCCTCACCAAGAACTCCTCACTCGCCGTGGCGATCGGCTATCCGGATCTGGTACGCGTCTCGCAGGTGACGATCGCCGACACGGGTCGGGCGATCGAATGCATCACCATCCTGCTGCTGGTCTATCTCTCGCTGTCGCTGTTCACGGCGTTCCTGATGAACCTGTACAACCGCTACCTCATGCGGCGGCGGGGCTGATGGCAGCCGGTCTCGCCGCGGCCGCCTCGCTGCCCCGGCCGCCGCCGGTGCTTGCGCGCCGACGCTTCGGTTTCGCCGCCGGGCTGTTCGACACCTGGCCGAACGCGCTCGTGACGCTGCTGCTCGTGTGGTTGCTGATCCGCATCGGCATCGCGATGTGGGACTGGGCGATCGTCCGCGGCGTATGGGAGGCGGAGACCGCCGAGCAGTGCGCGCGCACCGGCGGGATGTGCTGGGCGTTCCTGGCCGATCGCTGGCGGCTGATCCTGTTCGGTCCGTATCCCTACGCACAGCAGTGGCGGCCGGCGCTTGCGATGGTGCTGTTCGCGCTGCTGCTCGGCGCGTCGCTGGCGCCGGCGCTCTGGGCGGAGCGGCGCAGCCGCCTCGCACTCGGGATCGCGTGGCCCGTGACGATCGCGGCGATCGCCGCGCTACTCTGGGGTGGCGTGCTCGGCCTTCCGGCCGTCCCGTCGCGGCTCTGGGGCGGGCTGCCCCTGACCATGATCCTCGCCTCGGTCGGTGTGTCGGGCGCCTTCGTGCTGGCGATCCTGCTCGCACTCGGACGCCGGTCGGACATGCCCGTGATCCGCGCGATCTGCACCGGCTTCATCGAGTTCTTCCGCGGCGTACCGCTGGTCGCGCTGCTGTTCCTCGCCTCGGTGCTGTTTCCCTATTTCGTGCCGCCCGACTGGACCATGGACGTGCTGCTGCGCGCGCAGATCGCGTTCGCGCTGTTCTTCGCCGCCTACATGGCCGAGGCGATCCGCGGCGGATTGCAGGCGATCCCGCGCGGCCAGTACGCCGCCTGCGAGAGCCTCGGGCTCACCTACTGGCAGGCGCAGCGGCGCATCATCCTGCCGCAGGCGCTGCGCACCGTGATCCCCTCGCTGGTCAACATCTTCATCGCCGCGTTCAAGGACACTTCGCTGGTCGTCATCATCTCGATGATCGACCTGCTCGGCGCGGCCAATGCCTCGACTGCCGAGGCCAAGTGGTGGGGCCTCTACATCGAACCCTATCTGTTCGTGGCGTTGATCTATCTCGCGATCTGCGCGGTGATGTCGGCCTACAGCCGCGGGCTCGAGCGCCGGCTCGGACTCGGCGAGCGATGAGCCCGGTCGTCACCATGCGCGCGGTGAACAAGCGCTACGGCCCGCTCACGGTGCTCGATCGCGTCTCGCTGGAAGTTGCGCGTGGCGAACGCATCGTCGTCTGCGGGCCTTCCGGGTCGGGCAAATCCACGCTTGTCTCCTGCATCAACGGCCTCGTGGATCATGACGAGGGTCGCATCGTCGTGGACGGGATCGAGGTCAGCCGTGCCGCCGGCACGCTGCCCGCCGTGCGCAAGCGCGTCGCGATGGTGTTCCAGCAGTTCAACCTGTTCCCGCATCTGACTGCGCTCGAGAACTGCACGGTCGGGCCGGAGCTCGCGCTCGGCATCGGCAAGGCCGAGGCGCGCGCAAGCGCGATGGCGCTGCTCGAACGGGTGCGTATCCCGGAACAGGCGCACAAATACCCGGCCCAGCTCTCCGGCGGGCAGCAGCAGCGCGTGGCGATCGCGCGCGCGCTGGCGATGCGCCCGCAGGTGATGCTGTTCGACGAGCCGACCTCGGCGCTCGACCCGGAAATGATCCGCGAGGTGCTGGACGTGATGGTCGAACTGGCGGATACCGGCATGACCATGATCGTCGTCACGCATGAGATGGGGTTTGCGCGCGAGGTCGCGCATCGCATCCTGTTCATGGATTTCGGCCGCGTGCTGCAGGACGCGCCCCCCGAGCGCTTCTTCGCCGCCCCGGCGACCGACCGTGCGCGCGAGTTCCTCTCCCACATTCTCCGCAAGGATGCCGCATGAGCCGGCGCGCCTATGCGGTCTTCACCGCGGTCGAGCACACGACGCTGCGCGATCACGCCTATGCGCGGCTGCGCGAGGCGCTGATGACGGGACGATTCGATCCGGGCGAGCATTTGACCATCCGAGGTCTGGCCGCCGCGTTCGGCGTCTCGCCGACGCCGATCCGCGAGGCGGTCGGCCGGCTTGCGGCCGAGGGGGCGATCGAGGCCGAGCCGAACAAGTGGATGCGCGTGCCCCGGCTGTCGGCGGAGGAGTTGCGGGAGTTGCGCGACATCCGCGTCGCCCTGGAGGGCCTCGCGACCGAGCGCGCGGCCGGGCTGATCACGCCCGCGGAACTGGCCGAGGTGAAGCGCTACGATGCCGAGATCGTCGCGCTGCGTCCGGCTGGCGACTGGAAGGCGATGATGCCCTGGATCAACCGGCTGCATTTCGCGATCTACCGCGCCTCGCGCATGCCGGCGCTGGTGCGGATGATCGAGGGGCTGTGGCTGCGTGCGGCTCCGCAGGCGACGCGCCTGTTCCCGGGCTACACGCAGACCGAACGCGGCACGTTGCGGGCGGCGACCATCCGTGCGCTCGCGCGCCACGACGCGGCCTCGGCACGGCGCAGCATGGAGGCGGATGTCGGCAACGCACTCGACTATCTCATCGGGCTTGCCGAGGCGGAGGAGGCTGCGCAGGCGGCAACGCAGGCGCCGTGACGGTCGAGCGCTGATCCGATGCCGGCTTCAGGACAGACGGCACGTTGCGCATGGTCCGGATGTGTTCTGGAGCGGTGGCCGGTGTCGGTCGCAGCGTGCCGAGGTGATTCAGCCGAGATCCACGACGCAGAACATGGAACCCGGGGCCGTCGTTCACGCTGCAACGCTCATCGCAGGCTTCAGGTGGTGCCCATCGAACCGTCACGACCGCGGGTCATGAATGCGGGCGGAGCAGGATCTTGGGCGCCGATGCGCGTCCCGAGGCGAGCTCTGCGAAGGCAGCCGCGCCGTCGGAAAGCGGCCGTTCGTCCACCCAGGCGAGGTCGCCAAGCGTGCCATCGGCCAGCGCGGTGAGGGCCGCGACCAGGTCGGCGCGCGTGTAGCAGTAGCTGCCGAGCACGGCGACCTCCTGGAGCGTCATGCGCCGCGCATCGAAGCCACCCTCGTTGTCCTGGAGTCCGATATGCAGCAGCACCCCGCCTGATGCGACGGCGGCACTTGCCATGCGGCGCGTGACCGTACTGCCCACCGCATCGAACACGAGATCGAAGCTGCCGTCCTCCGGCGGCGCGGTCCGTGGATCGAACGGATCGGCGGCCTCGGCGCGAAGGACCGTGGCGCGCCGTCCTGCACCGGTCTCGGCCAGCCGTATTCCGCGCACGCCCCAGGCGCGCAGATAGAGCGCGGCGAGCAGCCCGATCGCGCCGCCGCCGATCACCAGCGTGCGCGCTTCGGCGATCGGGCGAGCGAGGGCGCGCGCGGACAGATGCAGCGCATGCAGCACGCAGGCGGCAGGCTCGGTGAGTGCTGCGGCAATGTCGGAGGCGTGGTCCGGCACCGCGATCAGGTTCGTCTCCGGCACGGCCACACTCTCGGCGAAGCAGCCAGGGAACTGCATCCCGAGCATCCTGCGCTCGGGGCAGAGATGTGTCCTCCCCTCGGCGCAGCGCGCGCAGCGGCCGCAGGGGATCAGCGGGTTGATGACGACGCGGCGCCCATCGGGCAGGCGACCGACCGCCTCGTGGCCGAGGATCAAGGGCGGAACCCGGCGCGGATCGTGGCCGTGATAGGCGTGCAGGTCGCTGCCGCAAATCCCGGCCGCATCCACCTGCACGATCCTGTCGGCGGCAGCGCTCGCCGTCGCCTCCGGCACCTCGCGCAGCGCCAGGGAGTCCGCACCGAGATAGACCAAGGCCCTCATCGATCGCCCGTTCATTTCGCGGTGAAGCCACCATCGACGAACAGCACCTGTCCGGTGATGTAGTCGGAGGCCGGCGAGCAGAGGAAGATGGCCGCGCCTTTCAGATCGTCCAATTTCCCGTTGCGGCCCAGGCAGGTTGCCGCGGCGAGACGATCCGCCCGGTCGGCATCGGCGAATACCGGGCCGGTCAGCGCCGTCGGGAAGAAGCCCGGCGCGATGGCGTTGCAGGTGACGCCGAACCGACCCCAGGCCTCGGCCATGGCACGCGTGAGCTGCGCCACGCCACCCTTTGCCGCGCCGTAGGGGATGCTGTCCGGCATCGCGCGCACCGACTGGAGCGAGGCGATCGTCAGGATACGGCCCCAGCCGCGCTCCCGCATCGCCGGCAGCAGATGCCGCGACAGGAAGAACGGCGCAGCGAGCATGGACTCGAGCTGCGCGTCCCAGGCCTCCGCCGTGACCTGATCCCAGGACTGACGCGCGTTGAGACCGGCGGCGTGGACGACGATGTCCGGCGGACCAAAAGGCGCGACGGCATCCGCGGCGAGCGTTGTGAGCCCCCGCCGATCGGCGACATCGCCTGCAACGGCGGCGGCGCGGCCGCCGAGTGCCTCTGCCGCCTCGGCCAGCACGTCCTCGCGCCGCCCGACCAGCACCACGGCAGCGCCCGCCTCGTGCAAGGCCTCGGCGATCGCGCGGCCGATGCCGGAACCGCCGCCGGTGACGAGTGCGACGCGTCCATCCAACCGAAACCGGTCCAGCACCGCCACGACGGTCTCAGACCTCGACCGGCCGGCCAAGCGGGAGGTTGTGGCCGGGGAAATACTTGGCGAGCCGAAGATCGGCCGTGCGCGCATGCGCCTCCATGCCCTCGAGCCGCGAGATGCGGGACGTCAACTCGGCCAGCCGCTTCGCGCCCTCGCGCGTTGCCTCCTGCCAGGTGAGCGGCTTGAGGAACTTGTGCACCGAGAGCCCGGCCGAGTAGCGCGCAGCCGCCTTGGTGGGCAGCACATGGTTCGGCCCGCTGCACTTGTCGCCGAACGCGACGGTGGTCTCCTCGCCCAGGAACAGGCTGCCGTAGTTCACCAGCCGGTCGCGCCACCAGTCGAGATCCGCGCACTGCACCTCAAGGTGCTCGCTCGCGTAGTCGTCGGAGATCTGCGCCGCCTCCTCGCGGTCGTCGCAGACCACGACCTCACCGTAGTCGCGCCAGGCTGCTGCCGCCGCCTCGCGCGCGGTGGGGGGCAACGCGGCGATCAGTTCCGGCACGCGCGCCATCACGCGCTCGGCAAGGCCGCGATCGAGCGCGATCAGCCAGGCCGGGCTCTCGTGGCCGTGCTCGGCCTGGCCGACGAGATCGGCAGCGACGACCTCGGCATCCGCGGTCGCATCGGCGATGATCGCGATCTCGGAAGGTCCGGCGAACACGTCGATGCCGACCCGGCCGAACAGAAGCCGTTTGGCTTCCGCGACGAACTTGTTGCCGGGGCCGACGATCACGTCGGCACGTCGTCCCGAGAACAGCCCGAAGGCGAGCGAGGCGATCGCCTGCGCCCCGCCGAGGGTGAGGATCGTATCGGCACCCGCCCGATGCATGGCATAGAGCACCAGCGGATGGATCGGCCCGCCGCGATAGGGCGCCGAGGCTGCGACCACATGCGCCACACCCGCTGCCTTGGCCGTGGCGATGCCCATGTAGGCGCTCGCGATATGGGCATAGCGCCCGGTCGGCACATAGGCGCCCACACAGGAGACGGGGACGAGCCGTTGCCCGGCGCGCACTCCCGGCGCGACCTCGATCGCGAAGTCGCGAATGCTGTCGCGCTGCGCTTCCGCAAAGCGCCGCACATGCGCGATCGCGGCATCGATATCCGCGCGCGTTTCGGCCGGAACGGAAGCGGCGACCTGCGCCGCCTCCTCCGCCGGCACAACGATCGGTCCGTCCCAGGCGTCCAGCCGGCGTGCGTAGTCGCGCGCGGCCGCCTCGCCGCCCGCCTCGACCGTGGCGATGATCTCGGCGGCGACCGTGCGTGCCACCTCCTCGTTGCTCGCCGCGGTCTTGGCCGCGCGCTTCAGCCAGGTCGCCGCCATGGTTCGGACCTTCCCTCGCCTCAGCGGTTCTCGGCGAAGGCACGCAGCCGCGCATCGGCCGCGATCCGCTTCAGCACCTCGTCGGTGACGAAGCTTGCGGGCTCCGGTGCCTGCTGGAGTGTGCCGGTCGAGACGAGATACTCGCCGAGGCTGGTGAGCCAGCCATCCACCGTCGAACGGCCACCGGCACGATCGAACAGCCGGAGCTGTTCCTCGAGCGTGAAGGTCGGCCGGGTGTCGATCTCGGTGGCGAGATAGCGGTCGTCGAGCGTCACACCGCCCTGCACGTAGAACCGACGCATCAGCGCGATCGTCTCGTCGCGATTGGCGCGCTGCCACGCGATCGACCGCAGATAGACCGCGAGGAAGGCGGCCGCACGGTCGGGATGCTCGCGCACCCAGTCGGCGCGCGCGACGATCGCGCCGGGCACGGTCGCGCCGGCCTGCTTGCCGTCGCAGATGACCTCGCCCTGGGCGCGCTCCTGCAGCGTGTAGATGTTGGGCGCCCAGACCCCGGCGAGCAGCCCATTGCCGGCGGTGAAGGCGGAGATGATCTGCGCCTGGCCGAGATTGACCAGCGTGACGTCGCGGCGCGTCAGGCCCCAGGACTGGAGGCAGGCGAGGGCGGCGTACTCGCCCGTGCTGTTGGTGGTGAGCAGGATCTGCTGGCCCCTGAGCACCTGGGGGTTGGCACGGATGCGCTCGAGGTCCGCGCGGCGGGCGACCAGCGCGTTGCCGCGGCTCTCGTCGTTGGTGATGCCGATCGTAAGCATACCGAAACGCTGCGCACCGAGCACGGCCGGGGCGGAGCCGGTGCCGCCCGCATCCCACGCGCGCGCGGCGAGGGCCGCGACCTGCGGCGCCCCGGCCGCGAAGGTCGAGAACTCCGGCGCGAGCCCGACCTCGCGCCACCATCCCTTTTCGGATGCGATGAAGAACGGCACGGCCCAGTAGAGCGAGGGCTGGTAGGACACCTTGATCGGCGCGGTCGCCTGCGCCGCGACCGGGGCGGGCGGGGCGGCAAGAAGGGTCGCCGCGGTCGCGGCCAGAAGCGTTCGGCGGATCATGGTTTCTCTCCCTGTCGGTGTTGGCGGTTCAGTCGTCGGGGCGGATCTGGTCGCGCAGCAGGCGCCAGACCTGGGTGCGCAGATGGGTGAACGACGCCAGGTCCATCACCTGGTCGATCGGGCGGGAATCCCAGTCCTCGGCCTCGCGGGTCGGCCGGATGTCGATGATCTCGCGCAGCCGTCCGGGATCGCGCGCGAGCACCACGACGCGGTCGGCGAGATACACGGCCTCGTCCACCGCATGGGTGATGAACAGCACCGTGCGCGGCTCCTTGCGTGTAAGCCGCACGAGCTCCTCCTGCATGACCGTGCGCGTCTGCGCATCGAGCGCGCCGAAGGGCTCGTCCATCAGCAGCACGTCGGGCTCGATCGCGTAGGAGCGCGCGATCGCCACGCGCTGCTGCATCCCGCCCGAGAGCTGGTGCGGGAAGCGGTCCTCGGTCCCTTCCATCGACATCAGCTTCAGGTAGTGCGCGACGATCTCGTCCTGGCGCGCGCGCGGCACGCCCTTGCAGCGCAGCCCGAAGGCGATGTTCTCGCGCACGGTCTTCCACGGAAACAGCGCGAATTGCTGGAACACCACCGCGCGGTCGGGGCCGGGGGCCGTGACTTCGCGCCCACCGACCCGCACGCTCCCTTCGCTCGGATGATCGAGCCCCGCGGCCATGCGCATCAGCGTGGTCTTGCCGCTTCCCGATGGCCCCACGACGGCGACGAACTCGCGCTCGGCGACCGCCAGGCTGACATCGCGGATCGCGACGAACGGCGTGCCCGAGCGGGTCGGGAACGATTTCGTCACGTTGTCGAAGCGGATATCCTTCATGCGCCCCCCCTCAGGCCTGGCCCCAGCGGGACTTCACGAGCCGCTCGGCGCGGCGCAGGGCGACGTCGATCGCGAGCCCGATCACGCCGACCGAAAGCATGCCCGCCATGACGATGGCGGGGGCGAGATTGCTCTGCGCCTGCACCATCACGTAGCCGATGCCCGCCGAGGCGACGATCAGCTCGGCGCCGACCAGCGACTGCCAGGCGAGCCCGGCGGAGACACGGAGGCCCGCGACGATCGACGGCAGCGCGCCGGGCAGCAGCACCTCGGCCATGATGCGGAAGCCCCCCGCGCCGAGCGTCTGCGCCGCCTCGACGAGCCGCACCTCCACCAGCTTGGCGCCGCGATAGGCGTTGATGAGGCAGGGCGGGAAGGCGCCGGCGAAGATCACCATCACCGGCCCGCCGATGCCGGTGCCGAACCACAGGGCCGCGAACGGCACCCAGGCGAGCGGGGCGATGAAGCGCAGCGCCTCGAAGATCGGCGAGACGATGTCGTCGAGCAGCCGGAACCGGCCCATCGCGAGGCCGAGCGGCACGCCGATCGCGGCGGCGAGGCCGAAGCCCATGGCGAAGCGGCCGAGGCTCGCGACGATGTGCTGGAGCAGGGTGTGGCCGGCGAAGGGCTCGAAGGCGAGCTGCCACGCGGTGCCGATCACGGCGATCGGCGAGGGCAGGGTCTGTGGCGAGACCGCGCCCGACATCGCGAGCAGCTGCCAGCCGCCGAAGAACAGCACGGCGCCGGCGACCGAGAGCAGCATGAGCTCGCGCGGGTGCGGCGCGCGGTCGGCGATCGTCATGAACGCCACGGAATCAGCCTCCGTTCGGCAACCGCGACGAGGCGGGTGGTGAGCGCGCCGAGCACGCCGACCGCGAGCATCGCCACCGCGATCATCGGCGGGTTGATGTCGCGATAGGCGGCATCGAGCACACGGCCGAGGCCGAAAAAGGCACCGACGAGCTCGGCGGCGACCAGCGTGGTCCACGACGCCTGGAGCGAGAGCCGGAGCCCCGTGAACATCATCGGCAGGCTGCCCGGGATGATCACCTCCCACAGCAGGCGGAGTTCGCCCGCGCCATGCACCCGCGCGGCGGCGATCAGTGTGCGGTCGACGCCGCGTACGCCGGTCCAGGTATTGATCACGGAGGGCACGAAGGCAGCGAACCAGATCACCAGGATCTTCGCCGCATCGCCGAGGCCGAGCCAGACGATCGCGAGCGGGATCCAGGCAAGCGGCGGGATCGGGCGGACCAGCAGGAAGGCGGGGTTCAGCAGCGCCTCCGCGCGGTGCGAGACGCCCATCAGCAGGCCGAGCGGCACCCCCGTCGCGATCGCGACCAGGAAGCCCATGATGACGAGGCGGGTGCTGTACCAGGCCTGGGTGATGAGCGTGCCGCCCGCGTAGCCGTCGATTGCGATCTGCACGAAGGCGGCCCAGAACTCCGCGGGTGCGGGGAAGCGGTGCGGGCCGATCACGCCGGTGATGTCGGTCAGCAGCCACCAGAGCGCGAAGGTGCCGATCAGGCTCGCGAGCCCGATCCGGACGCGACGGCTGATCCGCCATCCGGGCGAACGCCGCGCGGCCGCACCGGGGCGGATGGTGGCGTTGGTCGGTTCTGCCTGTGGCAGGCCGTGCACCGGTTCGTTCCCTCCCCGCCGGCCCTTTTTTTGGGCCGGCATTCTGAAAGCGGTTACATTCTTCGGTGGTGGATAGGCTTCTGTCAACACCGAATGAACGCCAACACTGGCTTCAGACCGGAGTGTTTTCTCGCCAGAGGCGATGAAATCGATTACAATTCCTGGATGCGCGATGCCGCCGTGACGATCCGCGACGTTGCCCAGGCCGCCGGCGTCTCCGTGGCCACGGTCAGCCGCGTGTTCAACCGGCCCGATCTCGTCACCGCCGCATTGCGCGCGCGCGTGCTCACCACCGCCGAGCGGCTCGGCTATGTCGCCTACGGCGCGGCGCGCGCGCTTGCCTCCGGGCGCAGCCGCGCCATCGGTGCGATCGTGCCGACGCTCGACAACCAGGTGTTCGCCGTCTGCATCGATGCGTTGCAACAACGGCTCGATGCGCACGGCTTCGCGCTCCTGGTCGCCTCGGCCGGATACGACGCCGCGCGCGAGACCCGCGAGGTGCGGCTGCTGCTCGAGCGGGGCATCGACGGCCTGATGCTGGTCGGCGCCGAGCACCCGCCGGCGGTGTGGGCATTGCTTGGCCGCCGCGCGCCCGCCGTGCCCGCGGTCGTGACCTGGACGAGCGCGGCCGCGGACATTCCCGTGCCCTGCATCGGCTTCGACAATGCTGCCGCTGCGCGCCGCATCGTCGCGCATCTGCTCGAACTCGGCCATCGCCGCATCGCCATGGTGGCCGGGCCGACCGTCGGCAATGACCGCGCCGCGGCGCGGGTCGCGGGCGTCCGCGCCGCACTCGCAGCGTCCGGCCTCACCCTCGCACCACCCTATCTCTCCGAGCGCCCCTACACCGTTCCGGACGGGCATGCCGCAGCCCTGGCGCTGCTCTCCTTGCCGGACCCGCCGACCGCGATCGTCTGCGGAAACGATCATCTGGCGCTCGGCGCGCTTGCCGGTGCGCGGGCACTTGGCCTTTCGGTGCCGCGCGACCTCTCGATCACCGGCTTCGATGACCTCGATTTCGCCGCCTATGCCGAACCGCCTCTCACCACCGTGCGGGTTCCGGCGGCGGAGATGGGGCAGCGGGCCGCGGAGTATCTCGCTGCGGCCGCCATCGGCCCGGCACCTCTGCTCGGAACCGTGCTGGAGGCACCCGTGATGCTGCGCGCGTCGACGGCTCGGCCGCCCTCGCGCCTGCCTGCAGCCCTGCGGCCGCCGCGCTGCGATCGTCCGGCATCGGCTCTGCGCTGAGGGGGCGGCACCTGTGACCGCGCCGGTCAGCGCGATGTCGGTGGAGATCGAACCGCGTGACGGAGTGCGCTAGAGTGCCGCCGCCAACGGGGAAGAGGACACAGGAGGGACACCGATGACGCGAACCACCCGACGGTCCGTGCTGCTCGGTACCGCGGGCGCGCTCGCCGCGCCCGCGCTGATCCGCGCGCAGGGCACCCAGCCGATCCGCATCGGCGAGATCAACAGCTACACCGCCTTGCCCGCCTTCACCTTGCCTTACCGCAACGGTTGGCAGCTTCGCGTCGAGGAGATCAACGCGGCAGGTGGCGTGCTCGGCCGGCCGCTGGAGGTCGTGTGGCGCGACGATGCCGGGCGGCCGCAGGACGCTGTGCGTCTCGCGGGTGAACTGCTCGACAATGAGCGGGTCGATCTGATCGCGGGGACGTTCTTCAGCCATGTCGGACTCGCGGTCGCGGATTTCGCCGCGCAGCGTCGGCGTCTGTTCGTCGCCTCCGAGCCGTTGACCGACCAGCTCGTCTGGGAGAAGGGCAACGCCTACACGTTCCGGTTGCGTCCCAGCACCTACATGCAGGCGGCGATGCTGGTCGAGGAGGCGGCCAAGCTGCCGGCGAAGCGCTGGGTCACGGTCTCCCCCAACTATGAGTACGGCCAGTCGGCGGTGAAGTGGTTCAAGCAGCTGTTGTCGGCGAAGCGACCGGATGTGGAGTTCGTCGCCGAACAGTGGCCCGCGCTCGGGCGGATCGACGCCGGCGCGACCGTGACCGCGCTGGCACAGGCGCGGCCCGAGGCCATCTACAACGTCACCTTCGGTCCGGACCTGACGAACTTCGTGCGGCAGGGCAATACGCGCGGGCTGTTCGAGCGGCGCAGCGTGGTCAGCCTGCTGACCGGCGAGCCCGAGTATCTCGATCCGCTGGCGGACGAGACGCCGGAGGGCTGGATCGTCACCGGCTATCCGTGGGACCAGGTCAACACACCGGAGCACGTGGCGTTCCGCACCGCCTATCAGCGCCGCTTCAACGACTATCCGCGGCTCGGCACCGTCGTGGGCTACGACACGATCACGGCGATCGCCGAGTGCATCAAGCGGGCGGGATCGACCGAGACCGAGCGGATGGTGGCGGCGATGAGGGATCTGCCCTTCGGCTCGCCCTTCGGGCGCTGCGTGTTCCGGGGGATCGACCACCAGTCCACGCTCGGCGCCTTCGTCGGCAAGACGGCGTTGCGCAACAACAAGGGCACGATGGTGGACTGGCGCTACGCCGACGGCGCCAACTACCTGCCGCCGGACGACGAGGTGCGGAGGATGCGCCCGCAGGCCGCGTGAGGCCTGTGCGACCGCTCGGTCTCATCGACCGCCTCGGTTGATGCAGTTCGTCGTCGTCGGTGCCGGCATCGTCGGCCTTGCGCACGCGCTGGCGGCCGCGCGTGCGGGGCTTGCGGTCACGGTCATCGACCGCGAGGCGCGCGCCAATGGCGCCTCGATCCGGAATTTCGGCTTCGTCACGGTCACCGGCCAGCAGGCCGGTGACACGTGGCGGCGGGCCCGGCGGTCGCGCGAGATCTGGGCCGAGGTCTCGGAAGCCGCCGGCATTCCGGTGCTGCATCGTGGGCTGTTGATGGCTGCCCGTCGGCCGGAGGCGCGCGCGGTGATCGAGGAGTTCGCCCGTGGGCCGATGGGGGAGGGTTGTCGGGTGCTGGCACCGGAAGAGCTTCCACCGCCGTTGCGGCACGGCCTGGCGGCGGCGCTGTACTCGCCGCACGAACTGCGCGTCGAGCCGCGCGAGGCCCTGCCCCGCCTGGCCGCTTGGCTGGAGGCGCATCACGGCGTCCGCTTTCTCTGGCGGACGCATGTGCGGGCGGTGGAGCCTGGCCGCGTGGATACGACCCGCGGCCCGATCCCGGCGGACCGTGTCGTCGTCTGCCCGGGCAATGACTTCCTGTCGCTGTTCCCCGAGGCGATCGCCGCGCATCGTCCGGTCCGTTGCAAGCTGTCGATGCTGCGCCTCTCCGACCCGGGCTGGCGGCTGCCGGCGGCGGTGATGAGCGACCTCGGGCTCGTGCGCTATCTCGGCTATGCGGGCGCGTCGTCGCTGCCAGTCCTGCGGACGCGCCTTGACGCCGAGCAGTCCGGGCAACTCGCGCACGGCGTCCACCTGATCGTCGTGCAGTCGGCCGACGGCACGCTCGTCGTTGGCGATTCGCATCACTACGGCGACACGCCCGATCCGTTCCTGGCCGCGGAAACCGAGGCCCTGATCCTTGAAGAGGCCCGCGCGGTGCTGCAGTTTCCCACCGCGCCAAGGGTGATCGAGCGCTGGGTCGGCGAGTATCCCTCCGCCGCGGTGCCCGCGTTCATCGCCGCACCGACACCGGAGAGTCGCGTCGTCATGGTCACCTCGGGCACCGGCATGAGCACGGCCTTCGCACTCGCCGAGGAAACGCTTGCCTCCTTCGGCCTTGCGACGGTGCCGGCATGACCCGCCCGGCCTATCGCGGCCCGCTCCGGGCCGTGGTGTTCGATTGGGCCGGCACTGTGATCGATCACGGCAGCCGTGCCCCGATGGGAGCCTTCGTACGCGCCTTCGCCGAGTTCGGTGTCGCGATCTCGATCGCGGATGCGCGCGGCCCGATGGGGCTGCCGAAATGGGATCACATCATGGCGGTCGGCCGGCTGGCGCACGTCTCCGCAGCGTGGCAGGCCCGGCACGGCCACGCCTTTGGTCCCGGTGATGCCGACCGCATCTTCTCGGTGTTCGAGCCGATGACGGTCGCTGCCGTCCGCGATCATGCCGACATGATCCCCGGTGCGGTCGCGGCGGTCGCCGCCTGTCGCGCGCGCGGCCTCGCGATCGGCAGCACCACCGGCTACACCCGCCCGATCCTGCGGGAGCTGGCGCCGCTCGCTGCCGCGCACGGCTATGCACCCGACTGCCTCGTCTGCGCCGGCGACCTCGCCGCCGGCCGGCCGACACCGCTGATGATGTATCGCTGCTTTGCCGATCTCGGCGTATTTCCGCCCGAGGCCGTGGTGAAGGTGGATGACACCGCGCCGGGCATCGCCGAGGGACTCGCGGCCGGCACCTGGACGGTCGGCGTGGCGCTGACCGGCAACGAGACGGGTCTCTCGGCCGAGGAACTCGCCGCACTCGACGAGTCGGCGCGTCACCCGATCCGCGCGCGTGCGTCGTCTGTCCTGCGTGCCGCCGGCGCGCATTGGGTGATCGACTCGGTGGCCGATCTGCCCCAGCTTCTGCCGGAGATCGAGTCGCGGCTGGAACGGGGAGAGACGCCATGAGCGCGATCGTGGAGGCGGTTCTGGACGTGCTCGGCGGCGAGGCGGGGGCCGCCCATTACGGCGAAGGCGTGAGCCAGCGCGAGCACGCCCTCCAGGCGGCGTGGCTCGCGGAGTGCGAGGGGGCACCGGCCGTGCTGATCGCCGCTGCGCTGATGCACGATATCGGCCATCTGCTGCACGGCCTGCCGCAGGACATCGCCGAGCATGGGATCGACGGCCACCACGAGGATGTCGGCGCGGCGTGGCTCGCGCGGCATTTCCTGCCCGTGGCGGTCGCGCCGGCGCGCCTGCATGTCGCGGCGAAGCGTTACCTGGTCGCCACCGAACCCGATTACGCCGCAACGCTCTCGCCTGCGTCGGTGCGGAGCCTCGCGTTGCAGGGGGGGCCGATGAGCGCCGAGGAGATCACCACCTTCCGCGCGCTGCCCGGTGCCGCCGAAGCCGTGGCCCTGCGCCGCTGGGACGATGCCGCCAAGGTGGTGGGGCTGGCCACGCCCCCGCTCTCGCGCTGGCGGCCGCATCTGCGGGCGGCGCTGCGCGCCGCGTGAACGTCACTGAACGGCAACACAACCGTCACGCTTCTGTCGCGAGGCGCATGGGATGTTCCGGCACCGGCGGGGCGGGGACCTCGTCGGATCGGCAACGATCAACGCTGGGGACCGTCACATGCGCCGACTGCTGCTTGCCGCTGCCTGCATGCTCGCCTTCACTGCCTCGGCCGAGGCGCAGCGGACGCGGCTGACCGTCTACACCGCCTTCGAGAACGATCAGCTCCCGGTGTTCAAGCAGGCGGCCGAGCGTGCGGTGCCGGGGATCGAGGTGGTGTGGGTGCGTGACAGCACCGGCATCGTCACCACGCGCCTGCTGGCCGAGAAGGACAACCCGCGCGCCGACGTGATCTGGGGTCTCTCCGCGTTCAGCCTGATCCGGCTCGAGGCCGAAAACATGCTCGAGCCCTATACGCCGAAGGATGCCGAGGCGCTGCGGCCGCAGTTCCGCAGCGACCGCAACCCCATGACCTGGGTCGGCCTCGATGCGTTCGTGGCCGCGGTCTGCTTCAACACCGTGGTCGCGCAGCAGCGCAACCTGCCCAGGCCCGCGACCTGGAACGATCTGCTCAACCCCGCCTATCGCGGCCTGATCGCGATGCCGAACCCGGCCTCCTCCGGCACCGGGCTGCTGACGGTCGCCGGCTGGCTCGGCACCAAGGGCGAGGCGCCGGCCTGGGACTTCATGACGCGGCTGCACGACAACATCGCCGTCTACACCCATTCCGGCAGCGCGCCCTGCAATAACGCCGCACGCGGCGAGTACGCGATCGGCATCACCTTCGACATGCGCGCGGTGGCACTCAGGAACCAGGGCGCGCCGATCGACATCATCGTGCCGTCCGACGGCGTGGGATTCGATCTCGAGGCCGCGGCGATCCATCGTGGCACGCGCAACCTCGACGCCGCCAAGCGGCTGATGGACTTCGCGGTCTCGAAGGAGGCGATGGAGCTCTACGGCCGCTACTACGCGCTGCTCGGCCGCGCCGATGTGCAGCCGACGGTGCAGAACTATCCGCCGGAGTTCTCGCAGCGCCTCGCGGATGTCGACTTCGCCGCGGTCGCCGCCAATCGCGACCGCATCCTCGCCGAATGGGGCCGGCGCTTCGACGGCAAGTCCGCACCGCGCAACTGACGCGCGTGGATACGCCTGTCGCCCCGCAGATCGCCATCCCGGCCGCCGGAAGCACCGCGGCGGCCGAGCCCTATCTGACCGTTGAACGGGTCACCAAGCGGTTCGGTGCCTTCGTGGCGCTCGACGATGTGTCTCTCACCGTCGGCCGCGGCGAGTTCGTCTGCTTCCTCGGCCCCTCCGGTTGCGGCAAGACCACGCTTCTGCGTGCGATCGCGGGGCTCGATCCGCAGGATGAGGGGCGCATCGTGCAGGCCGGGCGCGACATTTCCGCCCTGCCGCCCTCGGCGCGTGATTTCGGCATCGTGTTCCAGTCCTACGCATTGTTCCCGAACATGACGGTGAGCGCGAATATCGGCTACGGCCTGGTTTCGCTCGGCCGCAAGCGCAACGAGATCGAAGCGCGTGTGCGGGAGCTCCTCGCACTGGTCGGGCTCGCCGACCAGGCCTGGAAGTATCCTGCGCAGCTCTCGGGTGGTCAGCAGCAGCGAGTCGCGCTCGTGCGCGCGATCGCGATGGATCCCGGACTGCTGCTGCTCGACGAGCCGCTCTCGGCCCTCGATGCCCTGGTGCGCGCGCATCTGCGCGAGGAGATCAAGGCGCTGCAACGGCGTCTCGGCATCACCACCATCATGGTCACGCACGACCAGGAGGAGGCGCTCTCCATCGCCGACCGCGTGGTGGTGATGAACCGCGGACGGATCGAGCAGGTCGGCCCGCCGGACGCCGTCTATCGCCATCCCGAAACTCTGTTCGTTGCGGGGTTCGTCGGGCGGATGAACGCGCTGCCCGGTGTGGTCGGTGAGCGCGGCACAATCCGCGTCGGCGAGGTGCGCATCGCCGCCGATGCGGGCAACCACCTGACCCCAGGTACGCCGGTTCAGATCTGCCTGCGGCCGGAGGATCTGCTGCCCGACGACGGCACGCATGCCGGCACGCGCCTCACCGCGACCGTGCGCGGCATCGAGTATCTCGGCTCCATTGCCCGCGCTGCCCTGGACGCTCAGGGCCTGCCGCTTGTCGTGGAGGTGCAGGACACGGCCCTGCGCCGGCTGCAACTGCGCCCCGGCGCCGCGATCGAGGTGGTCGTGCCGCCCGACCGGGTCTTGCTGTTCCCCCGGGACGCCTGATGGCGGTGGCCGCGGCCCTGCCGGTCCGGCGCGTCTGGTCCGGCGATGACCGGCTGCTCGCCGCAGGGGTCGTGCTCGCGGGACTGTTCCTCGCCGTCGCCCTCGTGCTGCCGCTCGGCACGCTGTTCCTCAAGAGTTTCGAGGACCAGCAGGGGCGGTTCGTCGGCCTCGCCAACTATGTTCGGTACATCGAGACCCCAGCTCTTGCGGGCAGCCTATGGAACAGCCTCTGGACGGCGGGCCTGACCATGGTGATCGTCGTGCCAGCGGCGTTCGTGTTCGCCTATGCGCTCACGCGCAGCGCGATGCCGGGCAGGGGGCTGTTCCGCGCCATCGCGCTGATCCCGATCCTGGCGCCCAGCCTCCTGCCTGCATTGGCGCTCATCTATCTCTTCGGCAATCAGGGATTCCTGCGCTCCTGGCTGTTCGGCGGCACCATCTACGGACCGCTCGGCATCATCATCTCGCAGGTGTTCTACACCTTCCCGCATGCTCTGCTGATCCTGGCGACCGCGCTCTCCGGCACCGACGCGCGGCTTTACGAGGCGGCCGAGGCGCTTCGCGCCTCGCGTATCCGGGTGATGCGCACGGTCACCCTGCCGACCGCGCGCTACGGCATGGTTTCGGCCAGCTTCGTCGTGTTCACGCTGGTGATCACCGATTTCGGCATCCCCAAGGTGATCGGCGGCTCGTTCAGCGTGCTTGCGACCGAGGTCTACAAACAGGTCGTCGGGCAGCAGAACTTCCAGATGGGCGCCGTGGTTGGCGTGGTGCTGATGATCCCCGCGATCCTTGCCTTCGGCGCCGATCAGTGGGCGCAGCGTCGCCAGGTCGCCGTGGTCGGTGCGCGCGCTGTGCCCTATGTCCCGAAGCAGCGGCCGGAGCGCGACTGGCCATTGTTCGCGTTCTGCGTGCTGGTCTCGGCCCTGCTGCTGAGCCTTGTCGGCATCGCCGCCTGGGGCAGCCTGATCACGTTCTGGCCCTGGAACCTCTCGCTGACCCTGAACAACTACGCCTTCGGCAACTTCATCAGCGCCGGCTGGGGCAGCTGGGTCAACAGCGTGCAGCTGGCGTTCTGGACCGCGCTGATCGGCGCGCCGCTGGTGTTCGCCTTCGCCTATGCGATGGATCGGGTCAGGGTGCTTGGCCCATTGAGCGACATCGTGCGCTTCATCGCCGTGATTCCGCTCGCCGTGCCCGGGCTGGTGCTCGGCATCGCCTACATCTTCTTCTTCAATGCACCGGGGAATCCGCTCGGGTTCCTCTACGGCACGCTCGGCATCCTGGTCCTCAATTCGCTCGTTCACTTCTATACCGTCGGGCACCTGGCCAGCATGACGCAGTTGAAGAGCCTCGATCCCGAGTTCGAGTCGGTCTCAGCGAGCCTGAAGGTGCCGATCTGGCGCACCTTCGCCGTGGTGACGGTGCCGATGTCGCTGCCGGTGATCCTCGATGTTGCGATCTATCTGTTCGTGAATGCGATGACGACGGTGTCGGCGGTGGTGTTCCTCTATTCGCCGCACACGATGCCCGCCTCGGTCGCGGTGGTGCAGATGGATGAGGCGGGATTCGCCAGCGCCGCCGCCGCGATGGCGACCGTGATCCTGCTGACCTCGGCTGCGGTGAAGGGCCTGCATGTCCGGCTCGACCAGGTGCTGACGCGCCGCACGCAGGCGTGGCGGCGACGCTGATGCTCTGAGCGATCGGCAGCGCCGGCAGCCGCCTTCGTGATCCGTCACGCCTCGATCATTGCATCCGGCCGGTGCGTCGCGCCGAGACGGAACAGCCGAAGCCCGGCGCGCCCCTCGACGGGGCGGAGCTCGTCGTGATCGGGCGCGGCATCAGGGGCATTCCCCCACGCCTGCGCGAGCGGACGTCCGTCCATTCCCTCACTCAACAGTCCGAGCAGCGCGAGCACGCTCGGGGCGATGTCGGTCAGGTCAGCCGCACCCTGCATCACGACGCCGGAGAGGATCGGGCCGCCCGCCATCGCCAGCACGGTCGCAAGCTCGCGCTCGTGCAGACCGCCATGCATGCCGCCGCCGACCGGAACATCGCCGGTATCGATCAGAGCACGACCGGGCACGCCGCGCGGATCCGGAGCGCTCGATCCCGCGAAGGTCACCGCGAGATCCGGCGAGCGGGCGTGCCTCGCACCCAGCGTGGCAAGCGGGATCGTTCCAGGAATTCCGGCCTCGCGCGCGAGCACCAGGCCAGTCCAGGGCTGGTCGTTGAGCCAGGATGCGAGCGGCGCTGTCTCCCGCGGATCGCGCAACCAGAGACCCGGCGCGCCGCCGCCGCCGAGCGCGATCTCGGTGCCGTTGCCAAAGTCGCGCCCGGCCGCGAAGCCGCCTGCGCGCAGCGCGGCCTGAAGGTCGAGCAGCGCCTCGCCGGTGACGTGGCCGTGGTCGGAGAGGGCGAACACGACGATTCCGTCGCGGTCGGGCTGGGCATCGCGCCAGCGCAGGACTTCCGCAAAGGCCGCATCGACGTCGCGCATCGCGGTCTCGGCCTCCGCGCTGCCGACGCCGCAGTAGTGATAGGTGACGTCCGGCTCGCTCGACCAGAACGCCGCGACTGTGGCGCGCCGTTCGCCCAGCACATGCTCGATGAACAGGCGCGCCGCGTGACGGACGCGCGGCGTGTTCGGCGTCCCAGCGGGCGGTGCGGCACCAAACCGCGCGTCGAGCCCGCGCGCGGGTCCGACCGCCTCCTCCGGATGCCAGCGGAAGGCATCGAGCGCCTCGGCCTCGGGGAAGAAGGCCCGCCCGGCACCGACCGTCCCGGTCCAGACCACGTCGAGCGCGTGGCCTGCCGCGGCAAGGCGTGCGCCGAGCGACGGGACCGCAAGCAGTCGGCCATGCGCCGCGACCAGCGCATCGATATCGGCGGCGTGCTTGGTGTTCAGCACACGCTCGGGTGCGGCGGCCGCGTCGTAGAGACTGTTCGCGACCAGCCCGTGCGTGCCCGGCCGGCAGCCGGTCGCGAGCGAGGGGATCGCCACCCGCGTCTCGGAGGGGAACACGCTGCGCGCGTTGGCGAAGCGCGTCCCCTCGGCGACGAAGCGGGCCAGATGCGGCATGGTCGTGGGCGTGACCCGATCCGGGCGCAGGCCGTCGAAACCGAACAGGACGACTCGGGAGACGCAAGGCATGGAACGATCCTAGCGCAGGGTCGGGTCAAGACGATCGCGCAGCCAATCGCCGACGAGGCTGATCGAGAGCGTGGTCAGCACGATCGTGGCGGCCGGGGACAGCATGATCCACGGCGCGCGGGTGATGTACTCGCGCCCGTAGCCGACCATGTTGCCGAGGCTGGTCATCGGCGGCTGCACGCCGAGGCCAAGGAACGAAAGCCCGCTCTCGAGCAGGATGATCTCGGGGAAGGTGAGCGTCATGGTGACGATCAGGGTCGAGGCGATGTTGGGCAGCACGTGCAGCCCGTAGATGCGCGCCGGTCCCGCGCCGAGCTGGCGCACCGCATTGGCATAGCCCTGTTCGTTCGCCGCGATCGTCAGGCCGCGCGAGATGCGCGCGTAGCGTTCCCACCCGTGAAACCCCATCAGCGCGATGAACAGCGGCAGCGCGTTGCCGAAGAAGGCGAGCACGCTCAGCGCGATGATCAGGAACGGCATCGAGGCCTGGAAGTCCACCAGTGCCAGCACGACCTGCTCGATGCGGCCGCGGAAATGCGCCGCCAGCAGGCCGAGCGAGGTGCCGAGCACGGCACTGATGATCGTTGCGCCGAAGGCGATCAGGGCGCTCATCCGGATCGAGACGATCAGGCGCGAGAGCACGTCGCGGCCGAGCTCGTCGCTGCCCAGAACATGGCGCCAGTCCCCGCCCATGAACACGGGCGGGGAGAGCCGCGCGCGCAGATCCAGCGCTGTGAACGAATAAGGCGCGAGGCTGTCGGCGAACAGGGCGACCACCAGCATGCCCGCGATCCAGACGAGGGCGAGCAGTACGGCCGGCGGCCAGGCTTCGAGGAAGCGGGTGACTGCGGAGCGCCCGCGCTCGGCTTCAGGCGGCGCCGGAAGCGTGACGGTGGCGACATTCTGCGGCGACATCCTCACCCTCCTGCCGCCCGCGCGGTGCGCAGCCGCGGATCGATCCAGCCGTAGAGCATGTCGACGATCAGGTTCGCGCAGACCATGGTCATGGCGACGAGCAGCAGGATGGTCTGTACGATCGCAAGATCCCGGTTCGAGACCGCGACCACCAGCAGCCGGCCGACGCCGGGCCAGGAGAACACGCTCTCCACCACCACCGCGCCGGCAACCAAGCTGCCCACCATGAAGCCGATGATCGTCACGGTCGGGATCGCCGCGTTCGGCAGCGCGTGATCGGTGACGACACGGCGCCACGGCAGCCCCTTGGCCGAGGCTGCGCGGATATACGGCTGGCCGAGCACCTCCAGCATCGCGCTGCGGGTGAAGCGCGCGAGGATCGCGGCACCCGACAGCCCGAGCGTGATCACGGGCAGGATCGCGTGCCGCCAGGACTCCGCTCCACCCGACGGCAGCCAGCCGAGGTTGACGGCGAAGATCAGCACCAGGATCAGCGCCAGCACGAAGGAGGGGACCGTGAACCCGGCGACCGAGATCACCATGGTCAGGCGGTCGGCGAGGCGGTTGCGGTTCAGCGCCGCATAGATGCCGGCCGGAATGCCGATCAGCAGCTTCATGGCGAAGGCCGGCAGCGTGAGGGCCAGGGTCTCCGGCACGCGCTCCATCACCACCGTCAACGCCGGCCTTCCATCGCGCATCGACTGGCCGAGATTGCCCTGCGCGACCTGGACGAAGTAGCGCAGGTACTGCTCCCAAACGGGACGGTCGAGGCCCCAGGCGGCGCGGAACGCCTCGACGGCCTCTGGCGGCGCATCGACCGACATGATGAGCAGAGCCGGATCACCGGAGAGCCGCAGCACCACAAAGGCGAAGGTGACGACCGCGACGATCGTCAACACCGCGCGCAGCAGGCGTGAAAGAAAATAGCGTAGCACGGGTCAGGCAGCCTTGCGCATCGCCGCATCGCCATGGGCGAGATGGCAGGCAACGAGACGGCCATCGGGCAGCGTCTTCAGTGCCGGCGTCTCGCTGCGGCAGGCCGCGACCGCGACCGGGCAGCGGGGATGGAACGCGCAGCCCGACGGCACCGCGATCGGGTTCGGCGGATCGCCCTCCAGCACGATGCGCTCGCGTCCCGCGCGCCGACGCACCACCGGGATCGCGGAGACGAGCGCGCGGGTGTAGGGGTGCACGGGCTCGCGGAACAGTGCCTCCGGCGCGCCCTGCTCGACGATGCGGCCGAGATACATCACTGCGACGTCGTGCGCGACCTGGCGCACGACCTTGAGGTCGTGGCTGATGAACAGGAAGGCGACACCGAAGCGCGCCTGAAGGTCCTCGAACAGGTTCAGCACCTGGGCCTGGATCGACACATCGAGTGCCGAGACCGGCTCATCGGCGACGATCAGCGCGGGTTCGAGGATCAGGGCGCGCGCAAGCACGACGCGCTGCCGCTGCCCGCCCGAGAGTTCGTGTGGATACCGGCCGGCGAGATGAGGTTGCAGGCCGACAGCGTCGAGCAGTGCGAGTGCACGCTCCCGCCGCTCCGCCTTCGTGCCGACCTGATGGATTTCCAGCGGCTCGGCCACCTGGCGCAGCACGGACAGGCGCCGATCGAGTGCACCGAGCGGATCCTGGTAGATCATCTGCATGCGCTGGCGGGCCTCGCGCCACGCGACGGTGTTGGGCCGGGGCAGGGCCTCGCCCTCGAATGTGACGGTACCCGCCGTGGGCGGGATCAGCCCGAGGACCAGCTTGGCGGTTGTGGTCTTGCCGCAACCCGACTCGCCGACCAGTGCCAACGTGCGGGCTGGCGGAACATCGAACGAGACGCCGTCCACCGCGCGCAGACTGGCGCGCCGCCCGAACAGTCCCGTGCGCACGGCATAGTGCCGGGCCAGACCGCGCGCCGAGAGAAGCGTGCTCACGCGACCGCCCGCTCGCGTGCCATTCCCCGAGATGCGGCCGGTTTCAGGCACGCGGCTCGATGCCCGGGCGTCAGCAGGTGGAACGTCGGGACAGCCGCCACGCAGGCAGCCTCGGCATGCGGGCAGCGCGGCGCGAAGGCGCAGCCCGGCGGCAACCGCGTGGGCTCGGGTACCGTGCCGGGGATCGCGGCGAGGCGGCGACGCGGTCCGTCGAGATCCGGCAGAGCGTCGAGCAAGCCCTGCGTGTAGGGGTGCTGCGGCGCGCCGAACAGCCGGTCCGCGCTCGCCTCCTCGACGATCCGGCCGGCATACATCACCGCCACCCGGTCGCAGTTCTCCGCGACCACGCCGAGATCGTGGCTGATCAGCACCATCGCCATGTTACCGTCGCGGCGCAGTTCGCCGAGCAGTGCCAGGATCTGCGCCTGGATCGTGGCGTCGAGCGCGGTGGTGGGCTCGTCGGCGATAAGCAGATCGGGCTCGCCGGCAAGCGCCATCGCGATCATCACGCGCTGGTTCTGTCCGCCCGAAAGCTGATGCGGGTAGTCGTCGAGCCGCCGCGCCGCTGCCGGGATGCCGACACGGTCGAGCAGACGCAGCGTCTCGGCGCGCGCGGCCGCACCGGTCAGGCCCCGATGCAGTGCGAGCGCCTCGTTGATCTGCCGGCCGATCCGGTGCACCGGATTCAACGACGAGGCGGGGTCCTGGAATATCATCGCGATGCGCTTGCCGCGCATGGCTTCCAGCACCCGCACCGGCGCTCCCACAAGCTCGGTGCCGTCGAGCTGCACCGAACCACCGATGCGCGCGCGCCCGCCGAGAAGGCCGAGTGCGGCGAGCCAGGTGACGGACTTGCCCGAGCCCGACTCGCCCACCAGACCGACCGCCTCGCCACGCGCGACTGAAAGATCGACACCGTGCAGCGCGCGGACCACGCGCTTGCCGGTATCGAAGTCGACCGTCAGACCGGAGAGTGCAACGAGAGCTCCCATACGCGGCTCACGCCGGAAAGGCGAGGTTGCGCGCGCGAAAGTCCATCAGGAAGGACTGGGCCGCCTGCCAGCGAATGTCCTTGCGCTTGGCGGTGAAGGTCGCGGTCTGGTGCAGCACGGTGTAGGCCGGATCCTCGCGTTCGGCGATCTCTAGCAGGCGGCGGAACACGGCGCGGCGGCGCGCGCGATCGGTCGAGGTCTCCAACTCCACCGAGAGACGGTTGAACTCGTCGTTGGTCCACTCTCCCACCTGCTGCTGCTGCCCGCGCGGTCCGTGCTGGTTGGTGATCGAGGAGACCGGATCGTTGAACGGGGCGGAGTTCGACCAGTCGCGCACGCCGCGCGGGCTGTTGCGATCGAAGATCTGCTGCCAGTTCTCGCGCATCTCGATCTGCACGTTCAGCCCGACGGCCTTCCACATCTCGACCAGGATCTGCGCGGTCGCGTTCTGGTTCGTGTAGTAGTTGTTCAGCAGCCGGTACGGGATCGGATCGCCGCGATAGCCGGCCTCGCGCAGCAGCCGTCGTGCCTCGGCCTGATCGAAGGCCGGCACATCCCAGTCTGTCTGGAACAGCTCGCCATAGTACTCCCACTGCAGCCCCTTCGGCACGCGGGTTCGGCCAGCCCACAACGCCTCGACGATGGCGCCGCGGTCGATGGCGTGCGTCATTGCCCGGCGCACGCGCGGATCGGCGAGCTGCGGGTGGTTCTTGTCGAACACCGTCAGCCGGTGGTTGGTGATGAGGCTTCCGGCCACCTCGAACCGCGGATTGCGCTCGATCGGCGCGATCTGGTCGGGCGGGATGTCGCAGGCGAAATCGTACTCGCCGGACAGCAGGCCGTTGATCCGGCTCGCCACCTCCGGCACTTCGAGGAAGCGGATCTGGCGTGCCGGCGGCCGCCCGCCCCAGTAGTCGTCGAAGGCGGCGAGGGTGAGCGAGGTGTCGGGGCGGAACTCGGCGACCATGTAGGGGCCGGTGCCGACCGGCCGACGTGCCCAGGCGAGCCACGACTCGGCCTCGGCGAAGCCGCGGCGTGACAGGACCACCCCGACATTGCGCGCGATGCGGCCTTCCAGCGTCACATCCGGCGTCCTGTTGACGAAGCGGACCACGCCCTCGCGCACGATCTCGATGCGCTCCAGCCCCGGATAGGTGCGACGCGCCACCGCGGGTACCTCGGGAGGCGGTGCCTTGCCGGCCGCACCGGTGGTGGTCGGGGCCGCGAACAGCGTGCCACCCTGCCCCTGGTCCGAGCCGCCGAACAGACGTTCGGGTCCGAAGCTGAACACCACGTCTTCGGCGGACATGGTGTCGCCGTTGTGGAACTTGACGTCCTGACGCAGATCCAGTTCGACCGTGCGATCATCGATCCGCCGCCAGGCCGTGGCAAGCCCCGGCCGCTGCGACAGATCACCGATCCAGTCGGTGTCGATCAGCATCTCCGCATAGGAATTGAACGTGCGGCTGCCGACATTGGATTGCTCGCGCGCCGTCTCCAGCGTGTTGCTGTTGGCGATCTTCTGGACCGCGACGGTCACGGTCGGGCGCTGATCGGACTGCGCGATCGCGAAGCGCGGCAGGGTTGCGGCTGCGGCAGTGACGCTGAGCGCGGCGCGGCGGGTCAATCGGGCCATCACTGGTCTCCCCTGATCGTCGTCACGCGCCGAAGGCGAGATTGTCGGCACGGAAGTCCATCGCCCAGCCATGCGATGCGCTCCAGCGTATGTCGCGCCGCTTGGCAGTGAAGGTGGCGGCCTGGTGCAGGACGAGGTAGCCCGGGTCCTCACGCTCGATGATCTCGAGCATGCGCCGGAACGCGGCGCGACGGCGCGCCCGGTCGAGCGAGGTCTCCAGCACCGTCACCTCGATGTTGAAAGCCTCGTTGGTCCACTCGCCCTGAAGCTGCAGTTCGCCGCGCGGGCCCATGCCGCGCACGAGGCCCGAGACGGGGTCGTTGAACAGCGACGTGTTCGACCAGTCGCGGATGCCGCGCGGTGTTGCGCGATCCT
Source organism: Elioraea tepidiphila DSM 17972 (assembly GCF_000378465.1). Lineage (GTDB taxonomy): Bacteria > Pseudomonadota > Alphaproteobacteria > Acetobacterales > Acetobacteraceae > Elioraea > Elioraea tepidiphila. Next base: position 33,417 of record NZ_KB899928.1, read on the forward strand.
GGATCTGGTTCCAGTTCTCGACCATCTGGATCTCCACATTGAGCCCTACGGCCTTCCACATCTCGACCATGATCTGCGCATTCGAAACCTGGTTCGTGTAGTAGTTGTTCAGCAACCGGTACGGGATCGGATCGCCGCGATAGCCAACTTCGCGCAGCAGGCGGCGCGCCTCGTCCGGATCGAAGCGAGGATTGTCCCAGCCCTCGACGAACATCGGCCCGTAGAACTCCAGCTGGAGCCCTTTCGGCACGCGCGTGCGACCCGACCACAGGGCTTCGACGATTGCGGTGCGATCGATGGCGTGCGTCATCGCACGCCGCACCCGCGCATCGGCGAGCACCGGGTGGGTCTTGTCGAAGGCAAGGATGCGGATGTTGTTGATCGGGCTGCCGAGCACTTCGTAGCGGCGGTTGCGCTCGATCGTCGCGATCTGGTCGGGCGGGATGTCGCAGGCGAAGTCGAACTCGCCGGACAGGAGCCCGTTCATCCGGCTCGCGACCTCCGGCACCTCGAGGAAGCGGATGCGTCGCGCGGGCGGGCGGCCGCCCCAGTACTCGTCATGCGCCTCGAGCACGAGCTCGACATCGGGGCGGAACCCGGCGATGCGGTACGGTCCGGTGCCGATCGGGGCGCGGCCCCAGGCAAGCCAGTTCGGCGCCGCCTCGAAGGCACGGCGCGAGACGACGATGCCGATGTTCTGCTGGATGCGTCCTTCGAGCGTCACGTCCGGCGTCTTGTTGACGAAACGCACCACACCGGGGCGCACGATCTCCATGCCCTCGATCGCCGGGAAGGTGCGCCGCCCGGTCGCGATCACCTCGCTCGGCGGCTGGCGCGGACCGAGCGTCTCCGCGCCGAACAGACGCGGACCGAAGCTGAAGGCGACATCCTCGGCGGTCATGACCGTCCCGTCGTGGAATCGTACGCCTTCGCGGAGGTCGAATTCGACGGTGCGATCGTCGATCCGCCGCCACGCGGTCGCAAGGCCAGGTACCGGCTTCAACTGGTCCCGCCAGGCGGACTCGATCAGCGTCTCGGCGTAGTTGGAGTAGACGCGGTAGCCGACATTCGACTGCTCGCGCGGCGTCTCGAAGGTGTTGCTGTTGCTGATCTTCTGCACCGCGACCGTGATCGACGGACGCTGATCGCCCTGGGCGATCGCGAAGCGCGGGAGCGAGATCGCGGCGGTCGCCGTGAGCGCGGCTCGGCGTGTCAGGCGCATGGTCTATGTCCTCCCGGTCACTCAGCCCGAAATGCCGCCCCAGGCCTCGGCGCGGAAGTCCATCGCGAAGGCGGCAGGCTGGCGCCAGCGAATTGCCCTCGGCTTGGCCGTGAAGGTCGCGTTCTGGTGCAGCACGGTGTAGGCGGGGTCCTCGCGCTCGGCGATCTCGAGCATGCGGCGGAACACTGCGCGTCGGCGTGCGCGATCGGTCGAGGTCTCAAGCTCGATCGCAAGGCGGTTGAACTCCTCGTTGCTCCACTCGCCCTGCTGCTGCTGCGAGCCGTTCGGACCATGCTGGGCGACCAGCGAGGAGACCGGATCGTTGAAGAGCGCCGAGTTCGACCAGTCGCGGACCGCGCGCGTCTCGTTGCGCTGCATGATCTGCTGCCAGTTCTCGACCATCTGGAGCTGGACGTTTAGCCCCACCGCCTTCCACATCTCGACCAGGATCTGCGCGGTGGCGTTCTGGTTCGTGTAGTAGTTGTTGAGGCAGCGATACGGGATCGGATCGCCGCGATAGCCGGCCTCGCGCACGAGTCGCTGCGCCGCTGCCGGGTCATAGCCCGGTACCGTCCAGTCGGCGTGGAACATCGGACCGTAGAACTCCCACTGCAGCCCCGCCGGCACCCGCGTGCGCCCGCCCCAGAGCGAATCGACGATGGCCTGGCGGTCGATCGCGTGGGTCATGGCACGGCGAATGCGCGGATCGACGAGCTGTGGGTGGTTCTTGTCGAACACCGTGATGCGGTGGTTGTGGATGGTGGCACCCTGGACCTCGAAGCGCGCGTTGCGCTCGATCCCGGCGATCTGATCGGGTGGAATGTCGCAGGCGAACTGAACCTCGCCCGAGAGCAGTCCATTCACGCGGCTCGCCACCTCCGGCACCTCGATGAAGCGGATGCGGCGCAGCGGGGGGCGGCCGCCCCAGTACTCGTCATGGGCCTCGAGCACGAGTTCGACATCCGGGCGGAACTCGACGACCCGGTAGGGCCCGGTCGCGATCGGACGGCGCGCCCAGGCAAGCCAGCTCTCGGCGGCCTCGAAGGCGCGGCGCGAGGCGATGTCGCTGCCGTAGCGGCCGATCCTCCCCTCCAACGTTACGTCCGGCACGGCGTTGACGAAGCGCACGGTGCGTGCGTTCACCGCCTCGACCCGCTCCAGCGCCGGCCAGATGCGCCGCGCGATCGCCGGAACCTCTGGTGGCGGGGCCTTGCCGCCGGCAACCGGCGCGGCAGAGGTGACGCGAAGCGTCTCGCCCGCGAGGATCGGACGCGTGTCGCCGAACATGCGCTCGCGCCCGAAGCTGAACACCACGTCCTCGACCGTCAGCGTGTCGCCGTTGTGGAATTTCACGCCCTCGCGCAGGTCGAGCTCGACGGTGCGGTCATCGATGCGCCGCCAGGCGGTCGCGAGCGACGGCACAGGTCCCTGGTCGCCAAGCCAGTTTCGGCCGATCAGGCTCTCCCAGATCGAGGTGTAGAACACTCGCTCGCCGACATTGGACTGCTCGCGCAGCACTTCGAGCGTATTGCTGTTCGAGATCTTCTGCACCGCGACGACGATGGACGGGCGCTGGTCGGGCTGGCCGATCGCGAAACGCGGCAGCGCGAGCGTGCCGGCCGTGCCGGCGAGGATGGAGCGACGGGTCAGACGAGGCATGGCGGGGGACCTCCTGTCCTGAGGGTGTCCGGGGGTGGTCAGTACCCGGGCTTCCGTTCCTCCAGTCCGTGCGGAGTGGCGCGGAAGTGGGTGAGCGTGCGTTCGGCATGGCGCAGCCGGTGCGTCAGCAGCCGCTGCGCGTAGTCCTTGATGCGTGACGCCAAGCCTGGATCGTCTGCGCGGTTCGTGAACTGGTGCGGATCCTCGCGCAGATCGAAGAACAGCGGCGGCAGGCCGGCAAAGTGCACGTACTTCGCCTCCGCGTCCTGGATCACGGCGAGACTGCAATGATCCATCGCAAGGCCGAGCGCCGTTTCGGGATGCGAGTAGAACACGTCGCGGAAGTCGAACTCGTAGGTGATCGCATCGCGCCACTCGCGCGGGGGCTCGGCTTCCAACAACGGCAGCAGGGACCGTCCGTCGACCGCGCGCGGCACCTCGCCGCCGAGCCAGTCGAGGATGGTCGGCATCACGTCCACGCTCTCGGTGAACGCGTCGAGCGTGCGACCACGCGTGGCCTCGGCCTCGGCGCGCGGGTCCTTGATGATGAGCGGGATGCGGAAGCTCTCGTCGAAATATCCGAGCTTGCCGAGCAGCCAGTGATCGCCGAGCTGCTCGCCGTGATCGGAGGTGAAGATCACCAGCGTATCGCGCCATTGATTGGTTGCGTCGAGATGCGAGAACACCGTGCCAAGGCAGTCGTCGATCTCGGCCAGCATGCCGCAATAGGTCGCGCGCATCTGGCGCACCGACGCCTCGTCCATCTCGGCGGCTAGGCCGCTTGCGCGCTGGAAGAACGAGCCTTGCGCGACCGCGCCGAGATAGTAGGCGAGCAGCGGGTGCTGCGCGCCCTCCTCTTCCGGCGAGGCCGCCCGCACCGGTGCGATGACCTGCTCCGGTTTGACGAGGGCGTGATACGGCGCGGAGGCGACGAAGGGCGGATGCGGGCGATAGTAGCCGAGATGCAGGAACCAAGGCTTACCGTTGCGGCCTTTCAGATAGGTCAGTGCGCGTTCGGTGAAAAAGGCGCTGTCGGAGAGTTCCTTCGGGATGCGTGCGGGCCGGTCAGTGGCGCCCGGCACGGCGTCCTCGCCCTCGGGGAGCCAGATGTCGGCGCGGTTCGGCGGCAGCGCATAGCCCTTCTGCGCGACCCAGCCGAAATACCCGTCCATCCCGGGCTCGAACGCGCCGACGCTGCGGAACCCTTCCATCAGGTCGCCGAGCACCAGGAAGCGCGGATCACGCGGCGAGGTCGTGCGTGGGTCGGGCGTTGTGGTGGTGTAACCGATCAGCGCGGGGTCATAGCCGATCGCGCGCAGCGCCTGGGCGAGCGTGAAATGACGGCGATCGAGCGGCACGGTGTTCTGCACCGCACGGTGGTTCATCAGGTAGAGGCCCGTGAGCAGGCTGGCGCGAGCAGGCCCGCACGGCACCGCGGTGGTGACATGGTTGCGGAACGTGACGCCCTCGCGCATCAGCCGTCGGATATTGGGCAGCTCGATCGGCAGTGCGGGCGAACCCGGCATCATGTCGGCACGCCACTGGTCGACCACGATCAGCAGGACATTGGTTGCGCGCGTGGAGGTGACGCCGGGGGTATCGCTCATGCGCGGAGAGGTGCCAGCGCATCGTGACCTGGCGATTTCGGATGAATGAAGCTTCGATGAACGTTGCCGTGAACCCTGGATGATCAGCAATGGTCATCCGGTCAGATTCGCGCGTGGACCGCGACCGCGCTAGGGTTTGGATTGAAGCCCGCGTAGTCGTGCCGTGGGCGGTACGACGCCCAGCGCTTGTTCGATCCCGAGACAGGCCTCCAGAATGGCGCGTTCGGCGAAGCGTGGCCCGACCACCTGCAACCCGACCGGAAGTCCGGTGTGGGTCACGCCGCAGGGCAGGGTCGCCGCCGGCTGCCCAGTCAGATTGAATGGGAGCGAATAGGGGACACCGTCGCGCCAACGATCATACGCGTCGGTGTGATAGATCGTGCCGACCGTTGGTGCCGCATGCGGCATGCTCGGCGTCAACAGCAGGTCGTACTCGCGATGCACTGCACCGAGGCGGCGCCCGAGCGCGGCGCGCGCCGCTTCTCCGGCGAGCAGTGCCTCGATGCCGACAGCGAGCCCCTGTTCGGCCAGGCGGCGGAGCTGGGGGTCCATCTCGTCATGTCGTGCAGGCGGGATCGCGCGCAGCCGCTTGGCGAAGCCCGCCAACCAATAGGCCTCGAAGGACGGGCGCAGCGGATCAATGATCGGACCGAGCGTCGTGATGCGCGTACCCTGTGCAGCCAGGGTGGCGACGGCTGCCTCGACCACGCGACGCACCTCCGCATCCGGCGCGACGCCGCCGAGCTCCGGCGCGTAGGCGAAGCGAAGATCCCGCAATCGCGGCCGCAGCGCTGCGAGCCAGCCCGCCGGCGGTGGCGGCAAGGCGAACCAGTCGCGATCATCCGGTCGTGCCATCACAGCGAGCGTGATGATGGCATCCGCCACCGAGCGCGTGATCGGCCCGCCCGCGACCAACGTTCCGAACGGCCCTTCGTGCTTGTCATGCGGTACCCGTCCGAAGGTGGGCTTGAGTCCGAAGAGTCCGCAGAAACTCGCCGGGCCACGGATGGATCCGCCACCGTCATTGCCGAAGGCTACGGTGCCGATCCCGGCGGCCACACAGGCGGCCGCTCCGCCGCTGGAGCCGCCCGGCGTATGGGCGAGGTTCGACGGGTTGCGCGTCGGCTGGTCGTGCAAAGGGCCGTCCGTCAGCCCCTTCCAGCCGAACTCGGGCAGCCGCGTCTTGGCGAGGATCACCGCGCCGGCCTCGCGCAGCCGTGCGACGACAGGAGCATCCGTCTCGGCCGGAGCGTCGTCGCTGGTCCGCGAGCCGTGGCGGGTCGGGAACCCCGCGACGTCCACATTGTCCTTGATGCTCAGTGGCACGCCGTCGAGCGCCCCCACGGGTCGGCCGGCCCGCCAGCGTGCCGCGCTTGCTGCCGCTGCCCGCAGCGCGCCGTCCTCGTCGATCAGCTGGAAGGCCTGGAGCTTGGGCTCCAACCGTGCGGCGCGGGTCAGATGCGCCCGCACGATGTCGACCGGCGAACAGGTGCCGTCGGCGTAGCGCGCACTCAACTCCGCGATCGAGAGGAAGCAGAGCGCGTCGCTCATGATCGCTCAGCCCCGCGCGATGTCCGGGCGATGCTGGGCCCAAGGCCGCGCAGCCTCCAGCAGCGCGCCAAGGCGCAGGATATCCGCCTCCGCGCCCCAGCGTCCGACGATCTGCACACCGGTCGGCAATCCGTCCGTGCCGAAGCCCGAGGGCAGCGAGAGCGCGGGGTGGCCCGTGAGGTTGAAGGGATACTGGTATGAGGTCCAACCCTGGCGCGTGATGCCACACTTCACGCCATCGACCTCGACCTCGTCGTTCGCCGCGTCGAAGTCGGCGGGCAGCGCGGTGCGCGAGGCGGTCGGGGTGACGAGCACGTCGTAGCGGTCGAGCAGGCCCTGGATCGCGCGGAACAGGCCGGCACGGGCAAACTGCGCCTCGCGGAACTGCGCAAGGCTGAACCGGCTGCCGCGCTCCATGAATGCGATTGTCACCGGGTCCATCCGGTCCCGCCACTCCGGCAGGTACTTCGCGCAGAACACGGCGAAATTGGCTTGGTAGAGCACCCGACCCTCGAACTCTATCCAGTCGATCCTCTCGGTCACCTCCTCGACGGCAGCACCCATCGCCTGCCAGGCATCGAGGGCGGCACGCGTGTTCGCTGCGACATCCGCCGCCACGCGCGGGTTGGCGCAGAGCGGGATGTAGCCGATCCGCACTGATGAGAGATCCGCGCTGACCAGCCCGGGCGAGAGGGGACGCGCCGTGAAGCCGAGGCTCCACGGATCCTTCGTACTCGCACCGGACAGCACGATGTGCATCACCGCCGCGTCGCCGACTGCGCGCGCGAGTGGACCCGCGAACACGTTGTTGCCGAACGCGTCGCGCGCGGTGTCGTATGGCACCGCGCCGAGCGTGGCCTTGAGCCCGACCACGCCGCAGCACGACGCCGGGCCACGGATCGAGCCGGCACCGTCGGTGCCGAGCGCGAGCGGGCCGAGCCCGGCAGCGACTGCCGCCGCACCGCCGCCGCTCGACCCGCCCGAGGTGCGTGCGAGATTCCAAGGGTTGCGCGTCACGCCGAAGGACGGCCCGTCGGTCAGGCCCTTCACGCCGAACTCGGGGGTGGTGGTCTTGCCGAGAATGATCGCGCCGGCCGCGCGCAGGCGGGCGACGAGAACGTCGTCGGCCGTCGCCGGAGGGCTCGCGGCGAAGATCGCCGAGCCGTGAGTCGTGCGAACGCCGGCGACATCGACGAGATCCTTGATCGTGACCGGCACGCCGTGCAGTGGCCCGAGCGGCCTGCCCTGGATCACGGCCGCCTCGGCGCGGCGTGCCTCGACACGCGCGGATTCGGCGAGCACCGCGGTGAAGACATTGAGCCGCGGCTGGGCGCGCTCGATCGCCGTGAGAACGGCGTCGATGTATTCCACGGGCGAAAGCGTACGTGTCCGGATCATTGCCGCTGCGCGCAAGGCGGGCAGGAAGAGCAGGTCGTCGGGCATGATGGCGAGGATCCTCAGAGGCGACGCGATCACGCAAGGCTAGGCGCGACCATACGGCACAGCAACCCGCGCACAGCTCGATCCTTGCGCGGAATTGCGCGCGGTCGCCTGGTTGCGGGACCGCGAGCGCACCGATAGTGTTGACGCCTGTGCGGCCCGGCCGCGCATCGACAGCGGGAGAAACGATCATGAACGGACTTCGCGCGCGCCGTCGCGACGCGGTGCTTGGCGCCTCGGCGCTGGCCAGCTTCGGCATCATCCGCCCGCGCGAGGCCCGTGCCGCAACGGCCCTGAACCTCGTGCTGGAGTCGGAGGTCGTGATCCTGGACCCGCATGTGATCACCGCGGCGATCACGCGCACCTTCGGGCTGCATGTCTTCGACATGCTGTTCGCGATGAACGAGAGGGGTGAGATCAAGCCCCAGATGGTCGATGCCTGGGAGCAATCCTCCGACCGCCTTACCTGGACCTTCCGGCTGCGCGACGGGCTCAAGTTCCACGACGGCGCGCCCGTCACCGCCGCCGACTGCGTCGCCTCGGTCCAGCGCTGGGCGCCGGGGGATCCGCTGGGGCGGATGCTGCTGGCCGCGACCGCCTCGATCGATGCGCGCGATGCGCGAAGCTTCACGCTGGCGCTGAAGGAGCCGTTCCCGTTGCTGCTTCAGGTTCTCGGCAAACCGAACGCGCCGCTGCCCGTGATCATGCCCGAGCGGCTCGCGCGCACGCCGCGCAGCGAGCGTATCCGCGAGCCCATCGGCTCCGGCCCCTTCCGGTTCCGCGCCGATCTCTGGCGGCCCGGGAACGTGATGGTGCTGGAGCGCAATCCCGACTACGTGCCGCGCGCCGAGCCGCCCGATTTCCTGGCAGGTGGCAAGGATGTGAAGGGCGATCAGCTCAATCTGCGCGTGATGCCGGACCAGACCACGGGTGCCAATGCGCTGATGGCCGGCGAGATCGACTACATGCAGTACCTGCCGTTCGACCTCATTCCGCTGCTTGAGCGGACGCGCGATGTGCGCCTGCTTGGGCTCGGCGGGCTGCATCAGTTCCAGGGCAATTTCCGTCTCAACCACGAGGCCCCACCCTTCAACGATCCTGCCGTGCGCCGGGTGCTTTGGAAGCTCGTGGATCAGCAGGCGATCCTGACCGCGATCGGGATCCCGCCGCAGTTCCAGGCACGTCAATGCGGCTCGTTCTGGATGTGTGACGCGCCGCTCTCGACGCTCGCCGGCGCCGAGATCGCGACGGTGGATGTCGAGGCGGCACGGCGCGAGCTCCAGGCCACGGGCTACAGCGGCGAGCCGGTGATCGTGCTGGAGGTCGCGGGTTCGATCAGCCAGACCGCGGCGATGGTGCTGATCCAGAACATGAAGCAGGCGGGCTTCACGGTGGATGAGCAGGTGATGGACTGGGGCACCGTGCTGGCCCGCCGGGTGCGCCGCGACGGCTGGTCGATGTTCGCGGTGTACTCCAACGGTACCGACATGATGTCACCGCTGACGCACTTCTATGTCGCCTCGACCTGCGGGGACTTCCCGGGCTGGTCGTGTGACGACCGGATCCCGCCCCTGCTTGCCGCGTTCGCCAAGGCCGAGACGACCGAGGAACGTCGGCGTCTGGCGGCCGAGATCCAGCGGCTTGCGTACGAGCTGACGCCCTCGCTGATGTGGGGGCAGTTCACGATCCCGGCGGGCTACCGCACGCGGCTGCGGAACCTGATCCAGTCGTCCTACCCGATGTTCTGGCAGGTCGAACGCACCAGCTGAGGAGAACCTATGGGGCAAGGCCGCGGATCGCACGGAACCCGGCCTCCGCCGCCTCCAGCACCTGGTCGATATCCGCGTCGGTATGAGCGGCGCAGAGGAACATGTTGTGTCTGGGGTGCAGGAAGGCGCCGGCGTTCAGCGCCGCACGGCAGAATGCCGAGCCGATGCGGAAACCCTCGTCATCATCGAACAGGAACAGCGGCATCTGCACAGGCCCGCTCTGACGGAGGCCCACGCCGTGGGTGCGTGCAAGGGCATCAAGACCATCGCGCAATCTCCGGCCGAGCCGCTCCATGTGCCCAATCGCATCGAGTTCGTCGAGCCGGTCGAGGGTCGCGACGGCGGCGGCCATCGGGACCGCGGCACACCAGAACGAGCCGGTGACGAAGATGCGAGACGCGGCATCGCGCCAGCGATCGCTTCCCGTTACGGCGGCGAGCGCATGTCCGTTCGCGATCGCCTTGCTCCAGGCCGCGAGATCGGGACGGACCCCAACGATCTCCCAAGTGCCGCCCCGGTGCAGCCGAAAGCCGGCGCGGACGTCGTCGACGATCAGGGCAGCCCCGCGCGCGTCGCACACCGCACGCACGGCGCGGGCGAAGGCCGGATCGGGCAGTTCCTGATCGACCACGTTGTCGTGGCGGAAGCCCGTCACGATCACGGCGGCGAGATCGTCGCCGGCGCGCTCCGCGGCGACGTGGAGACTCGCGATATCGTTGTAGGCGAAATGGATCTGGTGCGCGCGGTCGGCCTCGGTGGTGCCTGCGGGCACGGGCGTGCACCAGGGCGCCGCTCCGTGATACGAGCCGCGTGCGATCAGGATGGTGCGCCGCCCGGTATCCGCGCGCGCGATCATCACGCAGGCCGTGGTCGCATCCGTGCCGTTCTTCTGGAACATCGCCCAGTCGGCATGCGGCGCGCGTGCCACCAGGCGCTCGGCAAGCTCCACCATGACTGGCGCAGGACCATTCAGGCAGTCGCCGAGTGCGGCCTGTCGCGATACCGCCTCGTCCACCGCCGGGTCGTGATGGCCGAGTACGACCGGCCCCCAACTGCACATCAGGTCGACATACTCGCGACCATCCGCGTCCCAGATCCGTCCGCCTTGTGCGCGCGCGAAGAACTGCGGATAGCCCGCAGGAAGGCGCGCGGCGTGCAGATGGCCCCACATGCCGCTGGGTACCACGCGCGCAGCGCGTGCGCGCAGCAGTGCGTCCGTGCCCGGGCTCATGGGCAGAGCCTGGCCAGCGCGGCTGAGACCTTGGCCGTGTCACCGAGAGCGGCGAGATTCAGCGGGCGGGAGACCACCGGCGCGGACTCACTGCCGGCGACCCGGACGATCTCGGCATCCAGCCAGTCGAGGTAGCGCTCCTGGATCTCGGCGGCCCAGCGCGCACCGTGACTGCCGCCGCGCGCTGCCTGCTCGGCGATCAGCACGCGGTTGGTGCGCCGGATGCTCTCGCCGATCGCATCCCAGTCGAGCCCGAGGGGATCGAGCGTGCGAAGGTCGAGGATATCCGCATCGATGGCGGTGGTGCTGGCGGCGGCAAGACACTCGCCGACCATGGCGCCATAGGTCAGCACGGTGCACGCATGGCCGCGGCGCACGCGGCGCGCTGCACCGAACGGAACGTACCAGTCGGGTGGTCCATCGGGAACAAGCCCCGTCTCCTGGAACAGCGCCTGGTGCTCCAGAACGAGCACGGGATCGTCGCAGGCCAGTGCCGTGTTCATCAGCCCGACATAGTCGTAGGGCGTCGCCGGAGCGACGATGCGCCAGGCCGGGAACGCGGCGAACAGCCCGGATGGGTCGCCCGAGTGCTGCGACCCATAGCCGGTGTGCGACGAGATGCGCGCGCGCACCACCAGCGGGATGCGGACATTGCCGCCGAACATGTGGCCGAACTTGGCGATCTGGTGGAACAGCTGGTCGGCGGCGACGATCGCGAAATCGGCAAACATGTACTCGACGACCGGGCGCAGACCGGTGAGCGCCGCACCCAGGGCCATGCCGGTGAAGGCGTTCTCGCAGATGGGTGTGGCGAAGACACGATCGGGGAAGCGTTCGGGAATCCCGCGTGTCGCCCCTGCGACCCCACCCCGCAGGCGATGGATGTCCTCGCCGATCAGCACGATCGTCGGATCGCGCTCCATCGCGCGCAGCATCGTTGCCGAGACCACATCGATATATTTCGCCTCGACCTTGGGTTCGGCCGATGCCGTGGCGGGGAGCCGCGGAGGATCGTTGCGGATGCCATGATCCACGGTCTCGGGGGCGGGCAGCAGACCGACGCGAATCCGCCGCGCGTTCGCGCCCGGTTGAACCTCGGTCAGCGCGTCCGCCGCAGCCGCCACCGCCTCCGCCGCGCGTCGTTCGAGCGATGCGAGGCCGACCTCGTCCAGCACGCCCATCGCGCGCAGCCGCCGCGGCATGGTCAACAGCGGATCACGCTCGCGCCACGCTGCCTCTTCCTCCTTGCTGCGATAGCCGAGCGCGCTGCCCGCAAGCGGGCCGGACTGGTGCAGGAAGCGATAGCACTCCGCTTCGATCAGCACCGGACCACCTTCGCTGCGAATGCGTTCGACAGCCCATCCCATCGCGCAGCGCACCGCGATCACGTCCATGCCGTCGCACACCAATGCCGGCACGCCGAGCATCGGTCCACGCGACGAAAGCCGCGTCTCGCGCGTCTGCTCGTTCACATGGGTCGAGACGGCATAGAGGTTGTTCTCGAGAAAAAACACCACCGGCAGGGTGTAGAGTGCGGCGAGGTTGATCGCCTCGTAGACCGGCCCCGCCATCAGCGTGCCGTCGCCGAAGAACGCGACCGAGATGCCGTCGCGGCCAAGCACCTTGTCGGCGAGTGCGTAGCCGACCGCATGCGGCACATTGGCGCCGATGATCGCCGAGGAGCCGACGATACCAGCCTCGGCCCAGCGCATGTGCATTGAGCCGCCGCGGCCGCCGCAGAACCCGTCGGTCAGCCCCATGATCTCCGCCATGGCGCGACGCACCGCAACACTGGCTTGGCCGGGAAAAGGATCGCGGCGCGGATCATAGTCCTCCGGGACGGCAGCGTTCAGAAGCTTGGCGAGAATCTGATGATGTGCGCGATGCGTGCCGTTGATGCCGTCGCTCGGTGCGAGCCACGACATGGCACCCACCGCGCCGGCCTCCTGTCCGATCGAGGCGTGGGCCGGGCCGTGGATCAGCCCTTCGCCGTGCAGTGTCAGGATACGCTCCTCGAAGCGGCGGATCAGCAGGAGTTGTTCCATCCAGCGGGCGAGATCGGCAGGTGATTCCCGCGCCCAATCATCGTCGGTCACCGCGAGCCGCAGCCATGGCACATCGGTCGTGATGGTCTGGAGACGGCTCATGCGCGATCCTCGAAACCCTTGAACGGCGCGGGATCGAGGAAGCGGCGCAGAACGTTGCCCGTGATGCGCGCGACGTTGTTGGCGCCGCCGTTGTGCGGCAATGCGGACACCCAGGCGATCGATCCGGTCGTGAACACGGCCCCGCCCTTGGCCGTAGGGAAGAACGTCATGTCGGCGCGCACGCGCGCGTTCTGGTCGCCGGTGAAGCCGCGATGCAGCGTGCGCAGTTCCTCCGGCGCCGGAATGCCGCCATAGCCAAGCCGATCGCAGGTCGCGAGCAGCATCAGGGCGGGCGGCGAGCCGAGTGTCGCATCGGCGCGATCCACCTCGATCCCGGCCGCGCCGCCGCCACGCAGGCCGAAATCACCGATCCGCTCCTCGGCACCGACGCCCTCGAAGATGAACGCCACGCGCGGATCGAAGGAGTCCGGCAGGCGATGGTACCAGCCGGAGCGATCGAACACCTGCGCATCGAAGCCGACCCCGACCAGCCGCTGCGGCGCGCGGCCGTTCGCGCGCCAGAGCCCGGAGGGCTCGCCCGTGAAGGCGAGGCAGCCTTCGCCGGGCTCCCCCTCCCAGGTCCGCAGGCCGACCGCGCCGCGGCGGATCTCGATCGTGTGCGGTCGCGTCGGGTGGAATGCGATGCGCCAGTAGAACCCGTTGCCGCCAAGATACATGTGCCGCCCGCCGCCGCGCTGATAGGCGTCGAAGGCATCCAGCATCTCCTTGGAGACATATTCCGGATGGGAGGCGGTGATGACGCAGCGATACGGCGCGAGCGCAGAGAGGCCCTGGCGATGGATGTCCTCGTCGGTGACCACATCGAAGCCGATGCCCTCGGTCTCCAGCCAGTCGAGCAGCAACGAGTCGGCGCCGTAATTGAACACGTTGCCGCGCGGACGCATGTTCAGGATCGGGCGTGCGGCCGTGCTGGTGCACCAGCCTGAGCCGTCCGCGTGGGTATCGTAGGTCGAGAGGCCGAGCTCGCGATGCGCCTGAAGATAGACATCGTCCCGCGACAGCACGATCAGCCCCTCCAGCATCGCCTCGGCATGCACCTGGTCGAGCCGCAGAGCACTGTTGGCGTAGGCGAGATAGGTGGCGGTCGAGGCCACCACGGCGAGCGGTTCGCGGTGGCCATCGCGTGCGGGGCGGATGAAGAACGGCACGTGGCTTTCGACCCGCTCGCCACGATGTTCGGCGGTGAGCTCCAGGCTGTAGTAGCCGGAGCGCCACACCGTCGGGATCGTGAGCGTCAGATCAGGCGTCCAGCCGCAGTCGGCCATGTCGTCGGCATGGAAGTGGATCGCGCCATACAGCCACGGTGCCTCGCGCCAGGACTGGGTGCGCCCGTCCCAGTTCGCTCCGGTCATGGCGCGCGCCGGCAACTGATGCAGTGTGGCGTGCTGGCGGCGCGGTCCGACGTCTTCTGCCACGTCGGTCGGAATGCCGCGGGAGAAGTCCCAGGCGGCGAGCAGGTCCGGATCGCCGGGGGCTGGAACGACAGCCTCGACCAGCGCGCGCAGGGGCGCCTCGTCGAGGGCGACGGCGTGCAGGCGCGGCCGGTCGAGCTTGCCGTCGAGATGGCGGTCCGTCGGCGGAGAGTCTCTGCCGGTCGATGTGGCCGCCAGCAGCAGTGGCGCGGACGGCGTGTCCGGCAGGCGCGCCGGTCCGGAAGCGGTGATGGTCTCGCTCCGATCGCGTCCCGCCTGCGGATCGAGGCTGCGCTGGATCAGCGTGAGCGTGGCGGAAGCGCCGTCGAGTACCGCGCCCACGAACACCCACTCGCGTTCGAGCAGGGGGCGCGAGGCGGTCACGATCCAGCGGCGCGCGCCATCGGCGACCTCGAAGCACAGCCGACCCTGTCCATCGAGGCCGAAGCGCCAGCCCGCCGCGCCGGACCAGCGCGACAGGATCGTCTGTTCGCCGCTTCCCGGCGTGGTCGGCCAGAGGAAGACGCCGACCGACAGTGAGGCGAGACCGTCGAGCCCTTGGGGATCGGCGACGATCCCGAACGAGCCCGGATGGATCGGTTGGTGTCGCAGCGGCACCGTTCCGTCGATCGCACTGCCAGGCGCGGCGACGCGGATGCCGGGGCCCGCCGGATCCGGATCCGCGCAGCGGACGCGCACGATCCGCGCCTCCGCCCGGCCGAGCACCGCACTCGACAGGCGGAACGCGATCTCCTCACCCGGTGAGACGATCAGTGGCGTGGCATAGCCGAGCACGGCGTTGGTGTCGGTCATCGGTCCAGATCGTCAGGCCAGGTCGTCGGGCAGGTCGTCACCCGTCAGCTCGCGCCAGCGCAGCCGGAACACGTGCCACTCCGCCTCGGCGAGGTCGGTGAAGACCCGGTTGGGAAAGGTCTCGATCGGCGTGCCGCGCGTCGGCGGGATGCGCGCGAGCATCCAGCGCCGTCCGGGCTCGAGTGCGACCAGGACGTAGCGCCCGCCAGGCGCGCTCCAGCGCATGCGGTGAAGCACGCGCTGGAGCTCGTCGCTGTGCGGACCCTTGGGCGCGGCGCGGAACTCGCGCGCAAGATTGATCCGCGAGGGATCGATCTTGTAATGCGCGGCCTGAGGATCGTTGACGAGCATGGCCTCAGGCGGTCAACCAGCTCAACCACCGCTCGCGCATCCGTTCGCGGTTGGCAGCGATCCACTCGTAGTCGGCGATCACCATCCGCGACCAGTTGTCGGGCAGCGAGGGACGGAACCGCCGCTCCTCCGGTGGCACCAGTGCGGCGGCGTTGCGATTGTTGGAGTCGAAGCTGACCTTGCCGCTGAACACGACATGCTCTTCGGGGTTCTGCACGAAGAAGTCGAGGAAGCGGATCGCGTTCGCGGTGTTGGGGCCGTTGCGCAGCACCGCCCAGTTGCCGACGTCGCGGATCGCTTGGTTCCAGGTGAAGTCGAAGTCGCCGCTCTTGGCCAGCGGCACGGAGCGGCTGGAATAGGACATGGTGGCGACCGCCTCGCCGCTGCGCATCAGCTGCATGATCTGATCCCCCGAGCGCCACCACGCGGCGACCTGCGGCTTCAGCGCCGTGAGCTTGCGGTACGCCCGATCGAGGTCGAGCGGAAAGAGCGCCTCGCGCGCGACGCCATCGGCGAGCAGGGCGGCGACCGGCACCCACCACTCGCGGTCGCCGGTATCGGGCAACGCACGGGGGCCCGGGAACTTCTGCACGTCGAAGAAGTCGGCCCAGCCCTCCATCGCGCGGTCGCCGAAGGCGCGCTTGCTCCAGACGAGCGTCATGGCACCACCGGTGCGCATCAGTCCGTGCGGGTAGCATGCGCCGGGGAGAGCGTTCTCGCGGACGCCCGCCATGCCGTCACAGTCGAGGGGCTGGAGGATGTCGCGGTGCTGGATCAGGTCAGGCGGTGTCGCGGTGACGATGTCGAACGGCACGTTGCCCGTGCGCGCGCCAGCGACCGCGCGTGCCCACTGGTCCGGCAGCTCGATCGGCACGGAGCGGACGCGGATGCCCGTGTCGCGCTCGAACCGGCGGTAGAAGTGCTCCTGCAGGCTCCGCTCCATCAGCCCGGCGGTGGTGGCGATGATCACCTCGCCTCGCTGGGCGAGCGCCGGACGCGTGGCGAAGGCGGCAAGTGCGGCCGCGGTGAAGGCACGACGCTTCATGGCTTGGGTCTCCTCTTGCGACGCGGTTTGGGTGCGTCGTCCGTTGTCTCCGGATCGAGCGGGACGACGCGGCCCGCCTCGATCTCTTCCAGCAGCCGCAGCAGCGCCGCGCCGCCCTCGATGAGGTCGGCGCAGACCGCCTCGCGCGCCGCTTCCGGGTCGGCTGCGCGCAGTGCGGCGATGACGTCCTCGTGACGATGCCGGCCGGGATAGCGCGGCCGCGCGTTCGGATACAGGAAGTTCAGCAGCGGGCCGTTGCGCAGCCAGATCCCCTCCAGCACGCCGAGCAGATTGGGCATCGCCGCGGTGCGCCAGATCAGGTGGTGGAAGCGGAAGTTCGATGCGATCGCCTCGGTCCAGTCCGCGGTGTCCTCGGCCTGCGTCAGGACCGCATGCTCGGCCGCGAGCGCGGCGACGACCGAGCGATCGGCGTGCCGCGCGGCCTCCTCCGCCGCAAGGCCCTCCAGCAGCAGGCGGATGCGCCGGAGTTCAAGATAGTCGGCGAGCGAGAGCCGCACGACACGGATTGCCGAGCCGGTGCGCATCTCGAGCCCACCCTCGCGGATGAGCTGGAACACGGCCTCTCGCACGGGTGTCTCGCTGACATCCATCGCCTCAGCGAGTTCGTGCAGCTTGAGCCGCTGGCCGGGCTTGAGCCGGCCGTGCATGAGGGCGTCGCGCAGCTCGGCGTAGACGCGCCCGCTCAGGCTGTGCCGCGCGACCGGGCGAACGGCCGGTCCGCTCACACCGCACCTCGTGCCGCGCCGCGGCGGCCGATCCAGTGCGCGGCGAGCAGCACCACAACCGACAGCGCGGTGAGGAGCGTCGCCACCGCCGCCAGCACCGGCGAGAGATCGTAGTCGATGTCCTCGAACATCTTGCGCGGCAGGGTCTTGCCGTCGATGTCGGAGATGAAGAACGACACCACCGCCTCATCGAAGGAGATGATGAAGGCAAACAGCGCGGCGCTGGCGATGCCGGGCAGGATCTGCGGCAGGGTGACGTTCAGGAAGGCGCGCCAGCGGCTCGCGCCGCAGGAGCGTGCGGCCATCTCCAGCGCGGGGTCGAAGCGGCGCAGGGCGGCGAGCACCGAGAACACGGCGAAGGGCAGAGCCAGCACGGTATGCGCCGCGGCGAAGCCGACCAGCGTGCCGGTCAGGCCGAGCCGGTCGAACACCAGGAACAGCGCGACCGCGAGTGCGATATGCGGCACCACGATCGGGCCGACCACGAGGGTCTCGATCGCGCGCCGACCGGGCGGGCGGCCGCGCACCAGGCTGAGGGCGACCATGGTGCCGATCACGGTGGCGAGGATGGCCGCGATCACACCCGCCTTCAGGCTGAACAGTGTCGCCGCGATCCAGTCGCGATCCGAGAAGTAGGCGCCGTACCATTCGAGCGTGAAGCCGCGTGGCGGAAACTGCAGGAACCGGTCGGGCCCGACGGACATCGGAATGATGATGATGGTCGGCACCATCAGGAACACGCAGACCAGCCACGCATAGACGTCAACGACGCGATGCCCGGTCATGACGAGGCCACGAACCGATCGAGCCGCATGGCCCGGTTGAAGAACGCGACCAGCACGAGGGTGAGCAGCAGCAGGCAGCCGACCAGCGCGCCAGCGAAGGGCCAGTTCAGGAGTTCCCGAACCTGCTGGCTGATCAGCGTCGCGATCATCATCTGCTGCGGCCCACCGACCAGTGCGGGGGTGACGAAGAAGCCGAGCGCCAGCAGGAACACCATGAGCGAGCCGCTCGCCACGCCCGGCAGGCTGAGCGGCAGGGTCACCTCGACGAAGCTGCGCAAAGGACGCGCGCCCAGGATCGCGGCCGCACGCGCGTAGTCGGTCGGAATCGCGCGCAGCGCGGTCCAGAGCGGCAGCACCATGAAGGGCAGCAGCACATGCGCCATGGCCACCACGACCGCGCCCTCGGTGTAGAGCAGGCGCACGGGCGCGTCGGTGAAGCCGAGCCCGATCAGCAGATCATTGATCAACCCGTTGCGCCGCATCAGCACGGTCCAGGCATAGGTACGCACGAGCACGCTGGTCCAGAGCGGCAGCATGACGCAGGCGGCAAGCAGCAGCAGCGCCACGCCGCGCGCGCGCGCCATCGCGACCGCCAAGGGATAGCCGAGCACCAGGCAGATCGCCGTCACCAGGGCAGCGATGCGGATCGTGCGCCAGAGCACGCGCAGATACACGGGCTCGTCGAACACCCGCGCGTAGTGCTCGAGCGTCGCCGCCGGGACGAAGAGGCTCTCGTGCAGCAGCACGCCGACCGGCAGAAGGAAGGCGATGAACAGCACGACCAGGAAGGGCAGCAGCAGCAGCAGGCTCAGCGCGGGACTCATCTCGCGCGCGCCGCGGAAGAAGGCGGAGGGCGGACGGCTCATGCGCCGCCCCGGAAGATGCGGCCATGTGCGGGGTCCCACGCGACACGCACGGTCTCGCCAGGGGCCGGCACGTCCGCGCCGGCGGCGATTCGCATCCGGAGCTGCGCACCGAACGCCGTACGCAGCAGGCAGGCGGTTTCGGCGCCGACATAGAAGGTCTCGATCACCTCGGCGGCGAGCCCGTCTTCGGCGCGACGAATCCGCTCGGGCCGCACCGCGAGTTGCGCCGTGTCGCCCGTCGCCAGGGCCGCCACGGCGGTGCCGTGCAGCTTCGAGCCGTCGGCGGCGCGCAGGGTTGCCGGGCCGCCCGGGTCTGCGGACCGCTCGGCGACGCCGTCGAGGAACGCGGTCTCGCCGATGAAGCCGGCGACGAACGGATTTTCGGGGCTCTCGTACAGCGCCTGGGGCGTGCCGACCTGCATCAGCCGTCCGTGGTCGAGCACGGCAATGCGGTCGGCCATGGTCAGCGCCTCGGTCTGGTCGTGGGTGACGAACACGACCGTGATGCCGAGGGCGCGTTGCAGGCGCTTGATCTCGAGCTGCATCTCCTCGCGCAGCGCCTTGTCGAGAGCCGAGAGCGGCTCGTCCATCAGCAGGATCGGTGGCCGGTAGACGATCGCGCGGGCGAGGGCGACCCGCTGCTGCTGTCCGCCCGAGAGCTGGTTGGGCAGGCGATCGCCGTAGCCGGCGAGCCGCACCGTGGCGAGGGCCTCGTCCGCCTGGGCGCCTCGCTCGCGCGCCGGCACACCACGCATCTTCAGCGGGAACGCGACGTTGTCCCGCACGCTCATATGGGGGAACAGGGTGGTCCGCTGGAACACCATGCCGATGTTGCGCCGATGCGCCGGCCACCAGGTCGCGTCCTCACCGTTCAGCTTCACGCGCCCAGAGGTCGGGTGCTCGAACCCGGCGAGCGTCATCAGGATGGTGGTCTTGCCGGAACCGGAGGGCCCGAGCAGGGCAAGGAACTCGGCGGGCTCGGCGGTGAGGCTGACGTCATCGACCGCGACCACGCGACCGAAGGTTTTGCGCAGCGCCTCGACGGCGACCTCCCCCGCCCGTGTCATCGTGCCGCCGTGGTCCCGCACTTGGCTCCCCATCTCCGCCCGGGGCAATCAAACGGATATATCCTATAGTCGTCAAGCGGCGACGGCCACGCTCGATCCGCTCCCGGACGGGAGCCGAACGGAACCGAGCACGACCGGGCCTGCGCCGGAACGTCGGCGCGGTCAGGCGTTGCGGCGCAACACCTCCGGGTTGACCACGACATGCGGGTCCAGCCGGCCGTCGAAGCAGGCGAGAATGCTCTCCGCGCACGACATCGCCATGCGCCGCATGCTCTCTGCCGTCGCGGCCGCGCTGTGCGGCATCAGCACCACGTTCGGCGCCTTGAGGAGCAGGTTGCCTGGCTCCACCGGCTCGACGGCGAATACATCGAGCCCCGCCGCGGCGACGTGACCGGATGCCAGCGCCGAGGCGAGGGCGGGTTCGTCCACCAGCGTCCCCCGCGCGGTGTTGACCAGCACCACGCCTGGCTTCGCGGCCTTCAGGAATGCCTCGTTCACCAGCCCGCGCGTCTCGCTGTTGGACGGGCAGTGCAGGGTGACGATGTCGGCCGCGGCGAGAGCTGCGTCGAGATCGTCCGCCGGCGTGAAGCCTGCGCCCTTGATGGTGTTGCGCGGCACGTAGGGGTCGCGCACCAGCACCGTCATGCCGAAGGCCGCGCAGAGCCGCGCGACGCGTCCGCCGATCCGCCCGAATCCGATCACGAGCACGGTGCGGCCGGCGAGATCGAAGGTCGGGAGCTCGGCCGGGAAGCCCCATTGCGCGGCCTTGGTGCGCGCGTGATAGCCGAGCGTCTGGCGCGCGATCGTCAGCATCAGCATCAGCGCGTGCTCGGCGACGCTCACCGCGTTCGCGTCGGGCGTGACCGTCAGCGGGATACCGCGGGCGGTGAGGGCCTCGACATCCACCGCGTCGTAGCCCACGCCATGACGCGCGACGATGCGCAGCTTCGGCGCCTGGGCGATCAGCCCGGCGTCGATCCGGGTGATCCGGACCGTGATCGCATCCGCCTCGGCGATGCGTGCGGAGAGCGACTCCGGCGTGACCGGGTCGAGCACCTCGACGGTCACGCCCGGCGCCGCCCGCATCAGCGCGATCGCGTCCGGATGGATCGGACGGAGGCAGAGGACGTGCGGCATCTCAGGCGTTCCTCCGCAACACCTCGGGGTTCACCAGGAAGCCGGGATCGATCCTGCCGTCGAGCGCGTCGAGGATGTTGTGCGCGGCGCGCACCGCCATCTTGGCGAGTGTCTCCTGCGCGGCCGCGGCGCTGTGCGGCGAAAGGATTACGTTGTCGAAGCCGAACAGAGGGTTGTCCTTCACGGCAGGCTCGATCGTCAGCACATCGAGCCCGGCGGCCGCCACCTTGCCGGAGCGCAGCGCCTCCACCAGCGCGGCCTCATCCACCACGGGGCCGCGCGCGGTGTTGATCAGCCACACGCCCTTCTTCATGCGCGCGAAGGCGTCCGCGTTGATCAGGTGATGCGTGCCCTCGTGCAGCGGGCAGTGCAGCGTCACCACATCGGCTTCGGGCAGCGCGGCCTTCCAGTCCGGAGCCGGAATGTGACCGTCCGCGGCGATGCGCGGGGTGGGGAAGGCGGGGTCGTGCACCATCACGCGCATGCCGAAGGCGGCGCAGAGCCGGGCGACGCGCGTGCCGATCCGGCCATAGCCGATCACCAGCACCGTGCGCCCCGCGAGCTCGCCGATCGGCGGCCCGTCCACCGAGCGCCACTCGCCGCCCTTCACCATCCTGTCGTAGGCCGGCACCTGGCGCGCGACGCCGAGCAGCAGCCCCATCGCGTGCTCGGCCACGCCGAGATCGTTCGCCCCGTTCACCACCGCGACCGGCAGGCCGCGCCGCGTGCATTCGGGGATGTCGATGGTGTCGAAGCCGACGCCGTAGCGCGCGACCACCTTCAGCTTCGGGCACTTGTCCAGAAACGCGGCATCCACGCGGCTGAGCCAGAGCAGGATCGCATCCGCCTTGGTGGCACGGGCGGCGAAGTCGGCGACATCGGTCGCCACCTCCACGGTCACGCCGGGGCGCGCATCGAGGATCGCGCGGCCTGCCGGATGGAGCGGCCGCTCGAGCAGCACATGGGGCATTCAGGGACTTCCTTCCTGGACGAGACGAGGGGGCGGCATCCTGCGGCGGGGCGGGGCGGTCGGCAACCCGTCTCGCGCCGGGCCGGCCCGGTGCAGCACGGTCCCCTTGCTCGCCGAGCCGGCCACTTGGCAGCGGCGCCGTTCGATGGTCGATTGCCGGCGCATCGCTTGGAGGAGGACCCACGCACCATGCCGCGCATGACCGGTGGCGAGGCGATCGTCGACAGCCTGCTTCGCCACGGGATCGACACCGTGTTCGGGCTGCCCGGCGTGCAGATGTACGGGCTGTTCGACGCCTTCGCGCGCAACGCCAACCGCATCCGGGTCATCAACGCGCGGCACGAGCAGACCACGGCGTACATGGCGCTCGGCTACGCCTGCGCGACCGGGAAGCCCGCCGTCTATTCCGTCGTGCCGGGCCCCGGCCTGCTGAACACCACCGCCGCGCTCTCCACAGCCTGGAGCGTGAACGCGCCGGTGCTATGTCTGACCGGGCAGGTGCCGTCCTCGCAGATCGGCCGGCTGCGCGGCCAGCTGCATGAACTGCCGGACCAGCTCGCGACGCTGCGCACCCTGGTGCGACACGCGGACCGGATCGAGGACCCGACCGAGGCGCCCCGCAAGGTGGCGCGCGCGTTCCAGGAGATGCTGTCCGGCCGGCCCGGTCCGGTGGCGCTGGAGGTTCCACTCGACCAGTTGCCGGCCGAGGCCGAGGTCACGCCCTGCGATCCGCTGCCGCTCCACCCCGCTCCGGCACCGGACCCTGCGAAGATCGCGCGCCTGGCCGATATGATCGATGCCGCGCGCAACCCGATGATCTGGGTCGGTGCGGGGGCGATGGACGCGGGCCCCGAGATTCGGGCGCTCGCGGAGAAGATCGGCGCGCCGGTCGTGCGCTACCGCGGCGGCCGCGGTGTGCTGGATGACCGGCATCCGCTGAGCCTCACCGTTCCCGAGGGCTACAGGCTCTGGCCCGAGACGGATCTGCTGATCGGTATCGGCACGCGGCTCGATGTGCCGACCGCGCGATGGGGCAAGCTGCCGGACGGCGTGCGGATCGCGCGCATCGACATCGACCCCGCCGAGTTCCGCAGGCTCAGCGTCGATCTCGGCATCGTGGCGGATGCTGCTGATGCGACACGCGCGCTCACCCAAGCCGTCGCGGGCCGCGACGATCCGGACCGCGCGGCCAGGATCGCGCGGGCCAAGGCCGAGGTCGCGGCCGAGATCCAGTCGGTCCAGCCGCAGATGTCGTTCCTGGAGGCGATCCGTGATGCGCTGCCGGAGGACGGCATCTTCTGCGACGAGATGACGCAGGTGGGCTATGTCTCCGCGTTCGGCATGCCGTTCCATGCGCCGCGCACCGCGATCGGTTCGGGCTTCTCGGGCAATCTCGGCGCCGGCTTCCCGACCGCGCTCGGCGTCAAGGTCGCGCATCCCGGTCGCGCCGTCGTGGCGGTGACCGGCGATGGCGGTTTCCTGTTCGGCGGATCGGATCTGGCGACGGCCGTGCGCTACGGCATCAACCTGGTGACGGTGCTGTTCAACAACAATTCCTACGGCAATGTGCTGCGTGATCAGCGCCGACTCTATGACGGACGCCATTGCGGTGCCGAGCTGACCAATCCCGATTTCCAGACCTATGCCAAGGCGTTCGGGGTGCGGTCCTGGCGGGTGACGGACGCCGCCGGATTGCGCAGCGCGCTCGGCGAGGCGCTGGTCACGAACGCGCCCTGCCTGATCGAGGTGATGACCGACATCACCAAGGAGCCTTCGCCGTTCAGGTTCCTCGCGCCGCACAGGCCGTGACGGTGGCGCGGACGGTGGGGCAGGCGCGCCCCGCTGGACAGGCGCCCCGCGCTGTGGATATTGTCGGCCCGATGCAACCGGCCCGCGCCCTTTCCGCCTGCACCGCGCCCCGCGCGGGCCTCGGCGCGCGCGCCCTTCTTCCGCTCCTCCTTCGACTTACCCGCCCCTGGGCGTGACGCCTTCGCGCTGAGACGCGCCGAAGCACCGCTCAGGGGAGACCCCGAGGCAAGTCGCATATCCAGGGTTCAGGAGCAGATCATGACCACCATCACCCATCCGTCGTTCGGCGAGGTCGCGCCCGACCGGGTCATCGTGTTCGACACCACGCTGCGCGACGGCGAGCAGTCGCCCGGGTTCAGCATGAACCTGGAGGAGAAGCTGCGCATGGCCGAGGCGCTGGAGGATCTCGGCGTCGATGTGATCGAGGCCGGGTTCGCCATCGCCTCGCCGGGCGACTTCGCCTCGG
The DNA here is from genome assembly GCF_000378465.1 of Elioraea tepidiphila DSM 17972. GTDB lineage: Bacteria > Pseudomonadota > Alphaproteobacteria > Acetobacterales > Acetobacteraceae > Elioraea > Elioraea tepidiphila. The sequence goes on from NZ_KB899928.1 coordinate 57,531, forward strand.
TGCAGGCGATCGCCGAGAAGCTGCAAGGGGCGGTCGTGTGCAGCCTCGCGCGTTCGGGCCGGGCCGACATCCAGGCCGCGGCCGATGCGCTGAAGCCCGCCCGGCGCAAGCGTATCCACACCTTCATCAGCACCTCGCCGCTGCACATGAAGTACAAGCTCCAGATGGAGCCCGAGGCCGTACTGCAGGCGGTGATCGACAGCGTCACCTTCGCGCGCCAGTTCACCGACGATGTCGAGTGGTCGGCCGAGGATGGCAGCCGCACCGAGCCCGACTTCCTCTGCCGCTGCGTGGAGGCCGCGATCAAGGCGGGCGCGACCACCATCAACATCCCCGACACCGTGGGCTACGCCGTGCCCGAGGAGTTCGCCGCGATCTTCACCATGCTGCGCGAGCGGGTGCCGGGTGCGGACAAGGTCATCCTCTCGGCGCATTGCCACAACGATCTCGGGCTCGCGGTCGCCAACACGCTGGCCGCGATCAAGGCAGGCGTGCGCCAGGTCGAGTGCACCATCAACGGCATCGGCGAGCGCGCGGGCAATGCCGCGCTGGAGGAGATCGCGATGGCGCTGAAGACGCGCCACGACGCGATGCCCGCCGACAGCGCGATCGTGACGCGCAACATCGTGCGCACCTCGAAGCTGCTCGCCACCATCACCGGCTTCGACGTCCAGCCCAACAAGGCGATCGTCGGCCGCAACGCCTTCGCGCATGAGGCCGGCATCCACCAGGACGGGATGCTGAAGCACGCCGGCACCTACGAGATCATGACGCCGGAGAGCGTGGGCTGGGCGAAGTCGAGCCTGGTGCTCGGCAAGCACTCGGGCCGTGCCGCGTTCCGCGACAAGCTGAAGCAGTTGGGCTACGGCGAGATCGGCGACAACGCGCTGAACGACGCGTTCCAGCGCTTCAAGCGGCTGGCGGACGCGAAGAAGGTGGTGTTCGACGAGGACATCGTCGCGCTGGTGGACGACGAAGTGGTGCGCGCGCACGACCATGTCCGCTTCGTCTCGCTGGATGTGCATGCCGGCTCGAAGGGGCCGCAGCGCGCGGTGCTGGAACTCGACATCGACGGTGAGGTCCGCAGCGCCGAGTCGACCGGCGACGGGCCGGTGGACGCCACCTTCAAGGCGATCCGGATGCTGTTCCCGCACGAGGCGGACCTCAAGCTCTACCAGGTGCATGCCGTGACCGAGGGTACCGACGCCCAGGCCAAGGTGACCGTGCGGCTGGAGGAGAAGGGCAAGCTGGTGGACGGGCAGGGGGCGGACACGGACACGCTGGTCGCGTCGGCGCGCGCCTACATCCACGCCCTTAACAAGCTGATGGTGAAGCGGCTGCGCACCGCGCCGGCCGCACCGGCCGCCTGACGTCCAGTCGGCTCAGGCCGCGGCCGCGGCCTGAGCCGGTCCGGTCTGCCGGCCGCGCCGCCGGATCGCCATCGTCAGTCGGAGTTCCGTCCCGGCCGCGCTGCTCTCCGTCGTCAGCGTCGCACCGAGCTGGCGCGCGAATCCGTCGATCAGCATCTTGCCGAGACCGCCACCCGGCTCGGTCTCCTCGTTCTGCTGCGACGCATCGATGCCGATGCCGTCGTCGCGCACGGTGAGCGTCAGCGTCTCGCCCTCGCGGCTCACCGTCACCGAGACCGTGCCGCTGCGGTCCGCCGGGAAGGCGTATTTCACCGCGTTGGTGACGGCCTCGGTGATGATCAGGGCGAGCGGCACCGCCTCGTCCGAGCCGAGCGTGAGGTCGGGGGCCGAGACCTTGAGCGCGATGCGCTCGCCCGGCGTCTCGCCGAGCGCCTCGAAGAGCTGGCCGCAGAGTTCCTCGAGGAAGGTGCCGAGCGCGATCGTCTCGAAGTCGCTATGGGTGTAGAGGTGCCGGTGCAGCGTGGCGAGCGCGCGCACCCGGTCGCGCGCGGTGCCGAAGGCGGCACGGGCTTCGGCCGAGCGCACCCGCCCGGCCTGGAGGTTCAGCAGGCTGGCGACGATCTGAAGGTTGTTCTTCACCCGGTGATGAATCTCGGCCATCAGCAGGTCGCGCGAGGCGAGCGCGGCGCGCAGTTCCTCCTCCCGCGCGCCGAGCGCGGTCGAGGCCGCGGTCATCGCCTGGGCGAGCGCGTGCACCTCCGTGGGCGCGCCGCGCAACGGGCCGGGATCGAAACGGCCGCCCCGGCTGCGCCAGGAGGCAACCGCGGTGCTGAGCGCGCGGAGCGGCCGGATCACGCTCATATGCGCCCCGATCGCGACCGCGCCGAGACAGGCGACGAGCAGGACGCCGAGCTCGATCATGCGCCGGATGACCGCGCGTCTCGCGGCTGCCTGATAGGTCTCCGAGGCGAGCCCGACCACCAGCCTGAGATCGTCGCCAAGAGACATCGCCCCATAGGCATAGGGCTCACCGCCCATGCTCGGGGCATCGACCTGGGTGACCGTGCCGCGCCGCAGCGCCGCCCAGGCGGAGAGCACCGGCAGCGTCGCCTCGGTCGCGGTATCGGTCAGCGGAAAGCTGCGCCCGCCGTCATCCATCAGCCACAGCGCCGTGTCGGCGCGCGCGGCTGGCCGGGTCTGCAGCACGAGGTGATCGAGCGACAGCCCGAGCCCGACCACGGCGACGAGGTCGCGTTCGCGCCGCACGGGCTGGGCAGCGGCGACGATGTTGCGCTGGGTGATCGGTCCGACCTGGAGCTCGCTCAGCACAAAGCGGTTCTTCTGCACCGCGTCGCGGAACCAGGCGGCTTCGGCAAAGGACTCGCCGCGCGGTGCCGGAATGGCGCTGCAGCGGGTGCGCCCCGCGCCGTCAACCACCCAGATGTTGCTGTAGCGGCCGCCCTGCAGGCTCAGCACCTCGATCAGCGCGCGGTCGCAGGCGTTCGGATCGCCCGCGATCACCGCGTCGTTGCGGGCGAGCGCGGTCAGGATCTGCTCGGCGCCATCGATCACCACCTGATGGCGCGCCACCGCCGCCTCGCGCACGAGGGCGACGCGTTCGCGTGCGGCCTGCCCGGCCTCGCGGTAGAGATCGACCGCGCTCTGGCCGACCAGCACGGCGACAGGGATGGCGCCGATCAGGGTCAGGCCGATCAGCCGCGCCCGCACCGAGGCGAGCAGGCGGACCAGGATCGGCGGTCGCCCGGGATGCGGGGCGTGGCCGACCTCCGATGCCCCTGCGCCCACCGGCGGCTCAGGGCTCCTGCTTGCGCTTGTCACCCTCGATCAGCCGCAGCAGGTCCTCCGGGATCGGCTCCTTGGCGACACGGTCGAACATCTGGTGCAGCTGGCGGTCGAGCCAGGCGTCGAACGCGTTGGTCACGTCCGCCTGTCCCTTGGCGCCGCGGCGGCGCGGGGGGGTCTGTCCGCCATCAGCCGGCATCGTGCGTTTCGGCGTGTCGCCCATAGCCCCTCAAGCGGTGCCTGCGCCCGCGCAGGCCACCCGCGCGCCCTCGCCACACGGCGGTGAGGTTACCGCGCGGGCCGGGCGGAGGCCAGATTCGCGAGCCACCGCCTTGGGCCGGGGCGCAGGCGCTGCCTCCTCGCCGAGCAGGGCACGCTCGAGTGTGGCGCGGGCGCGGAACACACGGCTCTTGACCGTGCCGACCGCGCAGCCGGTGACGTCGGCCACTTCCTCGCACGAGAGGCCGTGCACGGTCACCAGCAGCAGGGTCTCGCGCTGGTCGGCGGGCAGCCGGTCGAGCGCGCGGGCGAGTTCCTTGGCGACCAGACGGTCGGCCGGGTCGGCGGCGCAGGCGAGGGATTCGATCGGGGCATCCTCGATCGCCACCTTCGGGCGGTGCTTGCGCACATCGCTGATGAACCGGTTGCGGAGGATGCGGTGCAGCCAGGCGGCCAGGTTGGTGCCGGGTCGGAACTGCGCGCGTGCGGCCAGCGCGTTCACCACGGTGTCCTGGACGAGATCCTCGGCCGCGGCCCGATGGCGCGTCAGCGCGAGCGCCTGGACGCGGAGCTTCGGCAGAAGCGCGATCAGGTCGTCGTGGAACGTGTCGGGCACGTTGTCGGTCCTCCAGCCGTTTCCGATGCCCGACCAACGCCGTCCGCGCGCGAAAGGTTGCATCCCATCTGCCGGCCTGGCGCCGAAGGGGGCTCGGCAGCGGGAACCTCGCCCGGCAGCCGGCGTTGAGCCGGGGTCACGGTTGCGCGAGATGCAGAAGGAGAGCCCCGATGCGCATGTCCCTCGCCGTAGGTCTGGCCCTCGCGGTCGCCGGCGCGATGCTGCTGGCCATGGGCCTGAACGCCACGGATGCCCCGGCCGAGCAGATCACCGAGGCGCTGACCGGACGTCGGTCGGAGCGCACCGAATGGTCGCTCATCGGCGGGGCGGCGATGCTCGTCGCCGGCGCGGTGCTGGCGGGGGCGGCGCTGGTGCGGACGCGCGGCTGAGCCACCACACGGGGATCACGTCTTCGTGATCGCCTCACCCCCTCGGCCGAGCATGAGCGCCAGCGCCGTGCGGGCCCGGCTGACCCGGGCCTTCATGGTGCCCGTGGCGGTGCCGCAGATCATCGCGGCGTCCTCGTATGAGAACCCCTGGGCGCCGACGAGCAGGATCGCCTCGCGCTGGGCGGGCGGCAGGCGACGCAACGCGCGGTCGAGTTCGCCCATCGCCACATGCGCCTCCTGGCCGGGCGGAGCGCCCTGTTCGGGCGCCACCTCGTCGCTCGCCCGCCGGCGGCGCAGGCCCTGCCGGAACAGGTTGCGCTGGATGGTGAACAGCCAGGCGCGGAGGTTGGTGCCCGGCTCGAACTGCCGCCAGCCGGCGAGCGCGCGCAGCGTCGTCTCCTGCACCAGGTCGTCCGCCGCCGCCGCGTCGCGGGCGAGGAACCGGGCGAAGGCGCGGAGCTGCGGCAGCAATCCGATCAGCTCTGCCCGAAAGGCCGCCTCGTCCCGCTCAGCCGTCATCGCCGCCTCCGCTTGTCCGGTGCCATGGCGGCGTGAGAGACGACGTCCCACGATCGGAGGAGAGCGATGAGCGAGGATCTCCTGCGTGCGCTGCCGCGCGCACGGCGATTTGCGCGGGCGCTTGCCGGCAGCCAGGAGGCGGGCGATGCGCTGGTGCGCGAGGCCCTGCTGGCACTGCGCGAGGCGCCGCCGGAGGGCGATGGCGCGGCCGTGATGCTGGCGCTGTACCGCGCGGTGTCGGAGCGGGTGCCCGATACGCCGGTCGCCCCCGGGGGCCTCGGCGTGCTCGACCGCCAGGTGCTGCTGCTCACCGCGCTCGAGGGGCTCTCCCCCGACCAGGCGGGGGCCGTGCTGGGCCGCTCGCGCGCCGAGGTGGCCGAGATCGCTTCGGCCGCGCGCGAACGCCTGCGCGAGGCGGCCGCGGCGGATGTGCTGATCATCGAGGATGAGCCGATCATCGCCATGGACCTCGGCCAACTAGTGGCCGCATGTGGCCATCGCGTGGCCGGCATCGCCGCGACCCAGGCCGAGGCGATCGCGCTGGCGCGCAGTCTCAACCCCACGTTGATCCTCGCCGACATCAATCTCGGCATGGGCGGGGACGGCAAGAGCGCGGTCGCGGAGATCCTGCGCGAGATGACGGTGCCGGTGATCTTCGTCACCGCCTACCCGGAGCGTCTGCTCACCGGCGAGGCGGTGGAGCCCGCCTTCGTGATCACCAAGCCGTTCGACCCGATGACCCTGGCGATCGCCACCTATCAGGCCGTCACCGGCGGGCTCCGGCTCGGCTGAGCCCCGGCGGGAACCCCTCCTTCGCGGGCCCGTTGACCCGACAGGTGCCGCACTGGCGGTGTCGGACGGCCATCGGTCGAAGGAGAGTGTGATGAACAAGGACATCATCGCCGGCAACTGGAAGCAGCTGGTCGGCAAGGCCAAGGTGCAGTGGGGCAAGCTGACCGACGACGACCTCGCCTTGATCGAGGGGCGGCAGGACCAGCTCATCGGCAGGATCCAGGAGCGCTACGGCATCGCGCGCGAGGAGGCGGAGCGCCAGGTGAAGGCGTGGCGCGCGCGGCTCTGAGGCCGATCGGCGGAGCCGGGACGGCGGGGCTCGGGGAAACCCGGGCCCCGCTGTCACGTTGAAGAGAGACAACGAAAGGAGCCGCGCATGCTCACCTGGACCTTGATTTTCCTTGTTGTCGCGCTGATCGCCGGCATTCTCGGCTTCGGCGGCGTCGCCTCGACCGCAGCCGGCATCGCCAAGGTGCTGTTCACGATCTTCCTGGTGCTGTTCTTGGTCTCGCTGCTCGTGCAGGTCGTCGGCGCCTGACGGCCGACTCGACGCGGGGCCGGTCCGCCGCTGCGGGCCGGCCCCTTTCTGATGCCCGGCGCAAGGCCGACACAGGCAGCGGGCTGGAACGGAAAAGGGGTGCGACCCGAAGGTCGCACCCCTGGAAGGAGGGGGCGTCCCGACGCCTCAGCGCCAGGCCGGCCGGCCGAGATTCACATCGCGCGGCGAGGTCAGCGCGCCGGCCGCGGCACCTGCCGCACCGCCGATCACCGCGCCGCCGAGCATGCTACCGCCCGTCAGGCCGCCGATCGCGGCTCCGCCCGCGGCACCCAGCGCGCCGCCCGACAGGGCACGGTCGCCAGGGGTATTGCCGCAGGCCGCGAGGCCCAGCATCGCGACGGCCGCGGCAGCAAGGGTGATCGATCGCATCGCTCGGTCTCCTCCGTTGCAAGGCACTGATCCGTTAACGCTGGCCGGCCTATTGTGTTCCCTGAGAATCTTCGGTGGGGTCCGGTCCGGTCGAATCAGCGGTTGAGCAGTCCCCGCCGCCGCCGTAAACCGATGCGCCCGGTCGGCCCCCCATACCACCGCACGCAAGGGTCAACGGACCGTCCGGGTCCTCAAGGAAGGTCACTCCATCGATGCTGTCGCGACTGCTCGGGATCCTGTCCGCCGACATGGCGATCGATCTCGGGACGGCCAATACGCTGGTCTATGTGAAGGGGCGGGGGATCGTGCTCGACGAGCCCTCCGTGGTGGCGATCGCGGATGTGCGCGGACGCAAGCAGGTGCTCGCGGTCGGCGAGGAGGCCAAGCAGATGCTGGGCCGCACCCCCGGCAACATCCAGGCGATCCGGCCGCTGCGCGACGGCGTGATCGCCGACTTCGAGGTCGCCGAGGAGATGATCAAGCACTTCATCCGCAAGGTGCACAACCGGCGCAGCTTCGCCTCGCCGATGATCATCGTCTGCGTGCCCTCCGGCTCCACCGCGGTCGAGCGCCGCGCGATCCAGGAGAGCGCCGAGTCGGCCGGTGCCCGGCGGGTCTATCTGATCGAGGAGCCGATGGCGGCCGCGATCGGCGCCGGCCTGCCGGTTACCGAGCCCTCGGGCTCGATGGTGGTGGATATCGGCGGCGGCACCACCGAGGTCGCCGTGATCTCGCTCGGCGGCATCGTCTACTCGCGTTCGGTGCGGGTCGGCGGCGACAAGATGGACGAGGCCATCATCTCCTACATCCGCCGCAACCATAACCTGCTGATCGGCGAATCCTCGGCCGAGCGGATCAAGATCGAGATCGGCGCGGCCTGCCCGCCCGACGACATGGACGACGGCCCGCTGCGCGAGGTGAAGGGCCGGGATCTGATGAACGGCGTGCCGCGCGAGGTGGTGGTCAGCCAGCGCCAGATCGCCGAGAGCCTCTCCGAGCCGGTCAGCGCGATCGTCGAGGCGGTGAAGGTGGCGCTCGAGAACACACCCCCCGAGCTCGCCGCCGACATCGTCGACAAGGGCATCGTGCTGACGGGCGGCGGCGCGCTGCTGCACCGACTCGACACCGTGCTGCGCATGGCCACGGGCCTGCCGGTGCTGGTCGCCGAGGAGGCGCTCTCCTGTGTCGCGCTCGGCACGGGCCGCGCGCTCGAGGAGATGAAGAAACTGCGCAACGTGCTGTCGTCGATGTACTGAGTCTTCGGCATTCTCCTGTAGGCTGGCAGGGCAGGAAACGGGCAGGCGAGGGGTGGTACTCGGGTGATCCGTCTCAGCGTGCCGCTACGCCAGGCGATCGCGCGGCTGGTCCTGCCGGTGCTGATCGCGGCGAGCTTCGGGCTGATGCTGCTCGGCAAGGCCGACACGGTGCTTGCCGAGCGCGCCCGTGCGGCGCTGGCCGACCTGCTGGTGCCGGTCTATGGCGCGCTCTCCCGACCCGTGGGCACGGTACGCGACGCGGCCGCAGAGGTCCGCAACCTGATCTATCTGCACAGCGAGAACGCCCGGCTGCGCGAGGAGAACGAGCGGCTGCGGCGCTGGCGCGACGTCGCCCTGGCCCTGGAGGCGGAGAACCTCGCGCTGCGCGATGTCCTGCACGCCCCGGCCGAGCCCACGCCGCAGTTCACCACCGTCCGGGTCGTCGCCGATCTCGGCGGTGCCTATGCCCGCTCGGCGCTGCTGGCGATCGGGCCCCAGCATTCGGTCCGCAAGGGCCAAGTGGCGCTCGACCGGTCGGGTCTGGTCGGGCGCATCACCGAGGTGGGAGGGCGGTCGGCGCGGCTGCTGCTCGCGACCGACATCAACTCGCGCATCCCCGTGCAGGTGGAACGCACCCGCACCCGCGCCATCCTTGCCGGCACCAACGCGCCACGTCCGCGCCTGCAGCACTGGACCGAGGGGGAGGCGCCCCTGCCCGGGGAGCGGATCGTCACCGCCTCCGAGGCCGGCGCCTTTCCGGCCGGGCTGCCGGTCGGGATCGTGCGCGAGGGCCGCGGCGGCGTGCTCGAGGTCGAGCTGTTCGCCGATCTGGACCGGCTGGAGTTCGTCCGCCTGCACGATTTCGGCCTTTCGGGCATCCTGCCGCCGGAGCAGGTGACGCGCCCCGAGCGGCCGCGCCGGCGTGGCGATGGCTAGCCCGGTCGCCCGCCCGCCGCGCCCGCGCGGCTTCTGGCAGATGCTCGACCAGGTGGCGCGCGATGTCGCCCCGGGAGCGCTGACGGTCGCGCTGGTGCTGGCGATGGGGATCCCCATCGGCCTGCCGGCCCAGCACGGCGTGATGCCGGTTCCGGCGCTGGCGGCGGTGTATTTCTGGACGCTCTACCGCCCGGGCCTGATGCCGCCGCTTGCGGTGTTCGCGATCGGCGTGCTCTCCGACCTGCTGACAGGGGCCCCGCTCGGGCTCCACCCCTTGCTGCTGCTGCTCCTGCATGCGGCGGTGCTGACCCAGCGGCGGGTGCTGACGCGCCAGTCCTTCCTGCTGGTGTGGGTCGTGTTCGCCCTGATGGCGACCGCCGTGCTGGGCCTCGGCTGGGTGCTGCGGGCCCTGCTGCTGTTCCGCCTGCTGCCGGTCGAACCCGCGCTCTACGAACTCGCGCTGACGGTCGCCGTCTATCCCGCGCTCTCCTGGCTGTTCGTCCGGGTCGAGCGCGGTCTCGCCGCCGCCGAGTGAGGCCGCGCCATGCGCCGCGAACAGGGCAAGCGCGCCGTCTTCACCCGCCGGATCCTGCTGGTCGGTGCGGCCAAGGCGGCGGTCATGGGCGCGCTCGGGGCACGGCTCTACCAGCTCCAGGTGGTCGAGGGGGAACGTTTCCGCACCCTCGCCGACGAGAACCGCATCAGCGTGCGGCTGATCCCGCCGCCGCGCGGCCGGCTGCTCGACCGCTTCGGCGAGCCGATCGCCGCGAACCGTCTGAACTGGCGGGCGATGCTGGTGGCCGAGCGCACCGACGATGTCGGCGCCACCCTGGCCACGTTCTCCGAGATCGTGCCGCTGACCGAGGCCGATCGCGCCCGCATCGAGCGCGAACTCCGCCGGCGCCGGCGGTTCGTCCCCGTGGTGGTGCGCGACTACCTGGCCTGGGAGGAGATGGCGCGGCTGGAGGTGAACGCGCCCGATCTGCCGGGCATCCTGACCGATGTCGGCCAGAGCCGGATCTACCCCGGCGGCGAGGCCTTCGCGCACGTGATCGGCTATGTCGCCCCGCCGGCCGAGGCCGACCTCGACGGCGATCCGATGCTGGAACTGCCGGGCATCCGCGTCGGCCGTGCCGGGCTGGAACGCGCGCATGACCGGGCGCTGCGCGGACGGGCGGGCACGGTCCGGCTGGAGGTGAACGCGGTCGGGCGCGTGATCCGCGAACTCGCGCGCGAGGAGGGCACCCCCGGCCAGGACGTCACGACCAGTCTCGATGCCGGATTGCAGCAATTCGCCGCCGAGCGCATCGCCGAGGAGAGTGCCGCCGCCGTGGTGCTGGACGCGCGCAACGGCGAGGTGATGGCGATGGTCTCCTCGCCCTCCTTCGACCCCTCGCTGTTCGACAGCGGCGTCTCTGCCGCGCAGTGGCGCGAATGGACCACCAACCGCCGCGCGCCCCTGATCAACAAGGCGATCGCCGGGCTGTACGCGCCCGGCTCCACCTTCAAGATGGTTGTCGCCCTTGCGGCCCTGGAGGCGCGCGTGGTGAGCCCGGGGGAGCGCATCTTCTGCGCCGGGCTGACCGAACTCGGCGATGCCAAGTTCCACTGCTGGCGGCGCGGCGGCCATGGCTGGCTCGACATGCGCGAGGCGATCAAGCAGTCCTGCGACTGCTACTTCTACGAGGCCGCCAAACGCACCGGGATCGATCGGATCGCGGCCATGTCCAACCGCTTCGGCCTGGGCGTCGAGCCGGCGATCGAGCTGCCCGGCGCGCGCCCTGGGCTGGTGCCGACACGCGCCTGGAAGCGCGCGACGCAGGGTGTGCCCTGGCAGCAGGGCGAGACGTTGGTGCACGGCATCGGCCAGGGCTTCATCCAGACCACGCCGTTGCAGCTCGCGGTGATGACGGCGCGGATGGTGAATGGCGGGCGGGCGATCGAGCCGCACCTGACGCGCGCGATCGGCGGGCAGCTCGTGCGCGGCGCGCGGCCCGAGGACTGGCCCATGGTCGGCATCCCCGAGGCGCATCTGAAGCTGATGCGCGACGCCATGGGCGGGGTGGTGAACGAGCGCGGCGGCACCGCCTGGGCGAGCCGTCTGCCGCCCGAGGTGGGGGCGTCGATGGGCGGCAAGACCGGCACCACCCAGGTGCGGCGCATCACCATGGCCGAGCGCGAGCGCGGCCTGCGCCGCCAGCAGGACCTGCCCTATGAGTGGCGCCACCACGCGCTGTTCGTCGGCTTCGCCCCGGTCGAGAATCCCGTCTATGCCTGCGCGGTGATCATCGAGCATGGCGGCGGCGGCTCGGCCGCGGCCGCGCCGGTGGCGCGCGACATCATGGCCGAGACGCTCTTGCGCGACCCGGCCCGGCGCGACAGCGCCCCCGCGCCATCGCTGCAGGTCGCGGCGGCGGAGCGGCGCGAGCGATGATCGAGCGGCGCCTCTCGCGCGAGCGGGGCATGACGCTGACGGAGAAGCTCGGCTCCGTCAGCTGGACCTTCGTGCTGCTGCTCGGGCTGATGGCGGGCGTCGGCTACGCGATGCTCTACTCCGCGGCCGGGCTGAACCCCGAACCCTGGGCATTCCGCCACGGGCTGCGCTTCGGCTTCGGCGTGCTGATGATGATCGGCATCGCCATGGTCGATATCCGCATCATCCTGCGTCTCGCCTGGCCGCTCTATCTGGTCGGCATCGGCCTCCTGGTGCTGGTCGCGTTGCACGGCCAGGTGGGCAAGGGGGCGCAGCGCTGGCTCGACCTCGGCGGGTTCCAGCTCCAGCCCTCCGAGCTGATGAAGATCCTGCTGGTGATCGCGCTCGCGCGCTGGTTCCACCGCGCGAGCCTCGAGCGTGTGGGCAACCCGCTGTTCCTGATCCCGCCGCTGATCGCGATCCTGATCCCGGCCGGGCTGGTGCTGAAGCAGCCCAATCTCGGCAATGCGGTGATCACGCTGGTGGTGGGTGGGGCGGTGTTCTTTGCCGCCGGCGTGCGCTGGTGGAAATTCGCCGCCGTGATCGGGGCGGCGGCGGTCGCCGCGCCGATCGTCTATGACCGGCTGCACGACTATCAGCGCCAGCGCATCCTGACCTTCCTCGACCCCGAGAGCGACCCGCTCGGCGCGGGCTACCACGTGATCCAGTCGAAGATCGCGCTCGGGGCGGGCGGCATGTTCGGCCGTGGCTTCGGCCAGGGCACCCAGAGCCAGCTGAACTTCCTGCCGGAGAAGCAGACAGACTTCATCTTCACCATGCTGGCGGAGGAGTGGGGGTTCGTGGGCGCGGCCTCGGTGATGGCGCTGATCCTGCTGGTGGTGTTCTACGGGCTCGCGATCGCGCTCGCCTGCCGGCACCAATTCGGCCGGCTGGTGGCGGCCGGGATCACGGTCAATTTCGCGCTCTACGTGTTCGTCAACATCGCCATGGTGATGGGGATGATCCCGGTCGGTGGGGTGCCGCTGCCGCTGGTCAGCCATGGCGGGTCAGCCATGATCACGGTGCTGATCGGCTTCGGCGTGCTGATGAGCGTGCACGTCCACCGGGCGGTGGAGATCGAGGGCGAGCAGGCGGAGGCGTAGGCCCGGGGTCGACAGGCCGGGGGCGCTTTGCTATAGCCGCGCGCCTTGGGCGGGCGCATAGCTCAGTTGGTAGAGCAGCTGACTCTTAATCAGCGGGTCCAAGGTTCGAGTCCTTGTGCGCCCACCACCCACGTCCGCCACCGTCCTTGTCCCGCCGCTCCGCCACGTCGCGCATTGCGTGCGACCAGCGCAGCGCTGCTCGCGCATCGCGCGAAACGTTCGCACGGGCCATCTCGGCAGGCTGACCATGCCCGATCCTGACGGGGGCACATGCCAAGCTGCGCGGCATGGTTCACGTCCATTGCGTAACCGTTTTGGCTCTCGCGCCGGCCGGCCGCATGGCCGCTCCTGCGCCGACCGATGCGAGGGCCGTCGGACGGCCTGATCCGCTGCGCTCGCTGGTCCAGGCGCTCCGAGGCCCGATGGTCGGGCGATCCCGTCAGCATGTCCAACGGGATCGGAACAGTCCTCGGCACGATCATCGCCGGGGTGCTCCGATGCCTCAGGCCGACGTTGACGGCAACGGCGCGCGCGCACCCGCATCGGCGTGCGCCGTGACCGGGAGGACCGAGCCATGATGCGGCTCGGCCGGTGGCTCGCCCGGTCTTTGGTCCTCGCGCTTGCGCTCGTCCTTCTCGTGGCGATGGTCGCCGTCGTGCTGCTGATCGCAGGACATCTCACCGACGCCGAGCGCATGCTGTTCTGGACGGAGTGGGTCCGCTGACGCGGCCCACCGTGGTGTGACGGCGCTCGCGGATCGGCACGCCCGTCAGCGGTACCGCGGCGGGATCGAGCGCGGCCGCCTCAGCCCTCGTGCTGGGGCGCAGACGACGCCGTGCCGAGCGCTGAATTCCTCTGCCGCGACCCTGGCATGCTCGGCCTGGTGTTGATCCTCGTCGGCACGGCCCTTCAGATCGGTGCGGTCTGGATCGGCTGGCCTTGCGGCACGGAGGCAGACCGTCTCTCGACTTAACCGAAGCGGTAGCGACGTCGGAGGATGAACGGCGCCCCCGGCGCCGGCTCGACATACAGGGCAACTTCCTCGACGCGGATCGGCTCTGCCAGAGCGCCAGAAAACCGCGCGGCCAGCACCTCGCCGAGCGGCGCCGCCTCGTCCATCGCCAGGCGCCCCGTCAGCGTCAGGTGGAAGCGGAACTCGTCCATCACATAGGGGTAGCCCCAGCGCGCGAGATTCGCCTGCTGTCCGGGGGTCAGCCCGGCGCGCTGCCGCCGTGCGACTTCCCCCGGCTCGGGTGGCGCGCGGAACGCGTCGAATGTCGAGACGCAGGCGGCGGCCAGCGCGTCCAGCGGGGCCGATCGCTCGGCGGGCACGACCGCGAGGAATCCCGACAGCGGACGCACCACCAACCGCCCGACGTCGAACGGCGCCTGCGCCGCCGCGAAGGCACGGAGCGCGGCATCGAGGCTCGCCTCGCTCTCGCCGTCAGCCAGACGGAACGGCGGCTTGAGAGTGCCATGCCAGCCGTAGCGCGCAGGTTCGGCGGTGATCGTGGCGTGCTGCTGCTCGGCCATCCCGCCGGGCATCGGCGGCACGATCCGCTCGCCTGTCTCCGGGTCACGGCCAAGCCACGCGCAGCCCTCGCGCCAGAGCGGATGGCCGCGCGGCGGCGCCCAATAGATCGCGTAGCGATAGGCCATCAGGCGATGCGCCGGCCTTCGCGCCAGACCTGGCGCACCAGCGGATGCCCGTCGGCGAGATGCACCTGCACGAGATCGGCACGCAACCCCGGCGCGATGCGGCCGCGATCATCCAGCCCGACCATGCGCGCCGGCTCGGCCGAAATCGTCGCGATCGCGCGTGGCAGGGCGATGCCGTGGCGATCGTGCAGCAGCAGGGCACTCGCCAGCATCGAGGAGGGGATGTAGTCCGAGGCGAAGACGTCGACGAGGCCGCGCGCGACCAGATCGGCGGCCGCGACATTGCCGCTGTGGCTGCCGCCGCGCACGATGTTCGGCCCGCCCGCCACCACCGCCATCCCGTGCCGCTTCGCCGCCTCGGCCGCGACCAGGCTGACCGGGAACTCGCTGATCCTGACGCCGCTTGCGTGCCAGGCCGCGACCTCGTCCTCGGTGCGATCGTCATGGCTCGCGAGCGCGATCGGGCGGCCGGCGAGACGGGCCAGGATCGCGTCGCGATTCGCATCGCGGACACGATCCCGCGTCTCGCGTCGCCGCGCGACATAGGCGCGCGCCTCCGCCTCGGTCATGCCGAGCGTGCGGGCGTTCCTCTTCACGTAGCGCTCGACATCGGCGAACTGGCCGGCGCCCGGCGTGTGGTCCATCAGGCTGACCATGCGCACCAGCGGATCGTCGGCCACCGGCTCGAAGCTCTCCTGCATGGTCGCGACACTGAGCTCGCAGCGGAGGTGCAGCAGATGCTCGGCGCGCAGGAGACCGCGCGGCGCGAGGGCGCGCAGCTCCGCCACGCCCTCGCGGAACATCTGCTCGCGCTGGTCCGCGTGTTCGACCTCGCCGACGCAGAGCGCGTCCAGCACCGTCGTGACGCCCGCCGAGGCCACCTGCGCGTCGTGCGCGAGCAGGGCGGCGCGCGCGGACCAGCGCACGCCGGGCCGCGGCATCATGTGCTTCTCGAGATTGTCGGTGTGCACATCGACCAGGCCGGGGATCAGCAGGTCGCCCTCGAGATCGAGCGCGGCGGCAAGCCGGCTACGGCCCCGCTCGACCGCGACGATTGCGGGCCCGCGCAGCACCACCGTGCCGTCGAACACCTCCGTTTCGGTGACCACCCGGGCGTTCGTGAAGATGGTCTCGCCGCTCATGCCGCCGCCGCCAGAGGGACCACCGGATGCTCGCGTGTCGCCACCGCGCGGCGCACATCGGCATCGTGGAAGATTCCCACGATCGCCGCGCCGCGCGATTTCGCCTCCTGGATCAGCCCGACCGCGACTTCGGCGTTCGCCGGATCGAGGCTCGCGGTCGGCTCGTCCACGAGCATCACAGGATAGGGGAAGGCGAAGCCGCGCGCGAGGTTGACGCGCTGCTGCTCGCCGCCCGAGAAGGTCGCGGGGGGCAGCGACCAGAGCCGTTCCGGCAGGTTGAGCCGCGCGAGCAGGCGCTCGGCCTCGCGTTCGGCGGCGGCCGCATCCACCCCCGCCGCGCGCAGCGGTTCGGCGACGATCGCGCGGGCAGGCACGCGCGGGATCACGCGCAGGAACTGCGAGACATAGCCCACCGTCTCGCGCCGGATCGCGACGATCTCGCGCGGGCTCGCCGCGGCGAGATCGACCAGACGATCGTGGTGCCGCACCAGGATGCGGCCGCCGCCGGGAAGGTAGTTGCCATAGAGGGCCCGCATCAGCGTGGTCTTGCCGGCCCCCGACGGCCCGGTCAGCGCCACGCACTCGCCGGCGCGCACGGTCAGCGACACGCCGCGCAGCACGGGCAGCCGCGCGCCGCCCTGGAGATGCAGGGTGAAGTCCTTCGACAGCCCCTCGACGGTCAACAGCGGTGCGTTCATGCCTGCAACACCGAGGAGACGAGCAGCTGGCTGTAGGGGTGCTGCGGATCGTCGAGCACCTGATCGGTCAGCCCCGCCTCGACGATCCGCCCGCCCTGCATCACCAGCATCCGGTCCGCGAGCAGCCGCGCGACCGCGAGATCATGCGTCACGATCACGACCGAAAGCCCGAGATCCGACACGAGCCGTCGGATCAGGTCGAGCAGGCGCGCCTGCACCGAGACGTCGAGGCCACCGGTCGGTTCGTCCATCAGCACGAGGCGTGGGCGTGTCACCAGCACGCGCGCGATCTGCAAGCGCTGCTGCATGCCGCCCGAATAGGTGCGCGGCGGATCGTCGATCCGGGCCGGGTCGATCTCCACCCGGCGCAGCCATTCGGTCGCCTCGGCGCGGATGCCGCCCCAGTGGCGCGCGCCGGCCGCCATGAGCCGTTCGCCGACATTGCCGCCCGCCGAGACCGACATGCGCAGCCCGTCGCGCGGGTTCTGGTGCACGAAGCCCCACTGCGTGCGCGCGAGCTGCCGCCGCATCGGCTCGGGGAGCGCGTCGAGCGCGACCGGCGCGCCGTCGTCGAGACGGTACTGAACGCGTCCGCCATCGGCCGGCAGGTCGCCATGCACCGCGCGGAGCAGCGAGGTCTTGCCGCTGCCTGACTCGCCGACGATCGCCAGCACCTCGCCCGGCCAGAGCTCGAACGAGGCGCGATCGACCGCGAGCGTACGGCCGAACCGCACGGTGAGCTCGCGCACGGAAAGCAGCGGGGCGTCGCTCATTCGCCGGCCCCCGCGAGTGCGTGCCCGGCCGCGGCACCGCGATGCCCGGCCGCGCGCCGCGTGGTGCAGTGATCCGTGTCGCTGCACACGAACAGGCGCCCGCCGCGATCGTCCACCACCACCTCGTCGAGATAGGAGTCGGTCGCACCGCAGAGCCCGCAGGGCGCGTTCGCCTTCCAGGGATGGAACGGATGGTCCTCGAAGGCGAGGCTCTCGACGCTGGTGTAGGGCGGGACGGCGTAGATGCGCTTCTCGCGCCCCGCGCCGAACAACTGCAAGGCCGGCGAGCGGTGCATCTTGGGATTGTCGAAGGACGGAATCGGCGAGGGCGCCATCACGTGCCGGCCGTTCACCAGCACGGGGTAGTCGTAGGAGAGGGTGATGCGGCCGTGGCGCGCGATGTCCTCGTAGAGCTTCACGTGCATCAGCCCGTACTCGGCGAGGGCGTGCATCCGGCGGGTTTCGGTCTCGCGCGGCTCGAGCTTGCGCAGCGGCTCCGGCTGCGGGACCTGGTAGACGAGGATCTGCCCGGCGGTAAGCGGGGTCTCGGGGATGCGGTGGCGGGTCTGGATGATGGTCGCCTCGACCGTGCGTTCGGTGGTGCGCACGCCGGCGGTAAGCGCGAAGAAGCGGCGGATGGAGACGGCGTTCGTCGTGTCGTCGGCCCCCTGGTCGATCACCTTCAGCACATCGTCCGGGCCGATCACGGCCGCCGTCACCTGCATCCCGCCGGTGCCCCAGCCATAGGCGAGTGGCATCTCGCGGCTCGCGAACGGCACCTGGTAGCCGGGGATCGCCACGGCCTTGAGCAGCGCGCGGCGGATCATCCGCTTGGTCTGCTCGTCGAGATAGGCGAAGTTGTAGCCGGGCAGGCTCATTCCGCAGCCTCGCGGTTCGGTTCGGCGACGCGCTCCTCGGCCTCGGCGCGCAACCGGCGGATCAGTTCGAGCTCCGACTGGAAGTCCACGTAGTGCGGCAGCTTCAGGTGCTGGACGAAGCCCGAGGCCTCGACATTGTCGCTGTGGCTCAGCACGAACTCCTCGTCCTGCGCCGGCGCGGTGACGTCCTGGCCGAGCTCGCGGCTCATCAGCGCGCGATCGACCAGCGCCATGCCCATGGCCTTGCGCTCGCTGTGGCCGAAGGCGAGGCCGTAGCCGCGGGTGAATTGCGGCTTCTCGGTGCGGCTGCCCGCGAACTGGTTGACCATCTGGCATTCGGTGACGGCGATGTCGCCGATCTCGATCGCGAAGCCGAGCTCCTCCGGCGCGATCTCGACCGCGACGGTGCCGTAGCGCACCTCGCCCGCGAAGGGATGGGCACCACCATAGCCGCGCTGGGTCGAGTAGCCCATCGCGAGCACGAAACCCTCGTCGCCGCGCGCGAGATTCTGCAGCCGGAGTGCGCGCGCGGCCGGGAAGGTGAGCGGATCGCGTGTCAGGTCGGGCGGTTCGGCGTCGCGGTCGCCGCTTTCGGGGCGGATCAGCCCCTCCTGGTCGAGCAGCGCGGCCACGCGTGGCATCGCAGGATCGGCCGGCTCGGCGGCACGTGGCGCGGGCGGCACGGGCGCGTCGTCGAGCAGCCCGGGATCGAGCAGGCGATGCGTGTAGTCGTAGGTGGGGCCGAGGATCTGTCCGCCCGGCAGATCCTTGTAGGTCGCGCTGATGCGCCGCGCGATCGTCATGCGCGCGGTGTCGATCGGCAGGCTGGCGCAGAAGCGCGGCAGGGTGGTGCGATAGGCACGCAGCAGGAACGCGGCTTCCTGGAGGTCGCCCTGGGCCTGCTTGATCGCGAGTGCGGCCAGCGTGCGGTCATACAGCGCCCCCTCGGCCATCACGCGATCGACCGCATGGCCGAGCTGCTGCTCGATCTGATCCACGCCCAGCACGGGCACGGACGGGTCGCCGCGGCGTGCCTCGGCCAGCACGGCGTGGCTCGCCGCGATCGCGCGTTCCCCGCCTTTGACCGCGACATACATGGCTCAGCCCTCCGTCACGGCGGTGCTGCGGGGCAGGCCAGCGATCTGCGTTCCGGCCACCAGGACGACATCGACACCGCGCGGATAGGCTACGTGGTTGCGCGCCCGCCACGCGACGAAGCCCGCTGGCAGTCCTTGGACGTGCAGTCTTGTGGTGGTCTCGATGCCGGGGCCGGCGAGACACAGCGGAGCGCCAGCGCCGAGCCGTGCGACCTGAACCACGGCGGTCGCGGAACGGTCGGGGAACTCGTCGGACCCGATAGGGAGACGATCGAACGGCAGCGCGACCGTATCGGCTGCGAAGGCGAAGGCCGCGTCTTCCGCTGCGCCCACGATCCGGCAGCCGGTATGGAAGCGGAGCCAGGCGACCACCTCCGCCGTACGCAGCGCCGGGTCGAGCCAGACCGCGGTGTCCGCATCGCACAGCGTGAGCGCGATCGCGCCGGCCGCAAGCGCGAGCGGGGGCGGCGCGGGTGGCGCCTCCAGCGACACCACCATGCCAGGGCGCGCCATCGCATCGAGCAGGCGGCGGAACACCGCCTGGGCGGCGAGCGGCGGGTCCACGAACCCAGGGGCGAGCGCGGTCATCCCATGCGCACCATCGAGAAGAAATCGACCTTGGTCGCGGCGGCGCGGCGCAGCGCATCCTCGCGCATGGCTTGCTGGCGCGCGGACTCCGCGGCGATCAGGCCGGCCTGGAGCGCAGGGCCATGCGCGTCCGTCTGCAACAGCGCATCGAGCACGGCGGCGAGTTCGGCCTTGCGCTGATCCCGCCCAGCGACATAGGCATGGCCGACCGTGCCGCAGGCGAGACGGACCGCGCAGCGCGTCACGGTCATCTCGCCGAGATTGAACTGCGCGCCATCGCCGCCGGCGCGGCCACGCACCATCACCATGCCGATCTCGGGAGCGCGCAGCCGTGTCCATGTCGCGGGCGGGTCGAGCACGTCCACCGCCCGCTCAAGCGCCGTGCGATCGGCGCGTGCGAGCACGCCCATCCAGGCCTGGCGTTCTTGGATCTCGAAGGCTGCGGGCATGACGTGACGTGGCGCTCGCGGGAGGTCTTAGAACATCTAGACATCCCAACATATCAACAACTACACTGCACCACAATACGCCGATGACGCCGCGTGTGGCGTGACGTTCCGATGACGCACGCGGTCATGGAGACGATGCGATGGACGTTCACCGCTCCGAGCCCCCCAGGGAGGCTGCGCCGTCGGTCGAACGTGGCGCGGGTGTGACACTCTGGCGCCAGATCGAACAGGCGCTGGAGGCCGAGATCGCTGGTGGGCGGATCCCGCCCGGTGGGCGGCTGCCGACCGAGCAGCAGCTCTCGGCGCGGTTCCAGGTCAACCGCCACACCGTGCGGCGCGCGATGGAGGAGCTGGAGCGGCGCGGGCTGGTGCGGATCCAGCAGGGCCGCGGCAGCTTCGCCGCCGAGGACGTGATCGACTACCAGGTCGGCCCCCGGACGCGCTTCTCGGAGGTGATCGCGCGGCAGAACCGCGAGCCTTCGGGCCGCATCCTGCGCGTGGCCGAGGTGGTGGCGGACGAGGCGGCAGCCGCCGCGCTCCGGCTGCGGCGCGGGCGGATGTTGTGGCTCGTGGAGCGGCTCGGGCTGGCCGATGGGCGGCCGGTCAGCCTCGGGCGGCATCACTTCCCGCAGACACGCCTGCCCGGCCTGCCGGACGCGCTGGCCGACGGCAAGGGCTCGATCACGCGCGCGCTCGCGGCCTGCGGTGTCGTCGAGTATGCGCGGCGCTCCACCCGCGTCACGGCGCGCCTGCCGAGCCTCGAAGAGGCCGAGGCGCTCGCCCATCCGCGCAACCGGCCGGTGATCGTGACGGAAGCGGTGAATATCGACGCGCAGGGCGTGCCGGTGGAATATGGTGTCGCGACCTATCCTGCAGGTCGGGTGCAACTCAATTTCGAATTCTGAGGCATGACCGGAACACTCGAGATCGCCGGCGCGCGGCTGCTGCTCGCTGATTCCGTTTCTCCGCCGACCACGCTGACGATCCGCGACGGCATGATCGCGGCGATCGGTGTGGATGCGCCGAAGGGCGCTCGCGAGCTGCGCGCGGACGGATTGCTGCTTGCACCCGGCCTGGTGGACATCCACGGCGATGCGTTCGAGCGCCAGGTACAGCCCCGGCCAGGCGTGGATTTCCGCCACGATCTCGCGCTGATCGACACCGACGCGCAGCTGCTCGCCAACGGCATCACCACGGCGTTCCACGGCGTGACGCTGTCATGGGAGCCCGGGCTGCGCAGCGAGACCGCATTCCGGTCCATGGTCGCGGCGTGGCAGGCGCTGGCGGGACGTCTCGGCGCCGATCACCGCATCCATCTGCGGCTCGAGACCTACGCGATGGACCAGTGGCCTTCGGCCGAGGCGGCGATCGACGCGGGGGCTGTGCACCTGCTCGCGTTCAACGACCATACGGCGGAGATTGCCCGGCGCGCCGCCGACCCCGCACGCGCCTCGCGCTACGCCGACCGCGCGAAGGTGACGGGGCCGGAGGTGCTGGCGCTTGCCAAGGCAATGCTGGCGCGCGCTGACGAGGTCGAACCGTTTGTGGCGACGGCCGCGGCTCTCGCCCGCGACGCGGGACTGGTGATGGCGAGCCATGACGATGCGTCGCCGGAGACACGCGCGCGCTGGCGTGCGCTCGGCTGCACCATCTGCGAGTTTCCGATGAACGAGGAGACGGGGCTCGCGGCACGTGCGGCTGACGAGCATGTGGTAATGGGCTGTCCCAACGTGGTCCGCGGCGGCAGCCATCTCGGCTGGCACTCGGCCGAGGCGATGGTGCGCGCTGGCGCGGCGGACGTGCTCGCCTCCGACTACTTCTACCCGGCAATGCGCCATGCCGCCTTCGCACTGGCCGCGCGCGGCGCCTGCTCGCTGCCGGAGGCCTGGGCGATCGTCTCCGCCAATCCCGCCGCTGCCGCGGGGCTTGCGGATCGCGGCCGGATAGCGGCGGGGTTGCGCGCCGATCTTCTCCTGATCGATGACACTGCACCTGCCGGACCCGAGGTCGTCGGCACGCTGGTGAGCGGCCGGATCGCGTGGCTGTCGGCCGCCGGTGCGGCACGCCTCGCCTGACCCCCCTTGTCGGCAGCAGGGCGCGCGGCAAGGATGCGCGCCGCAGCGCAGGGGAGGAACGGATGGCCGGACGGCTTCAGGGCAAGCGCGCATTCGTGACGGCGGCGGCGCAGGGCATCGGGCGGGCGACCGCGCTCGCCTTCGCGGCCGAGGGCGCGGAGGTGATCGCGACCGACGTCAACGAGGCGGGGCTCGCCTCGCTTGCCGGCAAGGGCATCCGCACCCGCCGGCTGGACGTGCTCGACCCGGCCGCGATCGCGGCGGCGGCGAAGGATGCGGGTGCGGTGGACGTCCTGTTCAACTGCGCGGGATTCGTGCACCAGAACACGATCGAGACGTGCACGGAGGAGGAGTGGTCCTTCGCGCTGGATCTGAACGTGCGCAGCGCGTTCCGCGTGACCAAGGCGTTCCTGCCGGCGATGCTGGCGAAGGGCAGCGGCAGCATCATCGTGATGTCCTCGGCCGCGTCCTCGATCAAGGGCGCGCCCAATCGGTTCGTCTATGGCGTGACCAAGGCTGCGCTGATCGGTTTCGTCAGGAGCGTCGCGGCCGACTACGTCAAGCGTGGCGTGCGCGCGAACGCGATCTGCCCGGGCACGGTCGAGACGCCGTCGTTGCAGGACCGGATCGCGGCGAACGCGGGCGAGGCGGGCAGTGTCGATGCGGCGCGTGCGGCGTTCATCGCGCGCCAGGCGATGGGTCGGCTCGGCACGCCGGAGGAGATCGCGGCGCTCGCGGTCTATCTCGCGAGCGATGAGAGCGCGTTCGTCACCGGCCAGTCGATCGTGATCGACGGCGGCTGGACCCTCTGAGTGTGAGAAGGAAACGGATCGGATGAAGCTGCTGCGCTGGGGCCCGAAGGGGTTGGAGAAGCCGGGGATTCTGGATGCCGAGGGGGCGTTGCGCGATCTCTCCGGAATCGTCGAGGAGATCGGGCCCGAGGAGCTGTCGCCGGCGGGGCTCGCGCGGCTCGCGGCGGTGAATGTCGGCGCGCTGCCGAGGGTGGAGGGCAGCCCGCGGCTTGGCGTGCCGTTCACCGGTACGCGCAACTTCATCTGCATCGGGCTGAACTACGCGGACCATGCGGCGGAGACGGGTGCGCCGATCCCGAAGGAGCCGATCATCTTCATCAAGGCGCTGACGGCGCTGAACGGGCCGAACGACGATGTCGAGATTCCGCGCAGCTCGGTGAAGACCGACTGGGAGGTCGAGCTTGGCGTGGTGATCGGTTCGCGCGCGAAGTATGTGGACGAGGCGTCGGCGCTCGACCACGTCGCCGGGTACTGCGTGGTGAACGACGTGAGCGAGCGCGAGTTCCAGATCGAGCGTGGCGGCACCTGGGACAAGGGCAAGGGGCACGAGACCTTCGGCCCCGTTGGGCCGTGGTTGGTGACGAAGGACGAGGTGCCCGATCCGCAGAACCTCGACATGGGCTTGGACGTGGACGGGCAGGTCATGCAGCACGGGAACACGAAGACGATGATCTTCGGCGTGCGGCACCTGGTGAGCTACGTATCGCGCTTCATGACGCTGATGCCGGGCGACATCATCACCACGGGCACGCCGCCGGGTGTGGGCATGGGCAAGAAGCCGGAGCCTGTCTATCTGCGCCCCGGCCAGCAGATGCGCGTCTGGATCGCGGGGTTGGGCGAGCAGCGTCAGCGGACGGTGGCGGCATAAAGAGGGGTTGGGGTCGAGGGGAAGGGGCCAATGGCCCCTTCCCCCGCCGTTTCTTTACATCGTCGCGCCCTGCACCCAGGGTGCGAACTCCTCGGCGCCGAACCCCCATTGCTCGCTCTTGGTCCGGCTGCCTGATGCCACCTCAAGCATCCGCCGGAAGATGCGCTCGCCGCATTCGGCAACGCTCTCGTCGCCGTCCAGCACGGTGCCGCAGTTGATGTCCATGTCGTCCTCCATGCGGCGGTACATCGAGGTGTTGGTGGCGAGCTTCATCGACGGCGCGGGCTTGCAGCCATAGACGGAGCCGCGGCCAGTGGTGAAGCAGACGAGGTTGGCGCCGCCCGCCACCTGACCCGTGATCGACACGGGGTCGTAGCCGGGCGTATCCATGAACACGAACCCCTTGGCGGTGACCTTCTCGGCGTATTTGTACACGTCCACCAGATTGGTCGTTCCGGCCTTGGCCATCGCGCCGAGCGACTTCTCCAGGATCGTGGTGAGCCCACCCGCTTTGTTGCCGGGGGAGGGATTGTCGTCGAGTTCGCCGCCATTGCGGCGCGTGTAGTCCTCCCACCAGGCCATCAGGTCGACAAGCTTGCGGCCGACCTTCTCGCTGACCGCGCGGCGGGTGAGCAGGTGTTCAGCGCCATAGGTCTCGGGTGTCTCGCTGAGGATGACTGTGCCGCCGTTGCGCACGACGAGGTCGGAGGCCGCCCCGAGCGCGGGGTTGGCGGTGATGCCGGAGTAGCCGTCCGAGCCGCCGCATTGCAGGGCGACACAAAGATGGCTCGCCGGCACGGTCGTGCGCGTGACGGCGTTGGCGTCCGCGAGGACCTCGCGGACGAAGTCCACCCCCTTGGCGACGGTCTTCGCCGTGCCGCCGGTCGATTGGATCGTCATTGCACGGACGCGCGGCTTGCCGTCCAGCCCTTCGGACTCCATCAGCCCGGGGATCTGGTTCACCTCGCAGCCGAGGCCGAGCACGATGATCGCGGCGAAGTTGGGGTGGGTGGCGTAGCCGGCGAGGGTGCGGCGGAGCAGGCGCAGCGGTTCGAGGTCGCTCATGCCGCAGCCTGTCTTGTGGGTGAGCGCCACCACGCCATCCACGTGCGGGTAGTCAGCGAGGGGGTCGTGGTTGCTGAACGGGTTGCGGCGGAACGCGTCGGCGACGTACTGGGCAACGGTGGCGGAGCAGTTCACGGTGGTGAGCACGCCGATGTAGTTGCGTGTGGCGACCCGGCCGTCGGCGCGCAGAATGCCCTGGAACGTGGCGGGCGGGTCGATAAGGGCGGTCGGCCTCGCTTCCACGCCGAAGGCGTAGTCGCGGCTGTGCTCGCCCATGCCCAGATTGTGGCTGTGCACGTGCTCGCCGGGCGCGATCGGCCGCGTCGCGACGCCGATGATCTGGCCGTAGCGGCGCACGGGCTCGCCTTCGGCGTGCGGGCGTACGGCGATCTTGTGGCCCGGCGGGATGCGGGTGGTGGTCGTCACGCCCTCTCCGGGGATGGGCGTGCCCGGCAGTACGTCGGCGCGCGCGATGACGACGCCGTCCTCCGGGTGCAGACGGATGGTGAGCGGGGGCGTGGGCATGACGGTCTCCTCCGGTGAATACCTTATTGCGCACTGCCCCAGGGTTGACCATCCTCCCCCGGCGACCGCGCCGGGCGCTCCGGGAAGCGGGGAGGGAAGGAGACGATCGATGAGGCGATACGTGCTTGCGGCGGCCCTGGCCGCCTTCGCCACCACGGTGGCGCTGCCGGCGGATGCCCAGACGCGGCTGCGC
The DNA here is from genome assembly GCF_000378465.1 of Elioraea tepidiphila DSM 17972. Taxonomy (GTDB): domain Bacteria; phylum Pseudomonadota; class Alphaproteobacteria; order Acetobacterales; family Acetobacteraceae; genus Elioraea; species Elioraea tepidiphila. The sequence continues at coordinate 82,757 of NZ_KB899928.1, forward strand.
TTCGCGCACGTGTATGAAGTGAACGAGCCCTATCACACCGAGGCGCTGTGGGCGGCCGAGGAGATCGCCAAGCGGACGAACAACCGCTGGCGGATCGAGGTGTTTCCGGCCTCGGCACTGGGCAACGAACCGGCGATCAACGAGGCGCTGACCCTTGGCACGATCGACATGATCTATACCGGCACGGCCTTCGCGGGCTCGCGTTTCCGGCCGATCGCGATCAGCAATGCGCCCTATGTGTTCCGCGACTTCGACCACTGGCTCGCCTATCGCAACAGCGAACTCCTGAAGGAGATGATGGCCGGCTATGACCGCGCGACCGGGCACAAGACGCTGGCGCTGACGTATTACGGCGCGCGGCACGTGACGGCGAACCGGGCGATCAACCGGCCGGAAGACATGCGGGGGATGAAGCTGCGCGTGCCGCAGGCGCCGCTCTATCTCATGTTCGCCCGGTCGGTCGGCGCGAATGCCACGCCGATCGCCTTCGCCGAGGTGTACCTGGCGTTGCAGAACGGCACGGTGGACGGACAGGAGAACCCGCTGCCGACCATCCAGGCGAAGAAGTTCTACGAGGTGCAGAGCCATATCATCCTGACTGGCCACATCTCGGAGAGTCTGCTGACGATCGCGGGCGGGCAGCTCTGGCGCCGGCTGAGCGCGGCGGATCGGGCCGTATTCGAGGAGGTTTGGCGTGAGGCCGCCAACCGCGCAACCTTCGCGATCCGTACGGCGGAGGAGACGCTGCCCGACTGGTTCCGCGCCCAAGGCAAGACGGTGATCGTGCCCGACCGCGCGGCGTTCCGCGAGGCGGCGATCCCGCTGCACAACGACCAGGCCGCCGGTGCAGGCTGGACGCGCGAGCAGTACGACCGGCTTCAGGCGCTCGGCGCGCGTACCAACTGAGATGTGAGGCTTGGCGCGGGGTGGCCATCAGGCTGCCCCGCCCTTGCGTCCCAGCCTTTGATCCGGCTAAGGGAACTGATACATCAGGTCGGACCCGGTCGGAAAACCGGATGGGAGGAATGATGATCCGCTTCACCGCTGCCGCGCTCGCAGCCGCCTTCGCCACCACGGTGGCGCTTTCGGCGGATGCGCAGACGCGGCTGCGCTTCGCGCACGTGTATGAAGTGAACGAGCCCTACCACACCGAGGCGCTGTGGGCGGCCGAGGAGATCGCCAGGCGGACGAACAACCGCTGGCGGATCGAGGTGTTCCCGGCCTCGGCGCTGGGGAACGAGCCGGCGATCAACGAGGCGCTGACCCTTGGCACGATCGACATGATCTACACCGGCACGGCCTTCGCGGGCTCGCGCTTCCGGCCGATCGCGATCAGCAATGCACCCTTCATCTTCCGCGACTTCGACCACTGGCTCGCGTATCGCGACAGCGACCTCTTCAAGGAGCTCGCCGCCGGCTATGATCGCGCAACCGGCCACAGGATTCTCGCGCTGACCTATTACGGCGCGCGGCACGTGACGGCGAACCGGGCGATCAACCGTCCGGAGGACATGCGCGGGATGAAGCTCCGTGTGCCGCAGGCCCCGCTGTTCCTGATGTTCGCGCGCGCTGTGGGCGCCAACGCCACGCCGATCGCGTTCGCCGAGGTGTATCTGGCGTTGCAGAACGGCACGGTGGACGGGCAGGAGAACCCGCTGCCGACCATCCAGGCGAAGAAGTTCTACGAGGTGCAGAGCCACATCAACCTCACCTCGCATATCGTCGACAACCTGCTGACGATCGCGGGCGGGCAGCTCTGGCGCAGGCTGAGCGCGGCCGACAAGGCCACGTTCGAGCAGGTCTGGCGCGAGGCCGCCGCGCGCGCAACCTACGCCATCCGGACCTCGGAGGAGACGCTTCCGGCCTGGTTCGAACAGCAGGGCAAGACGGTGGTCCGACCGGATCTCGCCGCCTTCCGCGCCGCCGCCGCGCCGCTGCACAACGACGCCTCGGCGGGAGCCGGCTGGACACGCGAGCACTACGACCGGTTCATGGCGCTCGGTGCGCGGACGAACTGAACACGTCGTGCCACGGGGCGGGCGGCCTGCCCGCCTCGTGCCGCCCTACCGCTCGATCACGATCGGCGTGAAGCACTGATGGCGCGCCATCGCCGCGCGATCCCAGACAATGCCGTTACCGGGGATCTCGCTCGCACGCGCGATGCCGCCCGTGATCGCGATCCGGTTCTCCATGATGTCGTCGAGCTGCGGGATATGCTCGAGCCAGAGACTGTTGGGCACGGCGCAGCAGAGCGGCAGATGCAGCTCCATCAAGTAGTGCGGACAGACCGCGACATTGAAGGCCTCGGCCATGTGCGCGACCTTGAGCCAGGGTGTGATCCCGCCGATGCGCGCGACATCCACCTGCACGATGCGGCAGGCATTGCGCGCGAGATAGTCGCGGAACTGCGCAGGGTGGTAGAGGCTCTCGCCCACCGCGACCGGAATCGTGGTCGCCGCGCAGAGCCGCGCATGCCCTTCGACATCCTCGGCCGGCAACGGCTCCTCGTACCAGGCGAGGCCCAGCCCGGCCGCCTCGAAGGCGCCCGCGCGGCGGATCGCCTCGCTGACCGTGAAGCCCTGATTGGCGTCGGTCATCAGCTCGATGCCGTCACCAATGACGCGGCGGACGGCTTCGAGCCGCGCGACATCCTCGCGCAGGTGCGGCTTGCCGACCTTCACCTTCACGCCGCGGAAGCCCTTGCCGACCAGCGCCTCGGCGTCCGCGACCAGCTGCGCCGTCTCGACATGCAGCCAGCCGCACTCGGTGTCATAGACTGGGATCCTGTCCTTCGCCCCGCCGGCGAGGCGATGCAGCGGCAGGCCGAGCCGCCGCCCGCGCAGGTCCCAGAGCGCGGAGTCGACCGCGGCGAGGGCGAGCGCGGTCAGCGGACCGACCGAGAGCGCGTGGGTGTGCCAGAACAGGTCCTGCCAGATCGCCTCGATCGCATCCGGATCGCGGCCGATCAGGCGTGGAGCGAAATGATCCCGCAGGAGCGCGATCACCGAGGACCCGCCCGTACCGATGGTGTAGCTGTAGCCCGTGCCATCGGCGCCGTCGTCGGTGACGATCCGGACGATCGGCGTCTCCTGGCACGTGAAGGCCTGGATCGCGTCGCTGCGCGGCGTCTTCGGTGTCAGGTCGATCTGGCTGATCTCGATGCGCGCGATCCGCGCCATGAGGTGTCCTCCTTCGTTGTGCGCGTGCGCGCCGCCGTCAGTGTAGGAGCAGAAGGGATGGAGGGAAGGGGTGGCTGAGAAACAGACGCCGGCGAACGACGACGCCACTCCCGGCTTCGAGGAGCTGCTGCACCAGCAGGAGGATGCGGAGCTGCACGAGCCTCCGGGCGACTGGCGGATCGAGGATTGGGTGGTCTTCGCGATCTTCTGGGCGCTCGCCGGCGTGGTGTTCCTGCAGTTCTTCACGCGCTACGTGCTGAACGACTCGATCGCCTGGACCGAGGAGATCGCACGCTACCTGCTGATCTGCGTCACCTTCGTCGGTGCCGCGATGGCGGCGCGCAAGGGATCGCATATCGCGCTCGAGCTCGCGCTCTACGTGCTGCCGCCGGGCCCGCGACGATGGCTGCGCATCGTGCTGTCCATGGTCGCGGTCATGTTCTTCGCGGTGGCGGCCTGGCTCTGCTTCGGCATCGCCGAGGCGATGTGGTACCAGCCGATGGTCGTGGTCGATCTGCCGCTGGGGCTTGTCTACTATGTCGCGTTTTTCGGGCTGGCGCTGACGACCATCTGGTTCGCCTGGTACGCGGTGATGCAGTTCCGGGCCGGCGAGCAGCCGCGCGAGTCCGAGGGTGCGCGCTCATGACCGCACTGCTGTTCCTCTCCTTCATTGGCGCGCTGATGATCGGCCTTCCGGTCGCGGTCGCGCTCGGCGGGGCGTCGCTGCTCTATGTCGCGCTGACCGGCGATCTGCCGCTGCTCGTCGTCGTGCACCGCATGGTCAACGGAATCGACAGCTTCCCCCTGCTCGCGGTGCCGTTCTTCATCATGGCCGGCAACCTGATGAACAGCGCCGGCATCACCGATCGGATCTTCCACTTCGCCATCGCCGCGGTCGGCTGGGCGAAGGGGGGGCTCGGCCATGTCAACGTGTTCGCCTCGATCATCTTCGCCGGCATGTCGGGCACGGCGGTGGCGGATGCCGGCGGTCTCGGCACGATCGAGATCAAGGCGATGCGGGACAACAAGTATCCCGACAATTTTTCGATCGGTATCACGGCCGCCTCCTCGGTGATCGGACCGATCATTCCGCCGTCGCTGCCTCTGGTGATCTATGGCGTGATGGCGAACACCTCGGTGGGCCAGCTCTTCGCGGCCGGCATCCTGCCGGGGCTGCTGATCGCGGTCATCCTGTTCGGCTGGGTGGCGGTCGTGGCACGCCTGAAGAAGTTCCCGCGCGATGCCGCGTTCGGCTGGACGCGGCTCGCCCACGCGACATTCCGCGCCGTGTTGCCGCTGATGACGCCGGTAATCCTGATCGGTGGGATGAAGTCCGGCATCTTCACGCCGACCGAGGCGGCGATCGCGGCCACGGTCTACGCGCTCTTCCTTGGCCTCGTCGCCTACCGCACGCTCGGCTGGAACAGGCTGGTGCGCGTCTCGATGGAGACGATCGAAACCACCGCGATCATCCTGATGATCGTCGCTGGGGCCTCCATCTTCGGCTGGCTCATCACGACGACGCGGATCAGCGAGGAGGTGGCCCAGGCCGTGCTGTCCATCACCGAGGACAGGAGCTTGGTGCTGCTGCTGGTGAACCTGCTGCTGCTCGTGGTCGGCTGCTTCCTCGAGACGATCGCGGCGATCACCATCCTTGTGCCGGTCCTGCTGCCGCTGATCACCAAGATCGGTGTCGATCCGGTGCAGTTCGGCATCATCATGACGCTCAATCTGGTGATCGGCCTGCTCACGCCACCGGTCGGGCTGGTGATCTACACCCTGGCGCGAATCTCGAACCGGTCGTTCGAGTTCACCACAGCGGCGATCGCACCGTTCCTGATCCCGCTGTTCGGCGCGCTGCTGGTCGTCACCTACTGGCCGGGCTTCGTGCTCTACCTGCCGACCGTGTTCTATCGCTGAGCGCGGAGTTCGCTCAGCACGGCTTCCGCGGCGGCCTCCGAGGGAGCGAGCCCGCCGGCCGGGCGGAGCTGGGCGAGCACCCGGGCGAAGGCCGCCCGCTGGCCGGCGGCCGCGTCCGGATCGGTGAGCAGCGGAGCGAGTGCGTCGGCAAGCGCCTCCGGTGTGCAGCGTTCCTGCAGCAGCTCGGGCACCACCGTTTCCCCGGCGAGCAGGTTCACCAGGCTCGCATGCGGCACGGTGATGAGGCGCCGGACGATTACCGCGGTGATCGGGCTCACCCGGTAGGCCACAACCTGCGGGGCGCCGGCGACCGCGAGCTCCAGGGATGTGGTGCCGGATTTCGCGAGCGCGGCTGTCGATGCGGCCCAGGCGTCGTACTTGTCGCCTGTCTCGGTGATGATGATCGGCGTCACCGGCCAAGGGGCCTTCGCGATGGACTCGACGAGGCGGGGCAGGGTCGGGACGGCGAGTGCGAGGGTTGCGAAACGCCGACGCAGCAGTTCGGTCGCGCGCGTGAAGATCGGCAGGTGACGCGCGAGCTCGCCCCCGCGGCTACCGGGCATCACCGCGAGGAGCTTCGTCCCAGGGTCGAGCCCGTACACGGCGCGAAACCGTGCCGCGTCGCCGCGGTCGGCCCCACTCTCCAGCACCGGATGGCCGACGAAGGTGGTCCGGATGCCGGCTGATTCGAAGAACGGCGGCTCGAATGGCAGGAGGGCCAGCAGCCTGTCCACCCGACGGGCGATCTTGCGTACGCGCCCTTGCCGCCAGGCCCAGACCTGAGGCGCGACGTAGTGGATCACGTGCACGCCCTTCGGCCGCACGCGCGCGGCGAGACGCAGCGTGAACGACGGCGCATCGATCGTGACAAGCGCGGCAGGTCGGCGGCGCAGCACATCCACCTCCGCTTCCGCCATGCGCCGAGCCAGTGCGCGCAGCTTCGGCAGCACTTCGGCGAGCCCCATCAGCGACAGCTCCTCCATCGGGAAGAGCGAGACGAGTCCCTGCTCGGCCATGCGCGGACCGCCGATGCCCGCGAAGGCGAGATCGGGCCGGCGCGCGCGCAGGGCGGTCATCAGCCGCCCGCCGAGCACATCGCCCGACGGCTCGCCGGCGACCAGGTAGAGCAGCGTCATCCGACGAGGATGTCGCGCGCGGCAGCCTCCAGCGCCTGGGCGACCGCAATCAGTTCCGGGATCAGCACATACTCGTCTCCGCCGCCCATGCCGTGCGGTGTCGGTCCGAAGACGGCGGTCGGGATGCCGGCCAGGCGGAACAGCCGCGCATCCGACGCACCGACGCGCATGTTCAGCACCGGCTCGGAACCGAGCACCGGCGTGGCCGCACGCCGCAGCGCCGTGAACAGCGGATGCGTCGGATCAGTGACGGTCGGTTCCCACGCGACCCGCACCGTCATGCCGACGCCCGGCAGATCGGCGATCGCTGCGCGGGCAGCGGCAATGATCGCGGTGGTGTTGGTGCCCGGCGGCAGGCGGACGTCGAGGCCCGCAATGGCACGGTCCGGCACCAGGTTGGGCGAAATTCCCGCCGAAACCATGCCGAGATTGACGGTCACATGCGTCAGCGTCTCGGCCTCGCCTACGCCGCCGAGCGGCTCGCTGACGGGTTGCGCGGCCGCGATCGCCGCCCGGATCGGCGGCGGTATCTCTACGGGCCAGTCGCGCAGCGCAAGCAGACGCCGCAGCGCTTCCATCAGCCGCTCAGCGGCGTTCTCGCCGCGGTGCACATGCGCGCCGTGCGCGGCCTTGCCTTCCGCGACGAGATCGAGCCAGACCATGCCTTTCTCGCCGAACCGGATGACGGCCGGACTGCCCGCATCCGGCACGATCGCGACATCCCCGCGTACCATCGGCACGGTGTCGAGCAGGAACTGGGTGCCGGACGTGCCCATGCTCTCCTCGTCGCCGGCGAGCGCGAGCACGACCTCCCCGGCGAAATCGGGCTCCTGGGCGAGCGCGGCGAGTGCGGTGATCGCGGCGGCGATTCCCCCCTTCATGTCGGCCGAGCCGCGACCATAGAGCCGATCACCGCGGATGGTCGCGGCGAAGGGCGGCACGGACCAGCGCGACGCATCGCCGGCGGGGTAGGTATCGAGATGGCCCGACAGCACGAGACGCTTGCCCGGGCGCGCCCCGCGCCGCACCGCGACGACATTGCGGATCGGCTCCTCCTTGGTGTGCTCGGTCACGACGACGCCAGGGATCGCGCTCAGCAGCCGCGCCGCCACCATTGCCGCGGCGCGCGTATCGTCGGGCGGATTCTCGCTCGGCGCTGCGATCAGTTCGGCGGTCGCGCGCAGCAGCAGGTCGCGGTCGATCATGCGGCTGCCGGCGCGAACGGGGAGATGATGGCACAGGCGATCGGCTCGTCGGGCCAGTCGCGGTGATTGCGCACGGCCCCGTGCTCGCGGACGCGCTCGATCGCGCTGGGATCGAGGTCGGCGATCACCGCGCCCGGCGCATCCTCGGCGCCCTCGGCGATGATCCCGTCGGCCGGGAAGCCGCGATCGGCGGGGCCGTAGATGCCGGCACGGCCATGATTGGCGTCGAGGCTCTCGCACCACGGCGCCTCGCCAAGCATGGGTGCGACGGCCACGAAGCACTGGTTCTCGATCGCGCGCGCGCGGGCGGAGATGGTGACGCGCGTCGCGCCGGCCTTGCTGTCGGTGCAGGCAGGAACGAGCACCAGCCATGCGCCGGCCGTGACCATCGCGCGCACGATCGGCGGAAACTCTGCATCATAGCAGATCGCGATGCCGAGCCGTCCCCAGGGCGTTTCGATCGCGACCGGCGGGCCGGCCGGCGCGACCCCCCATTCCTCGGCCTCGAAACGTGTCATGCGCCCTTTGCGCTGGACCGCGCGGCGCCCGTCGGGTGCGAACAGGGTGGCGCGGTTGACCAGGCGGCCGCCCTCCTGGGCGGGCAATGAGCCGCCAAGCAGCCACACGCCGTGATGCGCGGCGACCGCGGCTATCGCGTCTTCGAGCGCGGGCGCGAGGGCGGCGGTTTCCATCACTTCCGCCCGCGCGCCGCATCCGGCGGCGCGTGCCGCCCCCACCTCGACGCCGGCATATTCCGGCAGCATGACCAGATCGACGCCCTGTGTGGCCAGCGTGCCGAGCGCGTGATCCAGCCGCTGCGCGAATCCCTCGACCGTCGGCGTGCGCGCGACGGTCCAGGCGAGGGCAGCGAGCCGCATCACGCGGCCTCCGGCGACAGGGGCTTGAGCCAGAAGGTGAGGCGGTGCGGCATCTCCTCGCTCCCGCCGATCTCCTTCCAGCGCATCGTGCAGGCGAGCTCGGGGGACGGTGTATAGCCGCGCTTGCGCCAGAACGCGTCCAGCGGAACGTAGGCGGCCGGTTTGCGCGGATCGGCCGGGTCACGCGCAACGGCGCAGAACGCGGCCGTGTCGATGCCGGGGAAGCGGCGCGCATGCGCCTCGCGCGCGGTGAAGAAGCCGACGCCGGCGCCGCGCCCACGATATGCCGGCAGGAGCACAGACTCCCCGAAATAGAACACGCGCCCGACATCCCAACCGGCGGCGAGGAATGGCGCCTTCACCGTATCGCCCTCCTCGACGAGCGGGAGACAGGTCGAAGCGCCGACCACGCGCTTGCCGTCGAAGGCCAGCACGACGGCGGCCCCGGGTGCGGCGGCGTAGCGCGCAAGGTAACGCTCCTCGTAGACGGCATCGCCGTCATAGAGGTAGGGCCACTCGCGGAACACGGCGATGCGCAGCCGCGCGACATCGGCGAGATGCGGGCGCAGCGCCTCGCCGGTGACGGTGACGAGCCTCAGGGCGGTCATGGCCGACGCTTTAGGACGCCACGGCCGCGCCCGCAACGCTCAGGAGGCGCGTATGGCCTGCTCCTGCGCACTCGCGTGCTGGAAGGCGCGCAGGCCCTCCTCGATCACGGCCCGGTCGAGATCGCGCACGATGAAGACGAGGCGCGAGCGGCGCGGCTCGCCCTCGGGCCAGGCGGGCAGGGGCGCGGGCGGATGGAACAGATGCTGCACGCCGTGGATCGCGATCGGCCGGTCCTGGCCGACCACATCGAGCACGCCCTTCACGCGCAACAGAGACTCGCCGCGGGTGACGATCAGCATCTCCAGCCAGGTCGCCACCGCCTGCCAGTGCAGCGGCTGCTCGAAGGTCAGGCAGAAGGCGCGGATGCGGGCATCGTGCCGGTTGACGTCGTGCGGATCCTGCCCGTGCGCGTGAGGGTGGTCATGCCCATGGTCATCATGGTCGTGATCGTGGTGGGGGTGCTCGTAAGCTTCTGCATTGAGCCACGCTGCGACATCGGGGATCTTGCGCGCGGGATCGAACAGCCCGGCGTGAAACAGCAGCGCGGGATCGACATCCCCCATCTCGGCGATGATCAGCGGTGCTGCGGGGTTGAGACGCGCAAGCCGGGCGCGGAGCGCCTCCACCACCTCCGCCGCGGCGAGATCGCTCTTGCTCAGCACCAGGCGGTCCGCGACCGCGATCTGCTTCACGCTCTCCGGCTGCGCATCCAGCGTGGCGGACCCGTTCACGGCATCGACCACGGTCACGATCCCGTCCAGCCGGTAGTGGCGCAGCACGCCGGGATCGCCCATCAGCGTATGCAGGATCGGCGCGGGGTCGGCGAGCCCGGTCGTCTCGATCACCACGCGATCGAAGTCGAGCGCGCCCGCAATGCGCTGCACGGCGAGCCGGTTCAGGCTCTCGACCAGCTCGCCGCGCACGGTGCAGCAGAGGCAGCCCGAGGAGAGCAGCACGACATCCCCCTCGACGCGCTCCACCAGCAGGTGATCGAGCCCGATCTCGCCGAACTCGTTGATCAGCACGGCGGTGCGCGCGAGTTCGGGCCGGCGCAGCAAGCGGTTCAGCAGCGTGGTCTTGCCTGCGCCGAGGAAGCCGGTCAGCACGGTGACGGGAATGCCGCTCATGCGTGGCGTCCGCCGTAGAGCGACGCCGGATCGATCTTCGGCGCAAGGATCGTCGTCACCTGACCGTCACGGATCGCGGTGAAGAAGCAGCTTTGGCGTCCGGTATGGCAGGCGACGCCGTGCTGGTGCACGAGCAGCAACACGGTGTCGCCGTCGCAATCGACGCGCAGATCGACCAGCGCCTGAGTCTGGCCCGAGCTTTCGCCCTTGCGCCAGAGCGCGCCGCGGCTGCGCGAGAAGTAGCAAACACGGCCGGTGGCGAGCGTCTCGGCGACCGCCTCGCGGTTCATCCAGGCCATCATCAGCACCTCGTGCGTCGTGGCGTCCTGGGCGATCGCGGGAACGAGGCCGCGCTCGTCGAAGCGGATCGCCTCGATCAGCGCGATGCGGGCGGCCTCGGGTGGCGGCGTGTAGGGTTCGGCCACGTGGGCTGACCTCCTGGCGTCAGTCTGTTACCTTATAACGCATGAAGCGCGGAGTAACCGACCGGGCGATGCCGAGCGGGCAGGGCAGGTTCCCGAAGCGGGTGGAGGCGATGCTGGACGCCGCCGATGCCGCCTGCGCGGCGCATGGCGCGCGGCTCACGCCGCTGCGTCGCCAGGTGCTCGGGCTGGTGCTGGAGAGCGACCAGCCGATCGGCGCCTATGCGCTGCTCGATCGGCTGAAGGAGAGCCGCACCGGAGCCGCGCCGCCGACGGTCTACCGCGCGCTCGAGTTCCTGCTGGAGCGTGGCTTCGTGCACAAGGTCGAGCGGCTGAACGCCTTCATCGGCTGTCACAGCGCGACCGCGCCGCACGACCATGACGACCACGACCACGCGCACACCGTGCAGTTCCTGATCTGCGGCAAGTGCGGCCGGGTGCAGGAGCTGGAGGACGAGTCCGTGCGGTCCGCGCTCGCGAATGCCGCGTCGCGTGCGGGCTTCGCGCCGGGCCGGATGACCGTGGAGGTGGAGGGCGTCTGCCGCGACTGCGGCTGACGCCGGCGCTACTTGGATGCCTCCTCGCGGTAGCCGGCAAGGGCCGCCATGCCGCGCTCCAGATCCGCGATCAGATCCTCGACATCCTCGAGACCGATGTGGAACCGCACCGCCGGACCGCCGAGATCGCCGGCCGTCGCCGTGCGCTTCACGAAGCCGGTGGTCGGCAGGGCGAGGCTCTCATAGCCGCCCCAGGACGCGCCGATGCCGAACAGGCTCAACGCATCGACGAAGGCATGCGTCGCCTCGACGGAATAGTCCGGGCGGAACACCACGCCGAACAGGCTGCATGCACCGGTGAAGTCGCGCTTCCAGAGCTCATGCCCGGGTGCGCCGGGCAGGGCGGGGTGCAGCACGCGCAACACCTCGGGGCGTGCGGCGAACCAGCGCGCCACCCTGAGTCCGGCCTCCTGCTGCGCCGCGAGCCGCACCGGCATGGTGCGCACACCGCGGAGCGCGAGCCAGCAATCGTCAGGGCTTGCGTAATGTCCGTGCGCGAGCGCGGTCGAGCGGATCGTGGTCCAGTCCTCGGGGCTGTTCACGGTGATGCTGCCGAGCAGCACGTCGGAGTGCCCGACGACATACTTCGTCAGCGCCTGGATCGAGACATCGACGCCGTGCCGGAACGGCTGGAAGTGATGGATGCCCCAGGTGTTGTCCATCAGCACCTTGCAGCCGCGCGCATGGGCGGCACGCGCGATCGCCGGGATGTCTTGCACCTCGAAGGTGTGGCTGCCCGGGCTCTCGGTATAGACCACCTTGGTGTTCGGGCGGATCAGAGACGCCATCCCCGCCTCGTCGACGCAGGGATCGTAGTAGGTCGTCTCGACTCCCATGCGGCTGAGCTGGGTGTCGGCGAAGGCGCGCGCGGGACCATAGACGCTGTCGGGCAGCAGCAGGTGATCGCCGACGCCGAGATACGCGAGCAGCGGCACGGTCACGGCGGCGAGCCCGGTGCCGACGATCTGGCAGCGGCTGCCCCCCTCGATCTCGCAGATGACGTCCTCGAGCGCGTGGTGGTTCGGCCCGCCCTGGGTGCCGTAGGTCAGCGCCTGATCGAAGCGTTTCGAGGCCGCCGCGACGCGGTCGGCGCAGCGCGCATAGAGCACCGTCGAGCCGCGATGCACCGGCGGATTGACGAAGCCGTGCGCCTTGGTGCCGGCGCGGCCGGCATGGCTCATGCGGGTGCGGAAGCCGTGCGGAGCGCCGGCGTGGCGCGCGTCGTCGGGCATGTATCGTTCTCTTTCGTTCAACCGGTGACCACGGGGGTGTCGTCGCGTCCGCCCCATTCCGTCCACGATCCGTCATAGACCGCGATGTCGGGCAGGCCGACGAGATGGGCGGCGAAGGCGATGGCGCAGGCCGTGACACCCGAGCCGCAGGAGGCGATGGCGGGGCGGGAGCCGTCGACGCCGGCCTCCTTCAGCAGCGCGCGCAGCTCGGCCGCGGGTCGGAACGTGGCGTTGGCTTGAAGGAGCGTCAGGTGCGGCAGATTGGTGCTGCCGGGAACACGCCCGCCGCGCATGCCCGGCCGCGGCTCGGGCGCCTCGCCCCGGAAGCGCGCGGCGGGCCGGGCATCGACCAGCACCGCGTGCGGCTCGGCGACATTGCCGAGCACGGCGCGGATGTCCTTCACCAGCCACGGACGGAACGCCGGCGCGTAGGCGGACGCGGCCGCGGGCGGCGGCTCTCCCGCCTCGGTCGGATGGCCGGCGGCGATCCAGGCGGGCAGACCGCCGTCCAGCACCGCTGCGCGGTCATGGCCGAAGGCGCGCATCATCCACCAGCCGCGCGCAGCCGAGCTCATCCCCTTCTGGTCGTAGAACACGACGCGGGTCGCGTTGGAGATACCCAGGCTCTCCATCGCGGCGGCGAACTCCGCGGGCGGGGGCAGCATGTGCGGCAGGGGCGTCGAGCGGTCGGCGACCGCATCGATGTCGAGATAGCGCGCGCCGGGAATATGCGCGCGTCGGTACTCGGCGAACCCGTCCTTGTCCTCGTTCGGCAGGTATTTGGTGATGTCGATCACCGCGAGCTCGGGCGAGCCGAGGATGGCGGAGAGTTCCTCGACCGAGACGAGCGCCTCGGGGTTCGCGTAGCCTCGGTCATCCATCGTCATGCCTCCAGCGCGAGTGCGATGCGGCGGTTCTGCCGCCCCTTGTTCTCGACCTTGCCGACCGTGATGCGGCCGATCTCGCCCGTGCCGCGCACATGCGTGCCGCCGCAGGGCTGGAGATCGACCGGCGGGTCGCCGGCGCCGATCCGCACCAGGCGTACGCGGCCGGCGCCGCGCGGCGGCTTCACCGACAGCGTCCGCACCAGGCCGGGATTCGCATCCAGCTCCTGCTCGGTGATCCACTCGGTGGTGACGGGATGGTCGGCGGCGATCAGCGCCGCGAGGCCCTCGTTCAGCGCTTCCTTGGGCGGTGCTTCGGGCAGGTCGAAGTCGAGCCGCCCCTTGCCGTCGCCGATGGCGCCGCCGGTGACCGCCGCGCCGGGGATCAGGCTGCACAGCAGGTGCATCGCCGTGTGCATGCGCATCAGCCGGTGGCGCCGGTCCCAGTCGATCACGGCGGTGACGGTCTCGCCGGGAGCGGGTGGCGCGGCGCCCTCGGCGAGGCGGTGGAGGATCGCCCCCTCCGCGCCCTTCACCGTGTCGGTGACAGCGAGCGCGCGGCCGTCCGCGCGCAGGATCCGGCCGGTGTCGCCCGGCTGGCCACCGGAGGCGGCGTAGAACACGGTGCGGTCCAGCACGACCCCCTCCGCGCCCGCCGAGACGACGCGCGCGGTGGTCTCGCGCGCATAGGCATCGTCGCGGAACAGCGGCTCGGTGGTCATGCCCGGGAATGTCCTCGTCTCGTCACGGCGCTCGACCCTACCGGGGTCGCCGTCCGGCTTCCATACGGCCCCGTGCATGGCGGCCCGGCCGAGGCGATCGGCGTCAGGCCCAGCGTTGCCGCAGCGCCGCGCGCTTCGCCTGGAGCGCGTAGAGTGCGATCGCGGTGGTGGCATTGACGATCCGCCCTTCGTCCAGCCAGGCGAAGGCGGCGAGCGCCGGCACGACCAGCACCCGGATGTCCTCGTGCTCGTGGTCGAGCCCGGCATGGCCGGCCACGCCGTCGGGGCCGGCCTCAGGCGCGGTGACGCGGCCGATGAACACCGCGATCGTCTCGTCGGCGACACCGGGGGTGAGCAGGAACCGGCCCGCCGGTTCGAGCGCGCGCAGCGCAAGGCCGGTTTCCTCCTCGGTCTCGCGCCGCGCGGCCTCCTCCTCGCGCTCGTCGTCATCGACCAGCCCGGCCGCGGCCTCGATCAGCACCGGCGCCATGCCGGCGGCGAGCGCGGGCAGGCGGAACTGCTCGATCAGCACCACGGTGTCGGCGACCGGGTCGTAGGGCAGGACGGCCACGGCGCGGCCGCGGCGCAGCACCTCCCAGGTGGCAGGGCCGATCCGCTGTCCGCCGAAGCCCTGGAAGGTGAAGCGGATGCGTTGCAGCGCCGTGCGGCCGCGCCAGACGGTTTCGATCGCCTCGATCGTGACGCCGGGATGGTGGGGAATGCCGAGTTCGGCCATGGCCTCCGACCCTATCCGCTGTGCGCTGGCCCGGCCAAGGGGGGCGGGCTAGGGTGACGGGGAGGAATCGCCCGCCGCCGTGACCCAGCCCGCCGAAGAGTCAGAGGATGCCGCGCTCCGGCGGCGACGCGGCCGCGCGATCGCCGCGGTGGTGGCGGCCGCCGCGACCTTCGCCGTGGCGGCGGCGCTGGTGAAATGGGTCGCCCCCGCGATCCCGACGATCCAGATCGTGTTCTTCCGCTCGGTCGTGTCGCTGATCGCGCTGAGCCCGATGATCCGGCGCGAAGGCGGGCTGAAGGTGCTGGCGACGCGCAGGCCGGGCTGGCATGTGCTGCGCACGCTCGCGGGTTTCGGCGGCATGTTCACGGCCTTCTATGGCTACGCGACCTTGCCGCTCGCGGAGGTCACGGCGCTCGGCTTCACCATGCCGCTGTTCCTCACCGCGCTGTCGATCCCGCTGCTTGGCGAGAAGGTCGGGATCCGGCGCTGGAGCGCGGTGATCGTCGGCTTCCTTGGCGTGCTGCTGATCCTGCGCCCAGGTGCCGGGGCGGTGCCGCTCGGACCGGCCTTGATCGTGGTGTCCGGCGCGGTGTGCTGGGCGGTGGCGATGATCGCGATCCGCCGCATGGGCGAGGTCGGCGAGAGCAGCGTGGTGATCGTCGCCTGGTTCTCGATCGGCGGCACGGTGCTGGCGGGCACGCTCACCATGTTCGCCTGGGTGACGCCTGGGCCGCTGGAACTCGCCGCCCTGGTCGGAGTGGGGCTGGTCAGCACGCTGGCGCAACTGCTGATGACGGAAGCGTATCGGCGCGGCGAGGCGAGCATCGTCGCCCCCTTCGAGTACACCGGCATCCTCTGGACGACGCTCGTTGGACTGTTGATCTGGGATGAGCAGCCGGCCCCGACCATGCTGGCGGGGGTGGCGATCCTGATCGCGTCCGGGCTCTACATCCTCCACCGGGAGGTCGTGCGCCGGCGCGCGGCGTGAGGCGCTGGGCCTGGCCATCCGGCGCATGACACACTGACGAGGCAAGGCGATGACGCTCGATCGCGAGACCGGTGCGCTGGTCTCGGCGGTGGAGCCGGACAGCCCTGCTGCCAGAGCCGGCCTGCGCGCGGGCGACGTGGTGACCTCGGTGGGCGCGGCGGTGATCGGGTCGCCGCGCGATCTGGCGCGTGTGATCGCCGAGGCCGGGCCGGGCAGAGCGGTGCCGGTGAAGGTCCGCCGCGAGGGCGAGACGCGCGAGCTGAACGTGACGCTCGCCGAGCTGCGCGACCGTCCTGCTGTTGCGGAGGCCGGGCAGCAGCAGGAGCGCGGCCGGGTCGGCGCGGCCCTCGCGCCGATGACGGACGAGGCGCGCGAGGCGTTGAAGCTCGCGCCGGGCACACCCGGCGCGGTGGTCGCGGAGGTCCGCCCCGACAGCCCCACTTCCGAGACCGGTCTGCGCGAGGGCGACGTGATCCAGGGCGTCGGCAGCCGGGACGTGGCCGATGCGGAGCCGGCGGCGAGCGCCTTGCGCGAGGCGCTGAAGGAGCCTGGCTCTTCCGTTGCGGCGCGGATCCTGCGCGAGGGTCGTCACGCCTTCGTCGCGGTGCAGGCGCCGAAGCAGGGCTGAGGCGGGGGCGCGCCGGCTTGGGAGGCGGCCGGCGCGCCTTCTCCTCAGCGCCGGCGGCCCGCACGCCGGTTCCGGGCGGCGTCAGGGCCGAATACATCCGGAGAACACCTGCACATGCGGGGTCAGCCGCTGCGGCAGTCGGTCGATCAGCACCGGCCCTTCATCTCCTTCTCGACCACACCGCTTCCGCCCGACGGAAACTTCTCGAAAAGCGCTGCGACGAAGCTGGGGGCCACCGCAGAGAGCATGCCGCACGATCCTTCCGATACGGCTCGCGCCTCGAACACCGGCACAGGATTGGGACCAGGTGCCGGGCGGAAAACGAGAAGGATGGCGCGCCTCGTGAACACGCGCTCGGAAGTTACGCCCGTCGTGTAGCCGGTGATCCCGTGCTGCGGCATTAGAGTGGTTGTTCCCGAGTAGGTGCCGACGTTGCCAAAGCGCGAGTAGGTACCGAAGGTGTGTGCTCCGCGGTAGCCGGTAACGCCCCACTTAGTGACCGTTTGAGAATGGCTTGGCGCGACGCGGCGGGGGATGAATCAAGCTCGGGATGTGGACCCGAGAGACGCGAGGCCGGATGGCCGCTTGAACCGCTCCGGTTTTGCTGGAGGCTGTTTGGTTTGAGTCACGCGGCCAGTTTCTGGTCGTCAAGCATGGCGTAGTAGCGTTCCTCGGCTTCGGCTGGCGGGATATTGCCGATGGGCTCCAGCAGCCGGCGATGGTTGAACCGGTCGACCCAGGTCAGCGTCGCGAACTCGACGGCCTCGAAGCTCCGCCACGGCCCGCGCCGATGGATCACCTCGGCCTTGTAGAGGCCGTGGATCGTCTCGGCGAGCGCATTATCGTAGCTG